>JANMSV010000012.1:0-7500 GCA_031389685.1 Betaproteobacteria bacterium
CCGAACGATCTTCAGCTTGCCGACCTGAACGAGGTAGGTCTCCCCCGTTGCAAACACCATCTTTCGATCTGAAAGACGCTCGCCGTCGACCTTCACGCCGCCTTGCGCAATAAGCCGGTCCGCTTCCGACGAGCTGTTTACCAGTCCTGCTTGCTTCAAGGCCTGCGTAGAGACCAAGCCGCCAGGCGGCGCCGTCAGGATTTTTTCCGGAATATCAGTTGGAAGCGCACGATCCCTGAAACGTGCATTGAACTCGTCTGCAGCGGCCTGCGCCGCGGCCTTGCCGTGGAAGCGCTCGACGATCTCCTTGGCGAATTCGAACTTCACTTCGCGCGGATTCGCGCCGCCGGCCACCGTCGCCCGCTTCGCATGAATCGCCTTTATGTCCTGGAAAGACAGCAGTTCCATGTAACGCCACATTAGCTCGTCGGAGATGCGCATCAGCTTGCCGAAGATCTCCTGCGGCGGCTCGGTGATGCCGATGGTGTTGCCCAGGGACTTGGACATCTTCTCCGCCCCGTCCAGTCCCACGAGCAGCGGCATGGTGATGATGCACTGCGGCTCCTGGCCGTAGTCCTTCTGCAGCTCGCGTCCGACCAGCAGGTTGAATTTCTGGTCGGTGCCGCCGAGCTCCACGTCCGCCTTCATGGCCACCGAGTCGTAGCCTTGCATCAGCGGGTACAGCAACTCGTGCACCGAGATCGGCTGCCCGCCCCTGTAGCGCTTGGCGAAGTCGTCGCGCTCCAGCAGCCGCGCGAGCGTGTAGCGCGAGGCGAGCCGGATCATGCCTTCCGCGCCCAACTTGTCCGACCACTCGGAGTTGAACATCACCTGCGTCTTCTCGGGGTCGAGGATCTTCGACATCTGTGCGCGGTAACTCTTCGCGTTCTCCAGGATCTGCTCGCGCGAAAGGGGAGGACGCGTCTGGTTCTTGCCGGTGGGGTCGCCGATCATGCCGGTGAAATCGCCGATCAGGAATTGCACCTGATGGCCCAGTTGCTGGAAGTGGCGCAGCTTGTTGATCACCACCGTATGCCCGAGATGCAGGTCGGGCGCCGTCGGGTCGAGGCCCAGCTTCACGCGCATGGGCGTGCCGCGCTCGAGCTTGCGCACCAACTCGCTCTCGACGATCAATTCCTCGCTGCCGCGCTTGATCAGCTCAAGGGATTGCGCAACGGTAGGCTTGTCGTTTTGCCGCACGGGCGATTTTTGCTAGACTGACGCAGGCACCTGAATATCAAAGAATTCTAGCCGATCCATGAGCGAATACGCAGGTTACAGGCGCGCACCGGCCGTCGCGGCCGTCGTGCTGTCAGGGACGCTCGCGGCCTATCGGCTGCTCGCCGTCAATCCGCTCGCGCGGCTGGAGTGACCCGGGAGCTCTTCGTCGGCCTGATGTCGGGGACCAGCCTCGACGGAGTCGACGCGGTCCTGGTCGACCTGGGCGGCAGCGCCCCGGCGGTACTGGCGCATGCCCACCACCCGTTTCCCGCTGATCTGCGCGCCGAACTCCTTGCCCTGAACCACGCGGGAACCAACGAACTCGAGCGTGCTGCTGCCAGCGCCAACGAGCTCGCGCGCCGGTACGCAGCCGCGGCCGTCGACGCGATGGCGCGTGCCTCGATCTCGAACCGGGAAGTGCGCGCCATCGGCTGCCATGGCCAGACCGTGCGCCACCGGCCTGACGCCGGTTACACGATCCAGCTCGGCAATGCGGCGCTGCTGGCGGAGCTTACCGGCACGCGCGTGGTGGCCGATTTTCGCAGCCGGGACCTGGCGGCGGGCGGTCAAGGCGCGCCCCTCGCCCCCGCGTTCCACGCCGCAGTGTTCGGCGGCAGCGCCGAGAATCGTGCGGTACTGAATCTCGGCGGGATCGCCAACCTGACGCGCTTGCCCGCGTCGGGCCCGATCATCGGATTCGACTGCGGGCCGGGAAATTGCCTGATGGATTTATGGACGCAGTCGCAGCTCGGCAAGCCGTTCGACGAGGACGGCGCCTGGGCGGGCGGTACCCGGTTCGACGCGGCACTGCTCGCCAAACTTCTCGCCGAGCCTTACTTTGTCCGCCCGCCGCCCAAGAGCACCGGTCGTGACTTGTTCAACGAGGCGTGGCTGCGCCAGCGCCTGCCCGCAGAGGCTGACCCGCAACAAGTCCAGGCAACGCTGCTGGAGCTCACGGCGCGAGGCGTCGCGGACGCCCTGCGGCGCTGGTGCCCCGGCACGCAACGTCTCATCGTGTGCGGGGGCGGCACGCGCAATCGCAGGCTGATGGCGCGCCTGAGCGAACTGACGGCCCCCCTCCCGGTGGAAAGTAGCGACCGCTTCGGCGTCGATGCCTCGATGGTGGAGGCGGTGGCGTTTGCGTGGCTCGCTCAACGGACCTTGCGGGAACAGCCTGGAAACCTGCCCTCGGTCACCGGCGCGCGAGGCGCGCGCGTGCTGGGCGCGATCTATCCGCCTTAGAAACGGCAAGGGGGACCCGGAGTCCCCCTTTAGGCAATTGCCAACGGCGACTCACACCGAAAACGAGGATCCGCAGCCGCAGGTGGTGGTGGCGTTCGGGTTCTTGATCACGAACTGCGCCCCTTCCAGCCCTTCCTGATAGTCGATTTCGGCGCCCACGAGATACTGGTAGCTCATCGGGTCGATGAGCAGCGAGACGCCGTTCTTCTGCATCACGGTGTCGTCCTCGTTCTGCACCTCGTCGAAAGTGAATCCGTACTGGAACCCGGAGCAACCGCCGCCAGAGACGAATACCCTCAGCTTCAGTTCGGTGTTGCCCTCTTCCTCGATCAGTTGCTTGACCTTGCCCGCCGCGCTGTCGGAGAAAACCAGCGGCGCCGGCATTTCGGTGACTGCGTTCATGAATTGCTCCGTAATGTAGGCTCTAGCGCGGCTTATCGCCGCCGGACGCGAGCTTCAGCTCCACGCCCTTCAGTTGCTCGGCCGCGCCATGATGCACCAGGCGCCCCTCTACGACCGCACCCTGCTGGATCTCGAGCGCCTTGTAGTGCACGTCTCCTTTGACGCGCGAGCCGACCTGGAGTTCAAGGGTCTCGGCGGCATGCACCGGACCAACGATGGTGCCGTTGACCACGATATGCGAAGCCGCAACCTCGCCGTCGATGCGCGCATGCTCGGACACCACCAGGGTGCCGGGCTGATCGGGCAAAGCGGCCACGTTGCCGCGCACCGCACCGTCCACGCGCAACCCGCCGCTGAAGAACACATTGCCTTCGATGCGCGTCGTGGCACCGATCAAGCTGTCGATCCGGCTCTGCGGTTTTGCGCTCTTGCTGAACATGATCCGATTCTCCTTTAGCCCGGCGCGGCGCTCTGCGCGGCCCGCGCCTGGTCCGAAGTCCCCTCGTAGACGCGCACCTGCACGCTTTCCACCTTGGCTTTCGGGTCCACGCGGAAGATGCCCTCGACGCGATGGAAGTGCCTGAAAGCCAACCGGAAAGCTGAGGCGCTGGGGTCTCCGCTCTCGGGGAAAGTCATCATAGCATTTTTGCCCCCCTCCGTCAGACTGACCACCAGCTCGAGCCGCCCCTGGAAATCGCGGTCGCGGCGGCTTCCGGGCGCCAGCAACAGCAGCAGGCGGTAGCGGTATTCGCCGGGCAGGACATCGGGTGCCACCGTGAAGCGGTTGATGGTCAGCGGATTGGCGGCACGCTGTTCGGCCGACAGCATGCTTTCGAAGATTGCGAGTTCCTCCCGCAAGCGCGCCGTCTCCTGCTCCAGCCCGCGGATCTGCTGCGCCAACTTGATTTGCGCCGTGCGCTCGATCGACAGTCTGCTGTCCGCCGCGTTGGCCACGGCGCGCACGCGTTCCAGCTCGTTGCGCGCGGCTTCGAGGTCGCGACGCGTGTCCCCGAGCTCCTGCTCCACCTCGCTGCGGTCGAAGCCGGCAAACCTGCGCCCGGCGTCATACATCCATGCCGCCAGGGCCGCGGAACATGCCAGCACCAGGATCAGGCCGATCCAGCGCAAGTACCACGCCACTTCGGAGCGCACGGCGACGCGCGGCGCGGCAATGCCAAATCGCTGCCGCAGCTTCAGGAGCTTGCTGGAGAGGTGCACGGCGGGATGATGCATCTGCGCGGGGGAAAAAACAAAAGGCCGCCCCGCGGGGCTGCCTGATGCGTGAAATTCTCCGTGCCGGCGTTCAGCGCTTGGAGAACTGCGGGCGGCGGCGCGCCTTGCGCAGGCCGACCTTCTTGCGCTCTACTTCGCGCGCATCGCGCGTCACCAGGCCGGCCACGCGAAGCGAGGGCTTGAGGCCGGCGTCGTACTCCACCAGCGCGCGAGCGATGCCGTGGCGTACCGCGCCCGCCTGACCGTTCTCTCCGCCGCCAAACACGTTGACCATGATGTCGAAGGTCGAAACGTTCTTCGTCACCTCGAGCGCCTGGCGCACGATCATGCGCCCGGTTTCGCGCGAGAAAAATTCGTCCACCGGCTTGCCATTCACGATGAATTGCCCTTTGCCGGGCTTCAGAAATACGCGCGCCACCGAACTCTTGCGCCGCCCCGTGCCGTAGTAGTAATCGCCGACCATGTGCCGTCCTTATACCTCGAGTGCCTTCGGCTGCTGCGCCGAGTGCGGATGATTTCCCGCCGGATAAACCTTGAGCTTCTTCAGCATCGCATAGCCGAGCGGGCCTTTGGGCAGCATGCCCTTGACAGCTTTTTCGAGCACGCGCTCCGGGTGCTGCGCCTGCATCTTGGCGAAGTTCGTCTCGCGAATTCCGCCGGGATAGCCGGTGTGCCGGTAGTACTTCTTGTCCAGCGCCTTCTTGCCGGTGACGCGGATCTTCGAGGCATTGACGACCACGATGTAGTCGCCGGTGTCCACGTGCGGCGTGTACTCGGGCTTGTGCTTGCCGCGCAGGCGGATCGCGATCTGCGATGCAAGGCGGCCGAGCACCTTGCCCTCGGCGTTGAGGACGAACCAGCCGTGCACGACATCCTGCGGTTTTGCGGAAAAGGTCTTCATGCAGCGGCTACCGGAGAAAAGGCGCGGATTCTATGGGACCCTCGGCTCAGCGTCAAACCCTTGTTGCGACAAAAAAAAGCGCAACTCCGAAGAGTTGCGCTGAATCCACCAAAGGAGGAGGGTGGAGGAGACAAACTGCTAGGCGCCGAGACGCGCGCCAGCACTGGAGCGCATTATGCAAGTTTTATTGCTGCAATGCAATATCTGATGAGATGTTAGTACCAATTTGGTCTGCGCCCGCAGCACTGAGCCGATGCTCAGAAGACCCAGTCTGTTGCATAGCACAAATCACTGATTTTTCTGGAGGTTCTGCATGGAATGCACGGTTCGCTGGTCCGGCACGGGGATGTCCTTCATCGCGGAAACCGGGAGCAATCACATCCTCGCCATGGACGGCGCTCCGGAGGGCGGCGGCAACAACCTCGCGCCGCGGCCCATGGAGACGGTGCTCGCGGGGGCCGGCGGCTGCACGGCCTATGACGTGGTCGTGATCCTCAAGAAAAGCGGCCAGGACGTCACCGGCTGCGACGTGCGGCTCCAAGCCGATCGCGCCGCGGTCGACCCGAAGGTTTTTACGCGCATCCACACGCATTTCGTGGTGCGCGGCCGCAGCCTCAAGCGCAACGTCGTGGAACAGGCAATCCGCCTGTCGCACGAGAAGTACTGCTCCGCGACCGCCATGCTGGCGAAGACCGCGGAAATCACCCGGGATTTCGAGATCGTGGAAGGCTAGATGCGGCTGGCGACGGTTGTCATGACCTTCGCCATGGCCCGCATTGCCAGTTTCGCCGGTGCCGGCAACTCTGCGGCGCCCAGCGAAATCGCGGTGTCGCGATGCCTGGCTTCGTCGGCCCGCATCGCATCCACGACGGCCCGCGTACGCGCGTCCTCCGGCGCCAACAGCTCGAGGTGGCCGCGCAGATGCGCTTCCACCTGGTGCTCCGTCTCCGCCAGGAAGGCGAGGTTCCAGCGATCGCCAAGGACGCCCGCGCCGATTCCCAGGGCGAGCGAGCCGGCGTACCAGAGAGGGTTGAGCAGGCTCGGACGTCCGCCGAGTTCACGGATGCGTTCGGCGCTCCAGGCGAGGTGATCGGCTTCCTCGCGGGCTGCGTGCTGCAGCGAGTCGCGCGTGCCGGCGTTGCGCGCCGTCAGCGCCTGGCCCTGGTAGAGGGCCTGCGCGCAGACTTCGCCGACGTGATTGACCCGCATCAGCGCGGCCGAGTGCGCTCTCGTCGCCGCATCGAGATCGGCTTCGCCGACTCCCGCCGCGGGCGATGGCCGCTCCGCATGATGCAATCCCGCGACGGAACGCAGCGCACGATCGAACTCGACGATCACCCGGTCGAGGAGCGAACTCATTTCGGTTCCGGGCCGGGCATGTACAGCACGCGGCCGCCGTTCTTGCGCACCAGCTCCTCGGCGCGGGCACAGGTCATCGGCGCGGGCTGCCTATCCGCGGGCAGGCGGTCGACCCAGGGGCGGCAGTAGCCCGGCGGCGGCAGTTGCTCCGGCGCGATCCCGGAAAAGTCGCTCCGCCCGTAGTCCATGCTCAGCGTGCGTCCGTCCTGGAACGACTTGGGCGATATGGCCTTGACTACGCGCCCGCCGTGCTGTGCCGCGAGACTGTGAGCGCGCGTACAGAGCATCGCGGGCGGCTGCCATTGCGGCGGCAGGTCTGCGTACCAGATGCGGCACAGTCCCAACTGCGGCACGCTTTCGGGCGGGACATGGAACTCGGTCTGCTGTGTCGGCCGCGGCCGTTCGATTTCGCCCGGCGCAGCACAGCCGCCCAGCGCGATGGCAAGCGCGGCCCACAGTGGCCAGCGCAGGAGGCGCTCTTCGAGCGAGATCATCGTGGCATCTTACCGAATCGTCCCCTGTAGGGCGAAAAAAAGCCGCCCCGAAGGGCGGCTTTGATGTTGCAGAAACTGCCGGTACTGGACCGGCCAAGACTTAGAACGAGTGCGCGATGCCGACGCCGAAGGCGGTTGCGCCGTCTCGGAGACTGACGTTAACGATGGTGCCCTGTTGATTGCCACTCTGGTCCCTGCGGTCGACCTCAACATAAGCCGTGGTGCGCTTGGACAGGGAATAGTCCAGAGCAACGATTAACAACTTGCTCTGGCCCAGTTCAGCGCCAGCGGCGTTTTCAAACTTGGTGTCGTAGTAGCCCAAGCGGCCGTTGAGGGTCGGCGACATGGCGTACTGCACGCCGAACACAATCATCGGGGTGTTGCCACCAGCCGCGCCGCTGGTATCCGTATCCGACAGGCCAGCGCGGAACGTGAACGGGCCCATGGCGAACACGCCGCCGAAGTTGGTCGTCTTGGTCGTTATGGTGCTCGTCGCCAAAGTCGAACCTTTGACCGTCGAGTACGCGCCAGCGAGGGTCACCGGGCCAAACACGAAGTCACCCATGATGCCGGTGCGGGTACCCCAGGACTCGCCGACGACCTCGCCCAGGGCGTAATCGACACGCACGCCGCCGGCGCCGAAGCGGA
>JANMSV010000020.1:0-5570 GCA_031389685.1 Betaproteobacteria bacterium
AGCGGGCGAACAGGCGCTCGACGATGTTGCACAGCTTGCCCAGCAGTGCGCGCCTGCGGGCGAAGATCGGCCGCAGAAGGCGCGGTAGGGTGAACACGTATTGGCGATGCGGTACCGGAGCGAGTACGTTGGCTTCCACCCATTCGCCATACGCCAGCACTCTCTTTTGGTGGCAGCTCGGGCAGAAGTACCGCGCCTTGCACGAAAAGGCGAGGATGCAGGCGTGCCGGCACTGGTCGCAATAGATCCTGGCAAACCCGTGCTGCGGATCGCCGCATTCGAGGAACCGCCCGATGACGTTCTCCTCGACGCGGCGCCCGAACCGGCCGCCCGTCCTCAACTCGGGCGCATGCCGGGCGGCGCATTGATAAAGCGCCGTCGCGCGCGACTTGCGCGGCCGGTATACCCGGCCAGCGGACGTCTGCGGCGCATGCATGCATCCTTGCATGCGTCGAGCAACGCATTCCTACCGCAAAAGGGAATACAGCGAGCGCCGCCATCACCGCGCGGCTTTGTAAGCAGACGTAAGTACGCAGACCGCGATCTAGGTCTGCTGGCGAAGCCCTTCCAGCAGCTTTTGCAGTTCCCCCGACTGGTACATCTCGCGCACGATGTCCGAGCCGCCGACGAATTCGCCGTTGACGTAGAGCTGCGGGATGGTCGGCCAGTTGGCGTACTGCTTGATGCCTTCGCGGATGTCAGGGTCGGCAAGCACGTTGACCGTGAAGGGACTGTGGACGCCGCAGGCCTGCAGCACCTGTATCGCCATCGCCGAGAAACCGCACTGCGGCATCTGCGGCGTGCCCTTCATGTAGAGAACCACCGGGTTGCCGGTGACCTGTTCCTTGATGCGTAGTTGGGTGTCCATGGTTAGGATTTTAGTCCTCCGCCCGAGACCCGGGCAATGCCGGCCAGGTCGGGCCAGGTGTTGATTTCATCAAGTCCCGCTGCCTGCAGGAGCCCCCTTACCGCCGCGTCCTGTCCCAGCCCGTGTTCGACCAGCAACCAGCCTCCCGGGTTCAGGTGGCCCGGCGCGCTGCGCGCAATGTCGCGCAAGGCATCGAGCCCGTCGGGACCTGCGACCAGCGCCGAGTGCGGCTCGAAGCGCAGGTCGCCTTGCGCGAGGTGCGGATCGCCCCTGGCGACGTAAGGGGGATTGGAAACAATCAAGTCAAAACGCGCATCCGCCACCGGTTCGAACCACAGCCCGTGGTGGAACACGATCTCCAGCCCCAGCTTCAGGGCGTTGCGCGCGGCCACCGCGAGCGCAGCGGCGCTCCTCTCCACCGCGACGACGTGCGCCGCAGGCAGGTGGCGCTTGATCGCGAGCGCGATGGCGCCCGAACCGGTGCCAAGGTCCAGCACCGAAGAGGGCATGCGGGCCAGGGCCCGCTCTACGAGGAGTTCCGTTTCCGGCCTGGGGATGAGTACTGCGGGGTTGACCGACAGCGGCAGGCCGTAGAACTCCTTCTCGCCGAGGATGTAGGCAATGGGCTCGCCGCGCGCGCGGCGCTGCGCAAAATCGATGAACCGTCCCTGCGCCTCGGCGCTCAGCGCGCGCTCGGGATGCGCAAGGACACTGGCCTCGGAGAACCCGGTGGCCCGGGCGAGCAGCAGGCGCGCCTCGCGCGCCTCCAGCGCTCGCAGTGCCTCGCCGACGGTCAAGCCGCTTCTTCGATCAGCTGCGCCAGCTGCTCGGCCTGGTGCTCGGCCGCAAGCGCGTCGAGCAGCTCGTCCAGCTCGCCCTCCAGGATGCGCTCGATCTTGTAGAGGGTGAGATTGATGCGGTGGTCGGTGACGCGCCCCTGCGGAAAATTGTAGGTGCGGATGCGCTCCGAGCGGTCGCCCGAGCCGACGAGGAGCTTGCGCGTCGAAGCGGTCTTCGCCTGCTGCTCGCGTGTCTGCTGGTCCTTGATGCGCGCCGCCAGCACCGACAGCGCCTTCTCGCGGTTCTTGTGCTGCGAGCGCGAGTCCTGGCACTCGACCACGATGCCGGTGGGCAGGTGCGTGACGCGGATCGCCGAGTCGGTCTTGTTGACGTGCTGGCCGCCCGCGCCCGAGGCGCGAAAGGTGTCGACGCGCAATTCCGCCGGGTTGAGCACCACCGCGTCGATCGCCTCGGCCTCGGGCAGCACGGCGACGGTGCAGGCGGAGGTGTGGATGCGGCCCTGCGCCTCGGTTTCGGGCACCCGCTGCACGCGGTGCGCGCCCGACTCGAACTTGAGCCTGGAGTACGCGCCCTGGCCGTTGACGCGCGCGATCACTTCCTTGTAGCCGCCCAGCTCCGCGGCGCTCTCGGAGATGATCTCGATCTGCCAGCCCCGGCGTTCGGCGTAGCGTGTGTACATGCGGAACAGGGCGCCGGCAAACAGGGCCGATTCGTCGCCGCCGGTGCCGGCGCGCACTTCGAGGAACAGGTTGCGTTCGTCGTTCGGGTCCTTGGGCAGGAGCTGCTTTTGCAGCTGCGCCTCGAGCTTTTCCATCTCAGCGCGCGCGCTCTTCAGCTCCTGTTCGGCGTAGCCCTTCATCGCCGCGTCGCCCGCCAGGTCCTTCGCCTCCTGCGCGTGGCGTTCGGCCTGCCCGAAGCGGCCGTACAGATCGACCAGCCCGGTGAGCTCCGAGTGCTCGCGCGACAGCTTCCTGAACCGATCGAGGTCGTGCGTTGCGTCCTCTGCCGCCAGCAGGCGGTCGAGCTCCGCCAGCCGGACCTTCAGGCTGTCGAGCTTGGTGCGCAGTGTGGACTTCACCTGGGGCGGTACAGGCGCTCGAGCAGCTCGGCCAGCATCCGGCGCTCCTCGCCCGCGGCAGCGTTCAGCGCCTGCGTCGGCCCGTGCAGCAGCTTGTTGGTGAGTCCCTGCGAGAGCGCCTCCAGCACCTGTTTCGGGTCGTCGCCCTTGTGCAGCAGCCGCAGCGCCCGCTCCAGCTCCTGGCGGCGCGCAACCTCGCCCTGCTCGCGCAACTGGCGGATCAGCGGCACCGCGTCGCGGGCCTGCATCCAGTGCATGAATCGGCCGACCTGCGTCTCGATGATGGCCTCGGCCTGCTCGAGCGCCGAGCGGCGCGCGTCGAGGTTGCCCTGCACGATGCCCTGCAGGTCGTCCAGCGTGTACAGGAACACGTCGTCCAGCTCGCCCACTTCGGCCTCGATATCGCGCGGCACCGCGAGATCCATCATGAACATCGGCCGGCGCTTGCGCGCGCGCAGCGCGCGCTCCACCAGGCCCTTGCCGAGGATCGGCAGCGAAGAAGCGGTGCAGGACACCACGATATCGTGCGCCTGCAGCTGCTCGGGGAGCGAGCGCAGTTCGATCGCCCGGCCGTTGAAGCGGTGCGCCAGCGCCTCCCCGCGCTCCAGCGTCCGGTTCGCCACCGTGATGCGCGCCGGCGCCTGCGCTGCAAAGTGCGTGGCGCACAATTCGATCATCTCGCCGGCCCCGATGAACAGCACCGCCTGGTCCTTCAGGCTGGGGAAGATGCGCGCCGCCAGCTTCACTCCCGCCGCCGCCATGGAGACGCTGCTGGCGCCGATCTGCGTGGTGCTGCGCACTTCCTTCGCCACGGCGAAGGTGCGCTGGAACAGCTTGTGCAGCACCGTGCCGAGCGTGCCGGCGGCCTCCGCCGTACGCACCGCATCCTTCAGCTGGCCGAGGATCTGCGGCTCGCCCAGCACCATCGAGTCCAGGCCCGAGGCGACGCGGAAGGCATGGCGCACCGCCTGCTCGTGCGGCAGGGTGTACAGGTACGGCCGCAGGTCGCCGGGCGGCATGCGGTGATACTGCGCGAGCCACTCGGCCGCCGTTTGCGGCTGTTCGGCCGACAGGTACAGCTCGGTCCGGTTGCAGGTGGACAGGATCGCCGCCTCGGCGGCGTGCTTGCCGCGAGTCAGTTCGCCCAGCGCATCGAACAGCTTCTCGACGTGGAACACCACGCGCTCGCGCACCGGCAGCGGTGCGGTGGTGTGGTTCAGGCCGAGGGCGAAAAGCGTCATCTACCCGGGATTGTAATAGCGCTGGGGTCACAAAAAAATGGTGGCCAAGGCCGGAATCGAACCAGCGACACACGGATTTTCAGTCCGCTGCTCTACCAACTGAGCTACTTGGCCTGCCGGAAGGGCCGATGAATTCGGCCCCTTGCGAGGAGCGCGGATTATAAAAGAAAAGGGGCGCCGAAGCGCCCCTCTACCTCTCAGGATGGGGGTACGGGGGAAACCTCGGTTTCCCCTGTACCGATCGGTTACATGTCCATGCCGCCCATGCCGCCCATCCCGCCCATGCCGCCCATCTCGCCGTGCCCATGGCCGCCTTTTTTCTCTTCGACCAGCTCCGCCACCATCGCATCGGTGGTGAGCATCAGGCCGGCGACCGAAGCAGCGTTCTGCAGCGCGGTGCGCGCCACCTTGGTGGGATCGATCACGCCCATCTCCACCAGGTCGCCGTACTCTTCGGTCTGGGCGTTGAAGCCATAGTTCACGCCCTTGCCATCGGATACCTTGTTCAGCACCACGGAAGGCTCGGCACCGCAGTTGGCCACGATCTGGCGCATCGGCTCCTCCAGGGCGCGCATCACGATCTTGATGCCCGCGTCCTGGTCCTGGTTGTCGCCCTTGAGCTTGCCTTGGAGCGCCTTGCGCGCGCGCAGGAACGCCACGCCGCCGCCGGGGACGATGCCCTCTTCCACGGCCGCGCGGGTCGCGTGCAGCGCGTCCTCGACGCGCGCCTTCTTCTCTTTCATCTCGACTTCGGTGGCTGCGCCGACCTTGACCAGCGCCACGCCCCCGGCGAGCTTCGCCACGCGCTCCTGCAACTTCTCCTTGTCATAGTCGCTGGTGGCCTCCTCGATCTGCACGCGGATCTGCTTGACGCGCCCTTCGATGTCCTTCTTCACGCCGGCGCCGTCGATGATGGTGGTGTTCTCCTTGCCGGCCTCGATCTTCTTGGCGCGGCCGAGGTCCTTGAGCGTCGTGTTCTCGAGCTTCAGCCCCAACTCCTCGGAGATCACCGTGCCGCCGGTCAGGATCGCCATGTCCTCCAGCATCGCCTTGCGGCGGTCGCCGAAGCCCGGCGCCTTGACCGCGACGGTCTTGAGGATGCCGCGGATGTTGTTCACCACCAGGGTCGCGAGCGCCTCACCCTCGACTTCCTCGGCGATGATCAGCAACGGCTTGCCCGCCTTCGCCACCAGCTCGAGCAGCGGCAGGAGCTCGCGGATCGACGAGATTTTCTTGTCGTGCAGCAGGAGGTAGGGATCCTCCAGCACCGCGACCTGCTTCTCGGGGTTATTGATGAAGTAGGGCGAGAGGTAGCCGCGGTCGAACTGCATGCCCTCGACGACGTCGAGCTCGTTCTGCAGGCTCTTGCCGTCCTCGACCGTGATCACGCCTTCCTTGCCGACCTTGTCCATCGCGTCTGCGATGATCTTGCCGATGTCGGCGTCGGCGTTGGCCGAGATCGAGCCGTTCTTGGCGTTTTCCTTGGAGGTCTTGCAGGGTTGCGAGATCTTCTTCAGCTCTTCGGTGACCGCGATCACGGCCTTGTCGATGCCGCGCTTCAGGTCCATCGGGTTCATGCCGG
>JANMSV010000076.1:0-6029 GCA_031389685.1 Betaproteobacteria bacterium
TCCGCGCGGGCATGGGTCGCGATCCCCGAGGGGGTGGAGGTGTATGACAAGGGCTCGGCTGGCGCCAAGCCACTACGGCGGTAGGCGAATCGGTCGTTAAATCTTGTAGCGATTCTGGCGGATCAACGCGTTAGCTGCCGAGCGTGACTCTTTCGTGATGTCTGGAGGTCGGCATCGCGATCGAATGTCTGTTTCCGGCCAGAAGCGGTCATTCCCTGTCTGATCGACACCGCCGCTGACGACAAATTGCCACGATCAGGGGGTCAAGGCAAGGGTGCATAGCAGCGATGACAGCAATGCGCGACTTCTAGGCATGGGATTGACGTTATGCAGGATCAGAGAGCAGAGTCTCCCCGCGCAGTACTTGCCAGCTTGGGAGGCTGGCTACATATGCCACAGGCCGCCCTTGGTCAACACCGTCCTTCGGATGCTAGAGCCAATATTGCGGCATTCGCCATATTGGCGGGGACCAACCTTCGCAAGGTTGTGCTGACAACACTTGTTGTTTCTGCGGGGTGCGGGGGGGCTCCGAAGATGAAGAAGAAAGGTACTGGAACTGTCTGTATCGCGGGGGGCCAGGGGCGTGGAAACATACCTGCGAGGTCGTACCAAAGTCACAGTGCAATTTGTCGGAGCCCTGTGATGGCTCAGACACTCGTAACTGCGAACCTGGACGCACGACCTGCATCCCGTGCAACTTAGGCGTGGTGCAAATTTGCTAGGATCGCAATGCGCGCCATCGCGCTCGAGGCGTACCCGGACTCTTCTAGCGCGACCAATTCGGCAAGCCTTTCAGTCGCCTTGATACTCCCTAGCCGCGCCTGAGATCGGGCGGCGGAGGGTGGTTATAAATCCCGATGATCCCCGAGCGGATCGTGGGAGCGCGGGGCGGGGTGCGACGACAGCTTATGGCCGCTATCGGCCTATTCTGTTGAAGAACTCGACTTTGAATTGAAGCTTTTGCCCATGCAACTGGGTGACATTGGCTGTTTTGCGGAGTTAGAGACCGCGCTATCGAAATGACCGCTCTGGGTCGATAGCGGTCATCCGTAAAGGTCGGCTTTGGGTCGGAGGCGGTCGCGGGGCAATTGCCGTTACGATAGGGCGTTAACGCGGCCTGCTTTCCAATTGAGGTCCAGCGTCATGCCCGCCGCCCCGGATTTGGCGTTTCTTTTGATTCAATCGTTGTGTTACTGACAACCCAAGTGGATTTCCCATGAATGCCGATTCACCCGAGGCCAGCCGTAAGGCGCAGATCGACGCTCTGCTTCTTAAACTCCCGGGCGTCACCGCAGGAAAAATCAACGGCCTTGACGCCTACTTCGTCAGCGACAAGATGTTCGCCTGCATCAGCGGTCACGGCGTCGGACTGCGCCTGCCTGCCGCCACCGCAACCGAAATGCAGTTCTCAAGGGACAACGTCGTCCCGTTTCAGCCTGGCGGTATGGCGAGTTCGAGGGAATGGATACAGATCGACCGTGCCGAGGCGGCCGAGTACGAGAAGGATCTCCAGCTGTTTCAGGTCTCGCTCGAGTTCGTGAAAGCCACCCGGACCCGCTAGGGGCGCGGGAAGAAAAAAGCCGCGTAACAGGTATCAGCAGCCACCCAGACCCCGCTTTGGGTCGAAAGCGGTCATTCACGGGCGCTAAGAAGGCGCCATGTATTTAGTCAGGCTGCTTTCAGATTGCTGGCCGCAGGCTTGCCGCGCTCGGTGACGACGTCGAAGCTCACGCGCTGACCTTCGGCCAGAGTGCCCATGCCCGCTTGCTCCACCGCGCTCACGTGTACGAACACGTCTTTTTCCCCGCCTTCCGGCTGGATGAAGCCAAATCCCTTGGTGCTATTGAAAAATTTAACGGTTCCGATGGTCATACTTGACCTCCATAACCAAAACGCCGCACGCAAATCGGGCGCGGTAGCGAACAATCTAGCCGAAGTGGAGTATTTACATTCCGCGCCCGGGTACCGGACGCAGCTGAAAGACGGGCCAAAACGTAGATCGCTCGCCAATGCTGCGCGGTATTCCGGCCAAATGCAATCCGTAGCGGAACATAGCTCGCTGGATTGAACGACCGGTTTGAGTCGAAAGTGGACGCCAACTTTGACCCCGATTCCTAGAACAGGTCGAAGTACTCGCGGTGCTCCCAGTCCGAGACTTCGAGATTGAACCTCGCGATCTCGGCTTCCTTGATGCGGCAGTAGTAGTCCACGAACTGCGCGCCCAGGCCTTCCTTCAGGCAGGCATCGCCGCGCAACGCAACGAGCGCCTCGCTCAGGGTTGCCGGCAGTCGCTCGGCTTTTGCCTCGTACGGTGTGTCGGCCGCGAGCGGTGGCGTGAGCTTGCGCCGCATACCGTCCAGCCCGGCGTAGATCTGCGCTGCGAAGTACAAATAGGGATTCGCCGCCGGCTCGCCGGCGCGGTTCTCGATGCGCGTATCGGCGTCGCCCGGGGCGCCGACCACGCGCAGCAGGGCGCCGCGGTTTTCCTTGCCCCAGATGACCCGGTCTGGAGCGAGCGAGTAAGGGCGATAGCGCTTGTAGCCGTTCAGCGTCGGCGTGCACAGCGCGGCCGCTCCGCGCGCGTGCTCGAGCAGGCCGGCGAGCCACTGCCTGCCGGTTTCCGAAAGGTCTTCCCGGTCCGAAACGAACGCGTTCTTCCCGCCTTTGCGCAAGCACTGGTGCAGGTGCCAGCCGGAGGACATCACGTTCGGCAGCTTCGGCCGGCACATGAAGGTGGCGTGGTAGCCGTGCCGGCGCAGCGTCTGCTTCACCGCGCTCCTGAGCAGCACCATGCCATCGGCCGCTGCCAGGCCGGGGAGCACGCTCAGCGTGATTTCGAACTGGCTCGGGCCGAACTCGATCTCGAAGGAGCGCAGCGGCAATCCGAGCGCAGCGAGGTCGCGCCGCAGGATTTCCATCACCGGGTCGATCAGGTCGTAGCGCTGCTCGGTGAGGTATTGGTAACCGGTAGTGAGGAGTTCGACCGCAGGGGGCTCGCCAGGCTGCCCGGCGTCCTCCGGCTTCAGGTGCGGGTCCGCGATGCGAAAGACGTGGAACTCGACTTCCAGTCCGGCCATGAACTCATGACCGGTGGCCGAGAGCTTGCCCAGCGCCTGCTTCAGCAGCGCGCGGGTATCGAAGGGCACCGGCGCGCCGTTCTGGAAGCGCAGGTCGCACAGCAGCCATCCCGTGTCCGGCGCCCAGGGGAGGATGCGGAAGGTTTCCGGATCGGGAACCATCAGCAGGTCGGCGGCGCCCTGCATCTCGGGAATGCCCACGCCGCCGCCCGGTGTGAACGCCGGGAACACGGTGCGGTGCGAGGTGTCCTTGAGCAGCAGCGTACTGGTGACGGTGACGCCGCGCTCGAGCGCTGCCTTCGCCTCGGAAGCCGCCAGCGTCTTGCCGCGCAGCACGCCGTGCTGGTCGGCGAAGGAGAAACGCACGACTTTGAGGCCGCGCCGCTCGATTTCCTGCAGGACGCTCAAGCCGCCCACGCAGATTTCTTGCGGCGCGCGGCGTCGCACGCCTTCCAGTATTCCTCCAACCGGTCGGTGGGGCCGACGCCGTCGATCGCCGGCGGCCCCGTGATCTCGCCCGCCTGCGCGGCGTCGAGCACCATCAGGGGTTGCTCGCCGGCCTCGTTCTTGCGGATTGCGTCCAGGAGCAGGCGCCGGTACAGCACGATGCCCTTGTCGCTCGAGCCCAGGTTCTCGCGCGCGCGGTCCTGGATCGGCCCCTGCGATTCGCACGCCCACTGGTCGTGGATGTTGATGTCGAATCCCATGCCGGTGAAGGTTTGCGTGCGCTGCTCTTCGGCATTGAAGCCCCAGCCGTCGGCGCGGCCGTGGATCGGGCGGTAGTCGGGCGCCGGGTAGGTCTGCAGGCGCTGCGCGCGCATCGTATCCTTGTCCACGGGCGCGCCGAAACTGGTGAAGATCGAATACCAGTAGCAGCCGGTATCGTCCACCGGCACGTGCCATTGCGAGATGGTCATCTCGGCGTTCATCGGGATGACGAACGCCTGGGGGAACAGCACGTTGGTAACTCGGATGTGCGTGTGCGCGTCACTGATGCGGCGCAGGGTCTGCAGGCGCATGCCGTAGGCCGCGCGCTCGACGCGGATCTCGGGGCGCGAGAATTCCCGCAGCACCCGGCTGATCGGCATCTGCGAATCGCTGCTGGTGCCGCGGAACTGCCGGCCGTAATTGGCCGCCGGGTCCTCGTCTTCGACAAAACGGTGCAGGAACGAGGCGTGCGCCGGGTCGATGCCCACCTCGAGCGCCTGCAGCCAGTTGCAGTCCCAGTAGCCCTTGAAGGCGAAAGTGTGGCTGCCAGGCGCGACGAAGCAGTCGAAATGCGGGAAGGCCGGCGGCTCGCCCGCGCCCAGATAGGCGAACAGGATGCCGCTCTTCTCGAGCACGGGGCAGGCGCGGCTGCGGATCTGCTCGCACATCCGGCTGCCTTCAGGTTCGGCGGGCGTCTGCAGACACTGGCCGGTTACGTCGAACAACAAGCCGTGGAAGGCGCAGCGCAGGCCGCCGTCCTCCAGCCGCCCGTAAGCGAGGTCCGCGCCGCGATGCGGGCAATGGCGCTGCACGAGGCCGTGACGCCCTTGCTCGTCGCGGAACAGCACAAATTCTTCACCAAGCACACGGACTGCCTTGAGCGGACGCTCGTGCGGCAATTCCTCGGCGAGCGCGATCGGCTGCCAGTAGCGGCGCAGCAGTTTGCCGGCCGGGGTGCCGGGGCCGACGCGCGTCATCAGTGCGTTCTGCTCGTGGTTGATCATGGCCTCAGATTCCCAGGTAACGGTGCTGCACGTCGCGATTGCCGCCCAGCTCGGCGGAGCTGCCGGTCCACACCACGCGGCCCCTTTCGAGCACATAGTGCCGGTCGGCGACGCGCGTCAGCGTGCGCACGTCCTTGTCGATCACCAGGATCGAGAGGCCCTCGGCCTTCAATTGCTCGATGGAGCGGTAGATGTCCGTGCGCACCAACGGCGCCAGGCCCTCGGTGGCCTCGTCGAGGATCAGCAACCGCGGGTTGGTCATCAGCGCGCGGCCGATCGCCAGCATCTGCTGCTCGCCGCCGGAGAGCTGGTTGCCGTAGTGGCGCTGGCGCTCCTGCAAGCTGGGGAACAGGCGGTACACCCTCGCGAGCGTCCACGGGGCGCCCTTCCCATGGCGGTTCGCGGCGGTGGCCACGAGGTTCTCGCGCACCGAAAGATTGGGGAACACCTGGCGTCCCTCGGGGACCAAACCGAGGCCCGCATTCGCCACGCGGTAGGAGGGCAACCCGGAGATCGGCTTGCCGTCCATGTGGACGCGGCCGCCCCTGGCCCGCACCACGCCCATGATGGAGAGCACCGTGGTGGTCTTGCCCATGCCGTTGCGCCCGAGCAGCGTGACCACCTCGCCCTCGCCGATGTCGAGGGACACGTCGAACAGGACCTGCGATACCCCGTAGGCGGTTTGCAGCCCTTCGACCTTCAGCATCAGGCCTCCTCTCCCAGGTAGGCGCGCCGCACCTCGGGATTGGCGCGCACTTCCTGCGGCGTGCCGCTGGCGATGATCCGGCCGTAGACCAGCACCGAGATGCGGTCGGCGAGCGTGAACACCGCGTCCATGTCGTGCTCGACCAGGATGATGGTCTGGCGGCCCTTGAGGCCGGAGAGGAACTGCACCATGCGCTGCGACTCCTCCAGTCCCATGCCGGCGACCGGCTCGTCCAGGAGCAGCAGCCGCGGGCGGGTGGCCAGTGCCATCGCGACTTCGAGCTGGCGCTGCTCGCCGTGCGCGAGATTGGCCGCGAGCACGCCAGCGCGCGGGCCGAGTCCGACTTCCTCCAGCACGGCGCGCGCCGGGTCGCGCAGCGCGCGCTCCTCGCGCGCCGGGCGCCAGAAGCGGAAGCTGTGGCCCGCGTGCGCCTGCACCGCCAGGGCCACATTGTCGAGGGCCGTGAAGTCGCGGTAGATGCTGGTGATCTGGAACGAGCGCGCGAATCCCTTGCGCGCGCGCGCCGGCGCCGAC
>JANMSV010000087.1:0-12660 GCA_031389685.1 Betaproteobacteria bacterium
GTGTGCAGCCGGTTCTCGCGCAACGACCGGGCCGCCAGCTCGATCGCGCGTTCATAGCATTCGCCGACCAGATTGGCCGTACTCGCGAGCGAATTGAAGTAATAGATCATCGGGTCGAGCGGCGAGAGTGACAGTGCGCGATCGGCGGACTGCACCGCCTCTGGACCGCGTCCGCGCCAGGCATGCACCATCGCAATCCACAGCCAGGCCAAGGGTTCGTTCGGATTGGCCGCGAGGGCCTGCGTCAGGCGCGTTTCGGCGGCTTCGAGATCGTGCCTCGCCCATGCCGCGACATGCCCGTCCACCGCCAAGGCAAGCGCATCATCCGAATCGCACGCGAGCGCGCGCCCGGCGCACGCAGTTGCCGCCTCCCTGTCGCGGAGCGCATCTTCGCTGGCGCCGACCGCTACGCGCATGACATGCCACTTCGCCAGCCACGCGTAGGGCGCGGGGGAAACCGGATCGCGCTCGATCGCCGTCTCGAACGCGCTGCGCGCGAGCAGGAAATCCTCGCGCGACAGCCGGTGCATCAGCTCGATCCCGCGCAAAGTGATCGCATAGGCATCGAGCTGCTCGAAGTTCGTGATGCGCGCCCGGCGCAGTTCGAACGAACGCACGAACGGCGCCACACTCCCCACGACCTTGCGCGCCAGCTCCGCCTGCAAGGCGAACGCGTCCACCAGATTGCACTCGAACCGCTCGCTCCACAAAATCCGTCCGTCGCGCGCGTCCGCCAGTTCCGCCACCAGCAGCGCCTGCGTGTGCGCCGTCTGGATGCTGCCCGACAGCACGTAGCGCACCCCGAGCATCTCGCCGATGGTTCGCAGGCTGAGCGGCGCCCGGCGAAACGCCATCGACGACAGCCGCGAGACGACGAAGAAATCGGCCACCCGGGACAGCGCGCCGATGGTCTCCTCGGCCAGGGCATCGCCGACGAACTCGAAGCGCGGATCCGCGGATCTCGTCTGGAAGGGGATCACGGCGAGCGACGGTCGCCCGTGCGCCATCACCGCCGCGCTGGGCGCCAGCCGCAACGTCTCCGCCGGCGGCCATACCCGGAACGCCCGTACGGCGCGCTCCCGATTGCGCAGCCGCTGCTCGCCGAGGTCTTCGATCGACGCGTCGACGCCGCTCGCGAGCTGATCGCGTGCCTGCGCGGAGGCGACGGTCTCGCCGGGGTTCGCCAGCTCTGCGAGGCCGGCCGCGACGTTCACGCCGTCGCCGAGCACGTTGAACGCCTCGACAATCACGTCGGCGACGTGAATGCCGACGCGCAGGACGAGCGGCGGCTCGGTGGTCTGCGTGTTGAATCGGGCGAGGCAGCGATGCAGCTCGAAGGCGCAGCCGAGCGCATGCACGCTGTCCGGAAAATCCGCGACCAGTTCCCGGCCCGGGACCTTCGACAGGCTGCGGCCGCCGCTGGACGGAATCGCCTCGGAGTTGGCGTGTGCAAAGAACGCGCGCCAGCGCTGGACGGTGCGCTCCTCGTCGCGCTCCATCATCCCCACGGAGTCGAATACGTCGGCGACGAGAATGGCGCGCCGCTGGCGCGAAGATCGGGCACCAACGAATTCGCGCGAGTCGTCCAAGGGCAACTCCTGCGCGGAATTCTGTTCGGGACGTGAATCGGCGGCCAGCCGCTCCAGCGCGGAGACGTCGCGCAGCACGAGCGCGCGGCCTGCGCGCTCGAGCAGGCCTTCCCGCACCATGCGGGAGAGTTCGCGCGTCACCTCCTCTCGGGAGGTGCCCACACGACTGGCGATATCGCTGTGCGTCGGCGCGCGGTCGATGCGGCAGGCATTGGCCTGCACGCCGGCAAGCCGGGCGAGGCGCAGCAGCTCGACCCAGACCCGGGACTGCACGCGCTGGGCACCGAGTTCGAACAGGCGATCGGCCAGTTCACGCACCGCACCGCTCAAGCGGCGCAGCACGCGCTCGCGCACCGGAGCGAGATGCGCGAGGATCGCCCGGAACGCCTCCGGCGGCATCGATGCGATCAGCGATTCGCGTACCGCGAGTACGTCGGCAAAGCGGGCGCGACCGTCGATCGCGGAATGCTCGCCGAATACCTCCCCCGCCGGTATGTCCCGCAAGATGATGCGCCGCCCGCGCCCTGCCTGAGCCGAAACGCGCACCATGCCGGCAATCACGAAATAGACGTCGCGATCCGCACTGTCGCGCCGAATCACAGACTGGTCGCGCTTGTAGCGTCGCCAATTGCACTGATCCGCGATCTCCCTGAGGGTGCGCGTATCCAGCCCCTTGAAGATATCGACCCTTTGCAGGCCAATGATCGCCGAGGCGCGGATGGGGTGGTTTTTGGCTGCGCCGCGGCGCGGCCGGGCGGTCGCCATCCGCCTACGCCTTCAGCGCAAATGGATTGAAATCGGTCGCGCGGTCGTAGTAGTCCTCCTGCTCCGCGCGCTTGAGAAAGGCCACCAGCTTGTAGGTGAGCGGGGTGAACGCGACCTCGACCAGGACCTTGGCGACGAACTGGAAGGCCATCACCTGCAGCAGCCGGTCGTCGGGAATGATGCCGGCGCCGTAGAAGGCGAGCGGGTAGAACAGCGCCGAATCCACCGCTTCGCCGGCGATCGTCGAGCCGACGGTGCGCGTCCACAGCCAGCGCCCCGCGGTGGCGATCTTCATCTTGGCGAGCACGAAGGAGTTCACGAACTCGCCGCAGAAGTAGGCGATCATCGACGCGCCGGCCACGCGCCAGGCGGTGCCGAAGGCGATCTCGTAAGCTTCCTGATTATTCCAGAACGGCGCCGGCGGCAGCGCCACCACGACGGTGGCCATGAACGAGGCGAAGGCCAGGCCGGCGAATCCCGCCCAGATCACGCGCCGCGCGCGCGCGTAGCCGTAGACCTCGGTGAGCACGTCGCCGAACACGTAGGAAATCGGGAAGAACAGCACGCCCGCGCCGAACACCAGCGTGCCGACGAGGGGCAGCTCGACCTGCGAGATCTTCGCCGGGCCGATCAGGTTGGCGCAGATCAGCACCGTAACGAAGGCCGCCATCACGAATTCGTAGTAGCGGTACTGGCGCGCCGGCGCGTTCACGGCAGCTTGGGCGAGTATTCGCGCGCCTCCGGCTCGAGCTGGATGCGCATCGCGTCGAGCATGCGGCCGACCATCGCGTAGAACGCCGCGGTCAGCGACAGTTCGACGAACATCGCGTGGCCGAAGTGCTTCGACACCTCGGCGTAGACCTCGTCCGTGACGTTCGCCTGGGTCACCGCCTCGGCGAGCAGCAGCGCCGCCTTCTCGCGCTCGTCGAACTCCTTCGAGCCGCGCCAGTCCGCCAGCGCCGCGATCTGCGCCTCGCGCACGCCGCACTTGCGCGCCATCTTCAGGTGCTGCGCCCACTCGTACTCCGAGCGCATCAGCTGCGCGCCGCGCAGGATCATCAGCTCGCGCAGCTCGCGCGGGCTCTTGCTCTCATGGCGGATGCCGCGCGCGAATTCGGTCCACGCGGCGGCGAGCGCCGGGTGATTGCCGAGCGCGCGGTACAGGTTGGGCGGGCTGCCCCACAGCTCCTCGAGGCGCCGCTTCAGGGCGGGTTCGAACTCGGCGTTGGGGACGCGTTGCATGGCGGCATAATAGCCGAATGATTTCCAGCTTTGACTTTCATGCATCTCGTGTTTTTTGGCGCGAAGATTCACCGCGCCAAAAAACACGAGATCATATAAAGGCAAAACGAAGGCATAGCGCCGGATGAACGCCGACCCCGAACTCCGCGGCGATTACTCCCGTGCCGCTCTTGACTACTCCGTAACCCAGGACTGGTCCGCCTACACGGGCGAGGACCACGCCCTGTTTCGCCGCCTGTACGAACGCCAGTCGAAGCTCGTCGCGCGCTACGCCTGCCCGGAGTGGATCGAGGCGATCGGCAGCATGGACGCCGGGCGCGAGATCCCGAAGTTCGACGACCTCAACCGCCGCCTCGCCAAGGCCACGGGCTGGCGCATCGTCGCCGTGCCGGGGCTGATCCCCGACGAGCCGTTCTTCACGCATCTTGCCAACCGGCGCTTCCCGGTCACGGTGTGGCTGCGCAGGCCCGAGGAGTTCGACTACATCGTCGAGCCCGACGTGTTCCACGATTTCTTCGGGCACGTGCCGCTGCTGTTCGACCCGGTGTACGCCGATCACCTCGCCGAGTACGGCAAGGGGGGCCTGAAGGCGATGCGGCTGGACGCGATCAGGATGCTCGCGCGGCTGTATTGGTACACGATCGAGTTCGGGCTGGTGAAGACGCGCGACGGTTTGCGCGCCTACGGGGCGGGGCTGCTGTCCTCGGGCGGGGAGCTCGCCTACTGCGTGGAGGACCCCAGGCCGCGCCGCCGGCCCTTCGAGCTCGAGCGCATCTTGCGCACCGATTACCGCATCGACCGCTACCAGGACTGCTACTTCGTGATCGAGTCCTTCAACCAGTTGATGCGCGAGACCGCGCCGGATTTCACGCCGATCTACGCGCGCCTGAAGGTCCTCGAGCCGTTCCCGCCGGAGGCCTGAAAACCAGGCATTGAAAATCCTGTATCGTAAGCGGGATTTTCAAGGTACCCTGCGCGCATGCCCATCGCCCGCACCGCCGTCCGGGCCCGCATCGCCGCGGCGCTGCGGCGCAGCCGCGGCGTGGTGCTGGTCGGCCCGCGCCAGGACGGCAAAACCACCCTCGCGCGCAGCTTCGTCGCCGCCGGCGACGCCAACTACTTCGACCTGGAGGACCCGCGCGTCGAGGCGCAGTTCGAGGCGCCGATGCTGCTGCTCGAGCGCCTGCACGGGCTGGTGGTGGTCGACGAGGTGCAGCGCGCCCCGGGCCTGTTCAAGGCGCTGCGCGTGTTGATGGACCGCGACGCGGCGCCGGCGAAGTTCCTGCTGCTGGGCAGCGCCTCGCCCGGCCTGCTGCGCCAGTCGAGCGAGTCGCTCGCCGGCCGCGTCGAGGTGATCGAGATCGGCGGCTTCACGCTGCAGGAGACCGGCGCGGCGGCGCAGGCTGCGCTGTGGCTGCGCGGCGGCTTTCCCCGCGCCTATCTCGCGGCCTCCGACGCCGACAGCCGGCGCTGGCGGCAGTCGTTCGCCGGCGCGTTCCTCGAGCGCGACCTCCCGCAGCTTGGCATCAACGTCCCCGCCCCCGCCATGCGCCGCTTCTGGACCATGCTCGCGCACCTCAACGGCCAAGTGTGGAACGCCGCCGACCCGGCGCGCTCCCTCGGCGTCAACGAGAGCACGGTGCGCCGGCACCTGGACTGGCTGACGCAGACCTGCATGGTGCGCCAGCTGCAGCCGTGGTTCGAGAACCTCGGCAAGCGCCAGGTGAAGGCGCCCAAGGTCTACTTCCGCGACACCGGACTGCTGCACGAACTGCTTGGCATTGCGGACCAGGCGGCGCTGCTGGCGCACCCGCGCTCGGGCGCGTCGTGGGAGGCCTTCGCGCTCGAGCAGATGCTGAGCATCGCGGCGCCCGACGAGGCCTGGTTCTGGGCCACGCACGGCGGCGCGGAACTCGACCTGTTCATGATCAAGGACGGGCGGCGCGTGGGCGTCGAGTTCAAGCGCATGGACGCGCCCCGCCTGACGCCCTCGATGCGCATTGCGCTGCAGGACCTGCGTCTGGACGCGCTCTACGCCGTGTACCCGGGGACGCGGCGCTACGCGCTCGCGGACAAGGTGGAAGCGGTGCCGCTTTCGGAGCTGGCGGGAAAATAGGGTCAGACCCAGACCTTTGCTTCTGCTTCGCGCACGAGATCCATGGCAGCATCGAGATACTGCCGTTGAAACCCGTGGGAGGCCTTGCGATCGGCCTCGTTGGCCAGCCGGCACTGCCGGCGCAGCGGGGCGAGAAAGGCCTTTGAGCGGCGCGGCTTCCCCGCCATCGTCTTGCGGAATCCTTGCACCGAACCCGCCGGGGAGCATGTTTGCGCTTTGCCGGAAGTCTTCGTCATCGCGCAAAGTCTAACTGCGGGCCCTCGCGCCTGTCAGTGACGGCGACGCGTTCGAGTCAGCCGCGCCGTGCCTGGGCCAGCACCTCTTCCCGGGTCAGTACATCGTCCGGGTTGCGGCCGTGCTCGGCGAGACGTTCGTCGATCACCGTGCGATGGGCTTGCGCCACCGGCAATGGGTCGACGGGGTCCCGATCAGCAACCCGTTCCCTGCTATCTGACTGCAAATCGTTTCACGCCGGCCTTATGGGCGGCTTTCTGCAAATCTTCATCGAGCGTCGCCAGCGCCAACCCCTCCCGCATGGCAAGCTCCAGATACGAAGCATCGTAGGCCGAGAGCCGGTAGCGGCGTGCGATCTGCAGCGTATCCGCAAGCGCCCTGGAAAATGTCGCCGAGTCCGCCCCGATGTCCACCACCTGCAGCATTTCGAGGAAGGCTTCGCTTTGCACCTCCCTGACCAAACCCTTCACTTCCGCATTGGCAACGACGTTGGATACTTCAAGCCCCCACGTCACCGGCACCAGCGCGCTGGTCTGCGCCTGCTTCATGGCATCCAGAACTTTCAGTGCATAGGCGCGGTTGGCGGGTTTGCCGTCGAGCAGCAGCCAGCACATCGTCACCGAGGCGTCGAGCACGAAGTTCACGCGCGGCCTTCCTCGATGAGTTGTTTGACGTGCACGGCGCGGCGCACCGGGTTTTCCCGCATGAACGCCTTGAACTTTTCAACCGCGGCGGACTTGTCTTTCGGTGTCACGCTCTCGCTGGGAACGAGGTCGGCCATCGCCTCGCCGCGATTGGTGATGGTAAAGCGCTTGCCCGCCTTTACCTGCCGCAGCAGCTCGGGCAGTTTGGTCTTGGCCTCGTAGGCGCCGATTTCGATTTTCATGCGGATTCGCTCCTGAACCTGTCAGACCAGTGTATAGACCAGTCTGACGGGGGTCAACCCCCGATCGCTCCGGCAACGATGCCGGGCGAGCAGTACGCGGCGCAGGACGCGCCGCAGTTCGGCTTCTTTCTCGACTCCGCCCCGGACCGCTGGCGGCGGCTGCTGATGGAGCGCCGCGAGACGCACGCAGCGCGGCGCGAGCGCCGCCAGGCCCGGGCGCTGGACGACTGGGACTTTCTCCTCGGCATGCCCGACGCGCGCTTCGCGCCGGACGGCACCGGGCGTGCGGCGACTGCGGCAAGGCGATCAACCGCTTCCACGCGCCGCTGAAGCAGACCTGCGTGCACCGCGAAGGGGTGTACGCACGCTGCGAATGCGAGCTCGCCGCCTGGAGCTCGCGCAGCTGAGGGGCGACCCGGTGCCGATGCACGTGGCGAACGCGCCGGGTGTGCGGCTCGCGATCGAGAGGCCGGCGAAGAGCTTGCGCCGCGATTGCGGGCATATCGCGACCAACATCGTAAAAAGCGGCACGCCCTCGGCGAGCTGCGTATTTCCGGGAACCCTGCGCCGGCCGTGATAACGTTCACTCCGATATGAAGATGTCAGGCCTGTCGTTCAGGCAATTGGCAGCATTAGGCGCCGCGGTAAGCGCGGCCCTCCTCGCCTGCGGCTACTACCTGCAGTACTTCGAAGGCCAGGACCCGTGCCCCTTGTGCCTCCTACAGCGGGGCTTTTATTACGCCATCGGGCTGGTGCTCCTCGCGGGGGCGATCCACGGCCCGGGACGGCTCGGCGCGCGCCTCTACGCGATCGCGGCCTTCGCGTTCGCCGCCGGCGGACTCGCGACCGCCGCGCGCCACGTGTGGCTGCAGCACCTGCCGCCCGAGCAGGTGCCCGCCTGCGGCCCGGACCTGTTTTTCATGCTGGACAATCTCCCGTTCGGGCGCACGCTGCAGTTGCTGCTGCGCGGCTCGGGGCAGTGCGCCGAGGTGCACTGGAGATTTCTCGGACTGTCGATCGCGGAGTGGTCGCTGGCGTGGTTCGCGATTTTTGCGGGCTACGCCATCTGGTTAGGCATCAGGCGCAGGTGAGGCAAGCGCAACGAACGACGCAATGCCTCCGATCGCCACCCCATGATCTCGTGTTTTCTGGCTCGAAGATTCACCGAGCCAGAAAACACGAGACCGTTTTGAAAAGCGACGGTACGAGCGCCGACGGAAAATCGGACGCTGACAGCTACTTCTTCGGCACCAGCTTCAAGCTCTTCACCCCGCCCGCCACCACCTTCTGGCGCGTCGTCACCATCGGGATGTACTCCCCGCGCGCCCAGGCCTGGGTGAACGCGCGGTAGTGGGTCGAGAGCACGTTGCCCGACTGTCCGCCGGAGTGGATGTAGAGCGAGTTGTCGGGCTCGGCGAGGTCGTAGATCGCGCGCAGGCTTGCCGCGTGCGTGTTGGCGTAGGGGCGGGCCTGGTCCTCGAAGCGGCTGCGCCCCACGTTCACGGTGTAGGGGTCGCCCGGCGTCGGCGCCGTGATATCGAAGAGCGGCGCGAGCCAGGACACGCGCCCGAAGGGGCGGTGCTCGTGGCGCGCGAAATGCGCGCTGCCCCAGCGCCACAGGCTCATGTCCTCGCCGTAGCGCTTGCGCAGGTCGGCGAGCGCGGATTCGAGCGACGCCGAAAGCAGCTGGTCGCAGGTCTCCACGATTTTGCTGCGCACGTCGTCGCACCAGCGGCCCTGGCGCTCCGGGTTGGCGAGCACCGCGCTAAGGAACTGCGCGCGCGTCAGCCAGTTGCCGCGGAATGCCTCGCCCAGCTCGTCGGCGTAGACCGCGCGCGCGAGTTCGCGCCACCACGCGGAGACGATGAGCGGCTCGGCGCGGTCCTCGGCCATCACGCCGTCCCAGGCGGCGAGACGCGCGAGCGCGCTGACCGCCGCCTCGCTGGCGGGCCGCACCGCGGCGAGGCGCGGCAGCAACTCCTTCACCGGCAGCGACACCACGTCGCCCTGGATGCGCGCGAAGCTGCCGATCGAATGCTTGCGCACCGCGCCCAGCAGCTCGGCGATGCGCCGCGCGCGGTAGGGCGGCTGCCACTCGCTGGTGATGTGGTGCGCGTAGCCCGGCGGCGTGATTTTGTGATTGGCGCTCATCAGCATGCCGTCGGCCGGGTTGTAGGCGTGCGGCAGCTCGGCGAACGGAATGAATCCCGCCCAGTCGTAGCGCGCGAGCCACCCCGGCACCGGCGCGAGGCCCTTGAGGTCGTTCTCGGGCTTGCGCACCGGCACGCGGCCCGCGGCGACGAAACCGATGTTGCCCTCGGTGTCGGCGTACACCATGTTCTGCTGCGGCGAGTGATAGTCGCGCAGCGCGGCGAGGAATCCTGGCCAGTCCCGGGCGCGCGCGATCTTGGCCGCCGACTGCATGCTGAGGTCGTCCTCGCGCAGCGCGGTCCACTGGAAGGCGATGACGTGGCCACGCGGCGCGGCCGCCTGCGCGATGCGCGACACATCCGAGATCACCGGGCCGTGGCGCGACACGCGCACCTGCAGGCGCACGTCGTCGCCGCCTTTCACCTTGATCAACTCGTCGTGCAGGGCAAAGGCTTTCGGGCCCTCGGGCGTGAGGTAGTTCCCGGCGCCGTCCAGCCGCTCGATGTACAGGTCCTGCACGTCCGGCCCGGTGTTGGTCAAGCCCCAGGCGAAATGCGCATTGCGCCCCAGCACGATCGCCGGCACGCCGGGCAGCGTGGCGCCGATGGCGTCGAACCCCGGCGCCGTGATGTGCGCGAAGTACCACACCGCCGGCGCGGTGAGCCCGAGGTGCGGGTCGTTGGCGAGCAGTGGTTTGCCGGTGGTGCTGCGGGGGCCGGAGACGACCCAGTTGTTGGAACCCAGCCCTTCCTGCGGGTCATCGAGATCGAACAGCCGCGATGCCTGCGTTTGATCTTCCATGGTCTCGCGTTTTCCGGCCCCGAGATTCATGGGGCCGGAAAACGCGAGATCGTTTTTAAATGCCAAAGCAGACCGCCGACCCTGGCTTTCCCCGGCGAGCCTCACCCCCTCCTTCTCCATCGCGCCATACAGCTTCTTCAGATCGGTGATCTCCAGCGCACTCTCGCCGGGATAAGGCGGGAGGAATTCCGCGATGCGCGCGTTGGACAGGGTCTTCGACAAACGCATGCGCAGCAACTCGTTTCGCCAGTTGCCGCCCAGGTCCCAGGCCATCATCTTGATCCAGCCGAGCGAATCGGCGGGCGTCCAGGGCTCGAGCGGCGCGCCGCTGAGCCAGAACTCGACGGGCAGCACGGGTTTCGCGTCGATGAAGGCGTTCACGCCCGCGGCATAGCTCTCGAGGAGCGCGCGCGTCGGCGCATCGAGGCGCTTGAAGTTGGCCTCGGACGCGCGGCGCACGCCGAGGGTGCGCAGGAAGCGGTCGGTCTCGAGCGCGGGCGCGCCGAAAATTTCCGCCAGCCGGCCCGCCGCGGTGCGGCGGTTGACCTCCATCTGCCACAGGCGATCCTGCGCGTGCACGAACCCGAGCGCGTAGCTCGCATCCTCCAGGCTCGCCGCCGTGATGTGCGGCACGCCGTAGCGGTCGCGCAGCACCTCGACCTGCTTGCCGAGCCCGGCCAGCCGGATCTCGCCTTCTTCCTGCGGCAGCGAGCGGTGCAGGTACAAATAGGCGGCGCCGATCGCCACGGCCACGAGCACCACCAGCGCAAACACCAGCCTGAACAGAATCCGCATGGGGAAAAGGATACGTTCTCCCTGTGATTTCCACCAATGCGGCACTGCGGCAAATCTGTTATAAGCAATGAGTTATCTACGGCAGCGGGAGGCCTTTCGGTGCTCTACAGCCTGTACGAAGCGCAGCACGCCTGGCTCACGCCCTACCGCTTCCTGGCGGAGGCGCAGCGGGGCTGGTTCGGAAATCCCTTCATGCCCTGGGCGCAGGCGCCGCTCGCCAAGCAGCTCGCGGCCTCCAACGACCTGTTCCTGCGCGTCACGCAGCGCTACGAGAAACCGGCGTGGCGCATCGAGAACGCGGACATGGAAGTCGCGCTCGACAAGCCTTTCTGCAAGCTCCTGCATTTCACGCCTCACGCCCCGCGCACCAGCAAGATTCCCAAGGTCCTGGTCGTCGCCCCGCTCTCGGGCCACCACGCCACGCTGCTGCGCGACACGGTGCGCACGCTCCTCGCGGAGCACGACGTGTGGGTCACCGACTGGGTGGACGCGCGCATGGTGCCGCTCGCGGAGGGGCCGTTCCACCTCGCCGATTACGTGGATTACATCCGCGACTTCATCCGCCTGCTCTCGCCGGACCTGCACGTGATCTCCGTATGCCAGCCCACGGTGCCGGTGCTGTGCGCGATCGCCTTGATGGCCGAGGAGGGCGAAGCGCACCCGCCCAGGAGCATGGTGATGATGGGCGGGCCGATCGATGCGCGCAAAAGCCCCACCGCGGTGAACAACCTGGCGATGACGCGACCCTATTCCTGGTTCGAGCGCAACGTCATCCAGCGCGTGCCGGCCAAGTATCCCGGCTACATGCGCCGCGTCTACCCGGGTTTCCTGCAGCACATGGGCTTCGTGGCGATGAATCCCGACCGCCACCTGGACGCGCACTGGGAATACTTCAACCACCTGATGGCGGGCGACGACGACTCCGCCGAGCGCCACCGCGAGTTCTACGACGAGTACAACGCGGTGATCGACCTTCCCGCCGAGTACTACCTCGACACGGTGAAAGCCGTGTTCCAGGACTTCGCGCTGCCCAAGGGGCGCATGTTCATCCGCGACCGGCTGGTGCGCCCGCAGAGAATCCACGACACCGCGCTGCTCACCATCGAGGGCGAATTGGACGACATTTCCGGCAACGGCCAGACCGAGGCCGCGCACCTGCTGTGCCTGAACATCCCGCGCGAGCGGCGCAGCCACTTCCTCGCGCCGCGCGTGGGCCACTACGGCATCTTCAGCGGGCGGCGCTGGCGCGAGATGATCTACCCGAAGGTTCGCGACTTCATTCGCGCGGCTTAGGGAATCGGGGGTTCGCCCGTGTTGGCCAGGCGCCGGCAATGTGTCGGAGCCTCCGGTAACCTCACCATGATCTCGTGTTTTCTGGCCCGGTGAATCTTCGGGCCAGAAAACACGAGACCGTTTTTAAAGGCGCAAAAACCGTTCAAAGCCCTAACTCCCGCCACATCGCATCGACTCTGTTCTTCACCCCGGCGTCCATGGCGATCGGCCGGCCCCAGGTGCGCGAGGTTTCGCCCGGCCATTTGGAAGTCGCGTCGATGCCCATCTTGGAGCCCAGGCCCGCCACCGGGCTGGCGAAGTCGAGGTAGTCGATCGGCGTGTTCTCGGCGATCAGCGTGTCGCGCGCCGGATCGACGCGCGTGGTGATCGCCCAGACCACTTCCTTCCAGTCGCGCGCATCGATGTCGTCGTCCACCACGACGATGAACTTGGTGTACATGAATTGCCGAAGATAGCTCCAGACGCCGAACATCACGCGCTTGGCGTGGCCGGGGTATTGTTTTTTCATGCTCACCACCGCCATGCGGTAGGAGCAGCCCTCTGGCGGAAGGTAGAAGTCCGTGATTTCGGGAAACTGCCTGGCGATCAACGGCACGAACACTTCGTTCAACGCCACTCCCAGCATCGCAGGTTCGTCCGGCGGCTTGCCGGTGTAGGTGCTGTGGTAAATGGGATCGCGGCGCAGCGTCATGCGCTCGATGGTGAAGACCGGGAAGCGCTCGACCTCGTTGTAATAGCCCGTGTGGTCGCCAAACGGGCCCTCGAGAGCGGTGTCCTCTGCAAGATGC
>JANMSV010000130.1:0-11073 GCA_031389685.1 Betaproteobacteria bacterium
ATCATGTTGAAGTCCCGCCCGGCGCGGGCCACCCTCTGCCCCCCCCCCCGGGGGGCGGCGCCCCCCCCGACGCCGACACCGATGCCGAGCGCGAGAAAGGCGTTGATGCCGTACTGCTTGAGGAGGAACCCGGCGACATAGGCGGCCGAGCCGAAGAAGGTGGACTGGCCGAAGGACAGGAGCCCCGTGTAGCCGAGGAGCAGGTTCAGCCCCAGCCCGAAGATGGCGAAAATCCAGATCTCCGTCGCGATCGCCGGGCGCACCAAAAGGGGAAGGAGAACCACCGCGGCCAGGAGGAGAAGGATCGGCTTCTTCATCGGATGCCGAACAAGCCCTGCGGCCGGACGAGCAGCACCGCGGCCATCACCGCGTAGATCACGACGGTGGAGGCCTCGGTCCAGTAGCCGGCCACCAGCGCCTGGGCGACGCCGATGAGGAGACCCGCGGCGATCGCGCCGAGGAGATTGCCCAGGCCGCCGAGCGCGACCACGACGAAGGCGATGCCGAGCATGTCCACACCCATGCCGGGATTCACGCCCCGGATCGGCACGGTGAGCGCGCCCGCGATGCCGGCGAGGTAGGCGCCCAGCGCAAATGCGACGGTGAACAGCTTGTGAATGTCGATGCCGAGCAGAGACACCATCTCCTTGTTCTCGATGCCGGCACGCATGATGGCGCCGTAGCGCGTCTTCTCGAGGAACAGCCAGGTGGCGAGCACCAACAGGCCCGCCATCACCATGACGAACAGGCGGTACTTCGGATAGAAAGTAAAACCGAGGTCGAGACCGCCGCGCAGGCTCGGCGGCGGCAGGTAGCTGTAGCCGACCGGTCCCCAGATGAGGATGATTGCTTCGCTCAAGATGAGCGCGAGGCCGAAGGTGAACAGCAGCTGGTAGTCGTGCCCAGCGGCGTAGAGCCGGCGGATCCCCGCGTACTCGATGACCAACCCGAGCAGCGCGACGCCCAGGGGCGCCACCAAGAGCGCGATCCAGAAATTGCCGATCGCGCTGGCGGCGCTCGCGAGGAGGTACGCGCCCACGGCGAACAGCGCGCCGTGGGCGAAGTTGGGGATGTTGAGGATCCCCGTGATCAGCGACAGGCCGAGCCCCATCAGGGCATACAGCATCCCCGTCGCGATCCCGTTGAGGATCTGGGCGAAAACGAAGCTCAGGGCGCGCTCAGAAGCTGCCGATATCCTTGCAGGCCGCGTACTCCTTGGGCAGCGGCGTGTCGCCGGTGGCGATGATGTCGGCGAAATCGGTCGGGTGCTTCATCGCCGCCTTGGACTTGCAGCGCATGAAGAAGTACGGGCGGATGTTCTGGTGCGTGGCCGCGTCCATGCGCATGCGCCCGACGATGTCGTCGAGCTCGATGCCCTCCAGCGCCTTGATCACGTCCTGCACTTCGGCCGACTTGGCCTTGTCGAAGCCGGCCAGCAGCAGCCGCGTCATCGAGTAGGCCGCCGAGGGCGCGTAGCCCGGCGGGTTGCCGAACTTCGCGTTGTAGTTCTTCACGAATTCCTTGGCCACCGGCGTGTCGGCGGTGTAGTAGAAGTTGGAGCCGACCCAGAGGTTTTCGCGGATCTCGGGCGTGAGCTGCACCAGCTCCTCCACGCCCGAAGACCAGCACATGATGAGCGGTACCTTGGGCGTGAGGCCGAAGTTGAAGATCTCGCGCGCGCCCGAGACCGCATCCAGGCCGAAGTTGATCATCGCCACGACGTCGGGCTTGTTCGCGGCCGCCTTCTGCACGTAGTTGGAGAACTCGCGCTCGCCCAGCGGGTGCCGGTCGGCGCCGACGAACTCCAGGCCGTGGGTCTTGCCGACCTCCTTCACGTATTTCTCCACCGACCAGCCGAAGGCGTAGTCGGCCACCAGCAGGTGCCAGCGTTTTGCCTTCGGGTTCGCCTTCATGAAGTTGTCCACCACGGTCTTCGCCGCGGTGTAGGGACTCGCCGCCCACTGGAACGAGTAGCGGTGGCAGCGCGATCCGGAGATGTCCTCCGTGCCGCCGCTGAACAGGTGCACCACCTTCTTCCTCTTCGCCACCTCGGACACCGCGAGCGCGACGCCCGAGGACCAGGGGCCGATGATGAAGCGCGCGCCTTCGCCGTCCACCGCCTCCTCCGCGCGCCGGGTGGAGGTGCCGGCCTGCGTCGCCCCGTCGCGCGTGATGTACTTGATCGGCCGCCCGAGCACCTGCATGCCCCGCTCCTCGAGCGCCATCCTCATGCCGCGGTCGTTGATCGGCCCGACGTCGGCGAAGGCCCCGGTGGCGTCCCACAGGCCGAGGATCACGATCTCCCTGGGTTGCGCGCGGACGATGGCGGGAAAACCGAGGCCCGCAGCGGCCCCGACGCCCATCTTCAGGATGTCCCTACGGCTGAGCTTGCTCATGTCGCCTCCCCGGCAAAAATGGAAGACTACCCTGTGTCGCGGCGGAACGGGTCATTTTGCTGCACATCAATTGACACCCCATGAGAGTAGGGTTTAGGTTGCACGCTCTGCCGGCCAACCAACGGGGGAATGACCATGGGTAAGCGCACCATCGCTGCTGCTGCAGCATTTGCTTTCGCCGCGGGACTGAGTCTGGGCGCCGCCGCGCAGACTTCGGCGCCCGCGCCCAGGACGCTGAAGATGCAATCCACCTGGCCGGCGGGCAACACGCTGCAGGATCACTTTCGCATCCTCGCGGAGCGCATGGACAAGCTCACCCAAGGCCAGATCAAGATCGACGCCATGGCCGGCGGGCAGATCGTGCCGCCCTTCGAAGTGCTGGACGCGACGCACAGGAAGGTGCTCGACGGCTATCACGCCATCGCCTATTACTGGGTCGGCAAGAGCCCGACCGCGGCGCTGTTCGCCGCGCCGCCGGGCGGGCCGTTCGGGATGGACCACATGGACTACCTGGGCTGGCTGTACGTGGGCGGCGGGATGGAGATGTGGCGCGATTTCTACCAGAACGACCTCAAGCTCAATCTGTATCCGTTCCCCGCGCATCCTTCCAGCCCGCAGGCCTTCGGCTGGTTCAAGAAGCCGCTGCGCAGCGTGAAAGACATCAAGGGTCTGAAGTGCCGCCAGACCGGGCTCAATTCCGAGGTGTACGCCAGGATGGGCATGAGCGTGGTGAATATGGCGGGCGGGGAGATCGTGCCGGCCGCGCAGCGCGGGGTGATCGACTGCGCCGAATGGGTGGGCGGCGTCGAGGATTTGCGCCTGGGGCTGCACAGCGTGTTCAAGTACCACTACACCCCGGGGATGCACGAGAACAATTCCATCGGCGAGGTGGTCTTGAACCTGGACGTGTGGAAGAGCTTCACGCCGCACCAGCAGGAAGCGTTCAACTCCGCGGTGAAGGACACGTTCATCACCTGGATTACCCGCTGGCAGAAGCAGAACGCCGACGCCATCGAGGAGATGGTGACCAAGCACGGCGTGCAGATCCTGCGCACGCCGCCCGACATCCTGCTCGCCTCGCTCAAGTCCTGGGACCAAGTGGCCGCGGAACACTCGGCCAAACACCCGACTTTCAAGAAGGTCTACGAGTCGCAGCGCGAGTACGCGGCCAAGGTGGTGCCGGCCAAGCGTTACATGTTCCCGCCGTATTCCTTTGCCGCGAACTACTACTGGCCGGAAACCAAACCCGGAGCGGGGAAGAAGGCGGCGGGCAAGTAACGGCTAGTTCGCGACGAGTTTGAGCAGCTCGTCCATGGTCTGGTCCGCCCAGAACTCCGGATCCTCGTCGATCTTCTTCTCGCCTTTGGCGATGACGTCCTGCGCCACCTTGCGGCGCTCGCAGTACCCGCGCCAGAACTGCTTGATCTCGTCGGCTGACATGTCCATGGCAGGAATTCTATTCAATGTCTTGCTACACTGCAGGCTGGCCAACCACGAAAGGAGGTGATCCAGTGAGAGCTACCCGAGGCAGCACCGGCAGGCTGGTCTCCAGGACCGGATCATTTCAAGGGACCAGGAGCATCGCCCGCTAGACAGCCGGCAATGCCTTCACCGCAGGAAAAACGCCCTGGCCGGGAAACCGACCGGGGCGTTTCATTTCAGCAGCTTACTTCCAGGGCAAGCGGGGCGGGGGGACCGGTCCCACGGGCTTCTTGGGCTGTTTGGGTTTCTTTTTCTCGCGGTTGCTGCGTTCCTGTCCCTTGGGCATGCCGGTTCTCCTTGAAAGTCGTTCATTATCCCGCGAGGCGGCCGAAAAATGAAATTGAAAAAGGAACAGCTGGAGAACATCGCCCGCGCCACCCTGGCGCACTACGACCAGCGCGCGCCGGATTTCTGGCAGGGGACCAAGGAGCACGACGTCAGCCAGAACATCGGCGAGCTGCTGCGCCACCTCGAGGGCGAGCCGCCGTTCAACATTCTGGATTTCGGCTGCGGGCCGGGGCGGGACCTGAAGAGTTTCGTCGAGCGGGGCCACCGGGCGGTGGGGCTGGAGGGCTCCAGGCGCTTCGCCGCCATGGCCTGGGAACACAGCGGCTGCGAGGTGCTGGAGCAGGATTTCCTCAAGCTCGCGCTACCGCAGGCGGCCTTCGACGGGGTGTTCGCCAACGCGTCGCTGTTTCACGTCCCCACGCAGGAGCTGCCGCGGGTGTTGAAAGAACTGCGCGCCGTACTAAAACCGCGCGGGGTCCTGTTCAGCTCCAACCCGCACGGCGACAACCAGGAAGGCTGGAACCGCGGCCGCTACGGCGCCTACCTCGACTGGGACACCTGGCGCAGGCTGGTGACGCAGGCGGGTTTCGAGGAACTCAACCACTACTACCGCCCGCCCGGCCTGCCGCGCGAGCAGCAACCCTGGCTGGCCAGCAGCTGGCGGCGCGCCTAGCCGCCTAGGCCTTCAGGAACAGCGTCACCAGCGGCTCCGGCCCGCGCTGCGCGCTCCAGTGGCCGTGCAGCTTGGCATCGAAGCCCGCGCCCTCGGGCAGGGTGTCGGCCGAGTAAAAATGCTCTCCGGGCTTGAACAGGCGCGTGCTGCCGTCCTGCAGCCCGATCTCCATCTGCCCGCCGAGGATGAACACCCATTGCAGTTGCGGCGAGCAGTGAAACTGGCTCCTGAAACCCACCGGGCTGCGGCGCAATTGGTACCCTGTGGCCGGCAGCACCGGGGAGAGCGCAGTCTGCGGCGTGCCCTCGGGGAGAAGCACGGGCTCGTCGCGGAAAGCCGCGCGTCCGTCGCGGCCGGTGTAAAGGACGACTTTGGTGAAGGTGGTCATGGGGCAGGACTTTAACGGAAACAAAAAGGCCCGCTTGCGCGGGCCTTTTTTTACTGCATCGAGCCGCGAGTTACGCCGGCTTGATATTCGTCGCCTGGTCGCCCTTCGGCCCGGTGGTGACGTCGAAGGTGACCTTCTGGCCATCCTTCAGGCTCTTGAAGCCCGAACCCTGGATCGCGGAGAAATGCGCGAACAGGTCCTTGCCGCCGCCGTCGGGAGTAATGAAGCCGAAGCCCTTCGCATCGTTGAACCACTTGACTGTTCCAGTTGCCATGATCGTCTTGCCTCTCAATTAATTAATTAAAGTGACGGGCTTGCGCCCACTGCCGGAACATCAAGTAGATAACGCAGGATCTTACGAGGACCAGCGGGACTGCTTGAGGGAGCCAGCGGAGGCGGATTATACACGATGGTTTTGCGTGCCAAGCGCGGCTGCGCACACGCGGGTAGACTGCCCACCGTGAGCAACGACCCCGCCCGGCCGGTGATCCTCGCGGTGGACGACGCGGAGGATTTGCTCGCCCTGATCGGCAGGGTGCTGAGCACCCAGTACGAGGTCAAGCTCGCCGCCGACGGCGGCGATGCCTTGACCCTCGCGGCCGCCGAGCCGCAGCCCGACCTGATCCTGCTCGACGTGGACATGCCGGGCGCCAGCGGCCTCGAGATCTGCCAGCTGCTCAAGGAGGACCCCGCCACCGCGCGCATCCCGGTCATCTTCCTCACCGGCAAGGCCGAACCCGCCGACCAGGTGGAGGGGCTGGACCTGGGCGCGGTGGATTACCTCACCAAGCCGATCAACGGCAAGCTCCTGATGGCGCGCGTGCGCATTCATCTGGCGCTGGCCAACCGCCAGACGGAACTCGAGCGCCTGGTGCAGGAGCGTACCGCGCAGCTCGAGGACGCGCGCTCGCAGCTCATCCGCCGCCTGGGGCGCGCGATGGAATTCCACGAAAGCGCCGCCGCCGGCAACCGCGTGATGCGCGTCAGCCAGTACGCGAAGCTCCTTGCGCAGGCGAGCGGCATGAAGCCCGAGGTCGCCGAACTGATGCACAAAGCGGCGCCGCTCTACGACATCGGCAAGATGGGCGTGCCCTCCGAGATCCTGAGGAAACCCGGCAAACTCTCCGCGCCCGACCTGGAGCGCGTGCGCCGGCATCCGGAACTGGGCGCCGAGATCATCGGCGAGCACCAGGACCCGGTGCTGCAGCTGGCGCGCACGCTCGCGCTCACGCACCACGAGCGCTGGGACGGCACCGGCTATCCGAAAAATCTCAAGGGCGGGGAGATTCCCTGGCCCGGGCGCGTGATGGCGCTGGTGGACGCCTTTGAGGCCATGACCACCACGCAGTTCTACCGCCAGAAGCCCTTCAACATCGACGAGGCGGCCAAGCTCGTCCAGGAGGGCTTTGGCAAGCAGTTCGACCCCTCGCTGCGCGAGGCCTTCGAGAAGGCGCTGCCGGTGATGCGGAAAGTGCGTGAGACCTACTCGGACGCGCTCGGCGACCTGATCAACCTGGACTTCAGCCCGACGCGCGGCGCGCCGCCGAAGGCTCCTGCGGCGCCGTCGGTCACGGCCGCTGCGTGTGCCGCTCGCTCGCCGAACCGGCGCTAGTCGCCGTGCCCGGCGCGCCTCGCCAGTCTTCCACCGCAGCGCTGACGCTCCTCGCGCTGGGCATCGTCTACGGCGACATCGGCACCAGCCCGCTGTATGCGGTGAAGGAAACCTTCGCGCCCGGGCACGGCATCCCGCTCAACGCGCAATCCATCCTCGGCGGCCTGTCGACGATCTTCTGGATCCTGATGATCGTGGTGTCGCTGAAGTACGTGACGCTGGTGTTGCGCGCCGACAACAAGGGCGAGGGCGGCATCATGGCGCTTCTGGCGCTCGCCTCGAGTGCGGTGCGCGGGCACACGCGCTGGCGCACGCCGCTGCTCATCGTCGGCGTGGCCGGGGCGTCGCTGTTCTACGGCGAGGCCGTGCTGACGCCGGCGATCTCGGTGCTCGCCGCGGTGGAAGGGCTGCGCTTCGGCGCCGCCGGTGCGGTCCCCAATGTGGTGCCGATCGCCGCCGGCGTGCTGGTGGCGCTGTTTCTCATCCAGCGCCACGGCACCGGCGCGGTCGGGAAACTCTTCGGCCCGGTGTGCGCGGCCTGGTTCTGCGCGCTCGCTGCGGCAGGACTGTGGAACATCGCGCAGCATCCGGCGGTGCTGGCGGCGCTCGATCCGCGGCACGCGCTGCACTTCGTGACCGGCTACGGCTTCGCGTCGTTCGTCGTCCTGGGCAGCGTGCTCCTCGCCATCACCGGTGCCGAGGCGCTCTACGCGGACATGGGCCACTTCGGCAAGAAGGCGGTGCGCATCGCCTGGTTCGGCCTGGTGGCGCCGGCGCTGGTGCTCAATTATTTCGGCCAGGGCGCGCTGCTGATGCGGGACCCCTCGGCGATCGCCAATCCGTTCTACCTGGCGTTTCCCTCCTGGGCGCTCTATCCCATGGTACTGCTCGCCACCGCCGCGACGGTCATCGCCTCGCAGGCCACGATCTCGGGCGCCTACTCCGTGACGCAGCAGGCGATCCAGCTCGGGTTCCTGCCGCGCATGCGGATCCTGCACACCTCCGCGCGCAGCCTCGGCCAGATCTATGTGCCGGCGGTCAACTGGACGCTGCTCGCCGCGGTGCTGGCGGTGGTGGTGGGGTTCGGTTCTTCGGCGGAGCTGGCGCAGGCCTACGGCGTCGCGGTGATGGGCACCATGCTCGCGACCACCTTCCTCACCTTCTTCGTCATCCGCTTCGGCTGGGGTTATCCGCTGTGGCTGTGCCTCGCCGTCACCGGCGGTTTCTTCCTGATCGAAGCGACGCTGCTCTCGTCCGCCCTGCTGAAAATCTTCGAGGGCGGGTGGCTGCCGCTCGCGATGGGCGCGCTGATCTTCACCCTGATGCTTACCTGGCGGCGCGGGCGCCTGGTGGCGCGGCTGCGCCAGGCCTCGGTGCCGCTCGAGCGCCTGCTCGAGTCGCTGATGCGCGAACCGCCGGCGCGTGTTGCCGGCACGGCGGTGTTCCTGACCACCACGCCGGACGCGACACCGCCCGCGCTGCTGCACAACCTCAACCACAACAAGGTCCTGCACGAGCGCGTGGTGTTCCTGACGGTCGAGGTCGGCGACGAGCCCGTGGTGGGCGCCAAGCGGCGCATCGAGCTCGAGCGCCTCAAGCACGGCTTCTGGAAGATGACGCTGCGCTACGGCTTCATGCAGAAGCCCGATGTCGCCTACGACCTGAGCACCACCAGCCGCCGCGTGCTGGAATTCGACCTGATGACCACCTCGTTCTTCCTCAGCCGCCAGACCGTGGTGCTCTCAGGCCGGGGATCGGGCCTCGCGCTCTGGGGCGATCGCTTGTTCGCCGCCTTGTCGCGCAACGCCGGCAGCGCCGCCGACTACTTCAACCTGCCCGCCAACCGGGTGATCGAGCTCGGCACCAAGTTGCAGCTCTAGCTGGAAATCGCGCGGGTTCATTTCATCAGGCTCGGCAGGTACAGCGAAATCGCCGGGAACAGGATCAGGATCCCGAGGCGGATCACGTCGGCGCCGATGAACGGCAGCACGCCGCGGAACACGGTGGTGGTCGGCACCTGCGGCAGCAGCGTCGAGAGCACGAACAGGTTCATGCCGACGGGCGGGCTGATCAGCCCGATCTCCACGATGGTCACGACGAGGATGCCGAACCAGACCGGGTCCATGCCGAGCCCGACGATCAGCGGGAAGAACACCGGCAGCGTCAGCAGCACCATGGACAACTCCTCCATCGCCGTGCCGAGCAGGATGTAGATCGCCATGATCGCCGTCACCACCAGCACCGGGTGCACCTCGAAGCGCGTGACGAAGCCCTTGAGGTCGCCGGGCATGGTCGTGATGTTGATGAAATCGGCGAACACCAGCGCCCCGATCAGGATCATGAACAGCATCGCGGTGGTGCGCCCGCTGTCGACCAAGGACTCGTACAGCGTCTTCCAGGTCAGCGCGCGGCGCCACAGCGCGAACACCATCGCGGCGAAGGCGCCCATGCCGGCGCCCTCGGTGGCGGTGAACAGCCCGCCGTAGATGCCGCCGATGACGAACACGAACAGCACCGCCACCGGCCAGATGTCGCGCAGCGAAGCCCAGCGCTCGCGCCAGGACGTGCGCTCGCCCGGCGGACCCGCCTTCGGGTCGCGCCAGCAGGCCCATTGCACGGCTCCGCATAGCAGCACAGTGCCGAGCAGGCCCGGCAGGATGCCCGCGGCGAACATCTTGCCGATGTTGGTCTCGGTGAACACGCCGTAGATCACCATCAGTGTGGACGGCGGGATCATGATGCCAAGGGTGCCGCCCGCCGCGATCGCGCCGGCCGAGAGCTGGTCCGAATAGCCGAAGCGCTTCATCGAAGGGTAGGCAACCTTGGCCATGGTCGCGGCGGTGGCGATGGAGGAGCCGCAGATCGAGCCGAAGCCGGCGCAGGCAGCCACGGTCGCCATCGCCAGCCCACCGCGCAAGTGTCCGATGAAAGCGTAGGCGGCGCGGAACAGCTCCTGCGCGATGCCGGCGCGCGCGACGAAGGTTCCCATCAGCAGGAACAGCGGCACCACCGACAGCGTGTAGTTGCGCCCGGTCTCGTAGACGTTGGTTTGCACCACGGCGAGGGCCACGGTGAAGTTCCAGTCGCGCATGTAGGCGTAGCCGACCACGCCCGTGATCGCCATCGAAAAGGCGATCGGGATGCGGATGAAGCACAGCAGCATCATCGCCGCAAGGGCGACCAGGCCTTCGATCATCGATGTTCCGCGGCGAACGCCCGGTACAGGTGCAGCAGGCCCGAAAGCAGGATCATCGCCACCATGAAGTAGACGAAGGGCCCCACCGCGATGCGCAGCACGTCGGTGGTGTCGCCGTAACCCGCGATCCTTTGCGCCTTGATCCACATGAACCAAGTGAGCACGAACATCAGAGCCGCGCTGATCGCCTCCATCAGCCGGCCCAGCGCATCGCGCAGGCGCGGGCTCAGCCAGCGGTCGATCAGGTCCATGGTGACGTGCTCATTGGCGTGCGTTACCAGCGGCAGCCCGGCGAAGATCAGCACCAGCAGCATCAGTTCGGTCACCTCGAAGGCGCCGCGCAGCGGGCGGCTGAACAGGTAGCGCAGGATGACGTCTGCGAAGGTGAGCGTCATCATGCAGAACAGGATCAGGGAGGCGGCGACGCCGAGCGTCGCGTCCACGCGTCTCTCCCACAGGCGTTCGGGCTGGCTCATAAGAAAAGGGCGCGGGATTTGCCCGCGCCCTCCGGTTTGCCGCGCACCGGCCTCAGCGGCCTGCCGCGACCGACTTCAGTTCCGCATGGAACTCGTCGAGGATCGCCCGGGCGTTGACGCCCTTGGCGCTCGCCTTGCTGATCCAGTCCTCGATGATCGGCGCCGAGCGTCTTTTCACTTCGGCCTGCAGGGCGGCATCGGCATTGACGATCTTCACGCCGGAGGTCTTCAGCGCGTCCATGCCCCTCTTGTCGGCCGCGTCCCAGGAGGCACCGGCGAAGCGCGCGATGTGCTCGCCGGAGAGCTTGTCGAGCGCCGCCTTGTCCTGCGCCGGCAGTTTGTCCCACTTGTCCTGGTTGATGAAGAAGCCGAACGCCGAGCTGTACATGCCGCCCGGGAACAGCGTCGCCTGCACCAGCACCGACTCCAGCTTGAACGAGACGATCGACTCCATCGGGAAGAACACGCCGTCGGCGACGCCGGATTTCAGCAGCTCGTAGGACTCGGGCGCGGGCTTGACGAAGGCCGAGGTGCCCAGTGCGTTGGCCACCGCTTCGGCGAC
>JANMSV010000149.1:0-12573 GCA_031389685.1 Betaproteobacteria bacterium
CTTGGCGGCACCTTTTTGCACCGCGGTGGCACCGCGGTGCACGGCGCGCCCGGCAGCCTTGGCGCCGCGCTCGACCGCCTTGCCCGCTGTTTGCAGGCCGCGCTCAACGGCATTGTCGGCAGCGTAGCCTGGCAATGCCACCATCGCCATGATCACCAGCATTCTGAGCCTCATGTCCGCATCCTAGCCGCGCGCCGCGAGCTGCATGTTGGCCTGCATCAGGCGCTCGATCAGCACGCGCATGAAGGCCTTGTTCAGCCCGACCTGGCAGGCGTCCGTGGCGGCGCGCAATGCTGCCGCCTTGATCTCGATCACCGTGATGTCGCTGAGCGAAGTGATGGTGGTGGTGCGCCGCTCGATGCGTTCGGTGAAGTACAGGATTTCGCCGAAGCACCCGCCCGGCTTGATGGTATTGAGCTGCGTACCCGAAAGCGTCACGCTGACTTCGCCCGCGATCAGCAGGTAGAAGCTGTCGCCATGATCGCCCTCGCGGATGATCACCGTGCCCGGCTTGATCTTTTTCCAGGCGCCGATGCGCACCACCTCCCACAGCGCCACGTCGCCGAAGCCCTCGAAGAACGCCATCTGGCGCAGTTCGTTGAACTTCGCCGAATCGGACAGCGAGTCGCCCACCAGGCGCAGGGTCGCGAAGGCCTGGCTCAGGTCCTTGCCGAAATCGAGCCAGGACAGGTAGCGCTGCGCCGGGTCCTTGCCGATCGAGGTCATGACGATCTTGTCGAGTAATTCCGGCAGCTCGGGCCGCAGCATCGACGGGCGCGCCGGCTGCGTATTGAGGATCGCGTAGGTCAGCGCCGCCTGGGTGGACGCCTGGTAGGGCAGCCGGCCGGTGAGCAGCCGGTACATGGTCACGCCCAGAGAATAGATGTCGGTCTGGTGCGTGAGCGGCTCCATGCGCACCTGCTCGGGCGACATGTAGGCGGGCGAACCCACGCCGGTCATCTGCGTGGTCTCCTGGCCCGGGCGCTGCTGGAACGAGGCGCCGAAGTCGCTCACCTTGGTTTCACCCGCGGCCGACAGCAGGATATTGCCCGGCTTGATGTCGCGATGAATGACGCCGTGCTGGAACGCATATTCCAGGGCGCGGATGCACTTGAAGATGATCTCCACCACTTTGTCGAGCGGCAGCAGGCTGCTGACGTCCGCATGCGCGTCCAGCGCCGTGCCGGCGACGTACTCCATCACCAGATAACTGTGGTCGGGCTCGGCAACCGCGTCGAGAATGTCGACGATGTGCGGGTGGTTGAGCTTGCCCGCGAGCGAGGCCTCGGCGAGGAACGCCTTGTGCATCATGCGCTCGGTCTGCGGGTCGGCGTTCTGGTCGAACAGGAACACCTTGATCGCCACTTCGCGGTCCGCAAACGGATCGCGCGCCAGGTACACGTGGCTGGTGGCGCCGCGGCCGATCTCGCGCAGGATGGGATATTTGCCGAGCTGGACCTGCGCCTCGAATTTGCCGCCGGTGGCGCTGCCGCGGGCGCTAGGCGGCGACGGCGGCATCCTGGCCTGCGGCGACGAAGTTCGCGATGTGCTGCAGCAATTCCGCTTCCGGATACGGCTTGCCGAGGAAGGCATTCACGCCGATCTGCGCCGCCTGGCTGCGGTGCTTGTCGGCGGTGCGCGACGAGATGATGATGATCGGCACGTGGCGCGTGCGCGGGTCGCCGCGCAGAGTGCGCGCCAGGTCGAAGCCGTCCATGCGTGGCATCTCGATGTCCACCAGCATCACGGCCGGCAATGTCTCCTTCAGCTGCTCGAGCGCGTCCACGCCGTCCTTGGCCGTCAGCACCTGATAGCCCTCGCGCTCCAGCAGACGGCTGGTGATCTTGCGCACCGTCAGCGAGTCATCCACCACCATGACGACCGGCAGGGCCGCGCTGGGCGCCGGCACGATGGTGGTGGCGCGCTCGGGCGCGGCGCGCGCCTGTTGCACCAGTTGCACTGGATTCACGATCAGCACGATGCTGCCGTCGGCAAGCACCGTGGCGCCCGCCACGCCGGGGACGCGCGCCAGCTGCGGCCCGATGTTCTTCACCACGATTTCCTGGTTGCGCACCAGCTCGTCCACGTGCAGCGCGACGCGCTGGATACCGCTGCGCAGCAGCAGCACCGAGTGGTAGCTCTGCGGGCTGGCCGGGGCAGCGGCGCCCAGCATCTGCGCCAGGCCGTGCAAGGGGTAGTTGCGCTCCTGGAACTCGATCGTGCCAGCCGCGTAGCGCTCCGCCATGGCATCGGATTTGAGCCGCAGCACCTGCTCCACCATGGCCGAGGGCACCGCGAGGACGCTTGCACCCGCGCGCACCAGCACCGCCTGCGTCACCGCCAGCGTCAGCGGGAGATAAACGCTGAACGTGGTGCCCTGCCCAGGGTCGCTCGCCACCTCGATGCGGCCGCCGATGGCGGTGATTTCGTTCTTCACCACGTCCATGCCGATGCCGCGTCCGGCGAGTTCGGTGACCTCGCCCGCGGTGGACAGGCCGGAAATGAAGATCAGCTGCATCAGCTCCGCCTCGCTGGGCTCCTGGCCGGCGCGCAGCAGGCCCATCTCCTCGGCCCTTTGCCGCAGGCCCGCCAGGTCGAGGCCCGCGCCGTCGTCGCTCACGATGAGCGCGATCTCGTTGCTCTCCTGGCGCAGGCTGACGGCAATGCGGCCGGTTTCCGGCTTGCCCGCCGCAGCGCGTGCCGCCGGGGCCTCCACGCCGTGCGCCAGTGCATTGCGCAGCATGTGCTCGAGCGGCGCGCCGATGCGCTCCAGCACACTGCGATCCAGTTCCACCTGGCTGCCCTGAATCTCCAGTTCGGCTTTTAGATCCAGCTCGCGCGTGGTCTGGCGCACGATGCGGTACAGGCGCTCGTCCAGGATCGAGAACGGCACCGCGCGCATGCGCATCAACTTCTGCTGCACGTCGCGGCTGATACGCGCCTGGTGGTTGAGCGCCGCGTCGCTTTCGCCCACGTTTTTCAGCAGCGCCTGCTGGATCGAGGCTGCGTCGTGCAAACTCTCGGCCATCAGCCGGGTCAGCTCCTGCAGGCGCGTGTAGCGGTCGAACTCCAGCGGGTCGAACTCGCTCTGGCGCTCCTCCAGCACCGACAGGCGCGATTGCATCTGGCTGTCGGCCTGGATCTCGACCTCGCGCAGCTGGCCCCGCAGCCGCGCGATGCTGTCGCTCAGGTCCGCGATCGACTGCTTGAAGCCGCGCAGCTCGCCCTCGATACGCGAGCGGGCGATGCTGACTTCTCCGGACTCGTTGATCAGGTAGTCGAGCGTGTCCGCGTTGATGCGCAGCATCGCCGCCGCGCTGGGCAGCGGCGCTTGCACCGGCCCCGGCGCCGTGGTGAGCGCCGGCGCGATCTCGATCTCCGGCCCCGCCGCCATGCGCTCCAGATCGAGGCTCAGCCGGTCCATCTTCTCTTCCAGCTCGACGAACAGCGCCGCCGTGATGACGTCCGCGTCGATCGCCGTCTCGATGCGGCTCTCCATGATGTGCGTAAGTTCGCCCAGGCGGATCGCACCCGCCATGCGCGCGCTGCCCTTCAGCGTGTGCAGGGCGCGTTGCAGAGATTGCAGCACTTGCGCATCGGCAGGATTCGCCTTCCAGTCGCGCAGGTCACTGCCGATCAGCGGCAGCAGCTGCTGCGCTTCCTCGAGAAAGATCGGCAGCAGCTGCGCGTCGATGTCGTCGCGCATCACGCGCTGCTCGCGCCCACCGCCGGCCTCCGGCGCCATTTTTGCCCGCGGCGCGACAGCCGCCGCCGGCGGCTTTGGCGCCACGGGGGCACGCAGGCGTGCGCCCAGGTCCTGCAGGGCACGCAGCACTTGCGGCGCCGGCGTCGGCGCTTCGCGCCGCGCCAGCGCGTCGGTCATGGTGCGCAGGGCGAGGATCGCCGCCTGCACCGTGCCCGCGTCCGCCGGCGCGGTCTGGCGCGCCAGCGGCATCCACTGCTCCAGCGCCTCCGCCAGCTCTGCGACCCGCATGAAACCCGCGGTGCGCGAACTGCTGGCGAGCGTGTGCGCGGCGCGCACGAACTCGTGGGGTGCCGCCGCGCCGTGCGTCCTGCGCCACGCGGCGCACTGCGCTTCCAGCGTCGCGGCATGCTGCGCAGCCTCAGTGACGTAGATCTCGAAGAAACTGCGCGCCAGGCGCACGCCGCCGACCTCGACGTCCTCCGGCTCAGGCGCCGCCGGCAACAGCGCCGACTCCCCGGCATCGAACTGCAATTCGGGCAACAGGTCCTGCAGCGGCGCCGCCGCGGGCGCCGGCGCGGCCGCGGCCGCGACCTCGTCCTCGTCCTTCAGGCGCCGCGCGCGCTCGACGATCGCGGCGCCGGAAATCTCGCCCTGCAGGTTGCCGCCTTGCAGTTGCGCCACCCAGCCCGCGAACGACCCGCTCGCGGACTCGATGAGATCGAGTAGTGCCGTCGTGGCCGGGCGCTGCTGCTCGAGCCACTTGTTCATGACCTGCTCGATCTCCCACGCCACCTCGCCCAGATCCATGAGCCCGACCATGCGGCCGCTGCCCTTCAAGGTGTGAAAGCCGCGCCTGATGGTGGTGAGCGTGTCGCGGTCCAGCGGCTGCGCCCGCGACCGGGGTAGCGCGGCGTCAATGCTCGCGAGCACCCCGCCGGCCTCCTCGAGGTAGATTTCCAGAAGCTCCTCGTTGACTTGCGGACGCGGCGGCGCAATGGGTCCGGATTGCGGCGCCAGCGCTGTCGGCGCGCGGGCCAGGGAGGCCGCGGCCGCCTCGGCGATCTGTGCGGCATCGATTGCCGGCGCGCCGGACTTCAAGTGGGCCGCGGGCAGCACGGCGGTGGCGTCGAATCCGCGCTCATCGGCGGGCAGCTGCGCCTTGTCGTAGCGGCGGAAGAACAACTCGACCGCCCGGTCCTCGGGGTCGCGCCCGTTAAGGCAGGGATCGAGGAAGAATCCCACGCTGCTCAGGCCTTCCGCGATCCAGTCCATTTCCGGGGTGTCGGCGCCATGATCGCCCACCCCGCAGGACGCGATCAGCTGCTCGCACAACGGCAGGATCTGGGCGGCGCGTCTGAAGCCCAGCACGTCCAGGGCGCCGTGGATCTGGCGCAGGTAAGGCTCGAGGCCGAGCAGGGTTTCACGCTTGCCCGGGTCGCGCGCAAATCCGTCCAGGACCTGCTCCACGTGCCGCAGATTGGTGGCGATCTCCCTCGCTACCTGCCCGCGCAACTGCATGGCGCCGATGCGCTCGCTCAGGTCGGCGCGCAGCCCCGCGGGCGGCTCGCCGGTGGACTTGCCCTTCGCGGCATCGAGCAGCCAGCCACCCATGATGCCAATTTGATGCCCCAGGTCGGCGGCCGGATCGGTGAAATTCTCCACCACGCTTTCGGCCAGCAGGAAGGCCGAAGCCATCTCGAAGACCATCAGCTGACCCTGTGCCCTGTAGGGATCAGGCAGGCGCGTCGCCACCAGCGCGATCGCGTCGAGCAGCCGCACCAGGTGCGGGTTGCCCAGTTCGCCGGCCTTGGTGCGGAACGAGCCCACCAGTTCGCGAAAGCGCGACGCGCTCTTCGCCTCCCCCGAGATGTACTGCAGCCACATGCCTTTCAGAGCTTCCAGCCGCGAGCGTACGTCGCTCAGGGCAGGCTGCAGCCAGTCCATGTCATATTCCATCAGACCCGCCACCTGCGGCTCAGGGAACAGAGCGTCGAGCATGTACAGTTGCTTGATCTCGCGCACGCGCGGCGCGACAGGCTTGCATTTGGCGACGGCGTAAAGCACGTCGCGCAGCAACGCCTCGCTCCCTGCCGGCGCCCCTGCCGCCAGGTCGCGAATCCGGAAATCTATTTTGTTGCACAGCGCCTTGGCGCGCGCCAGCCATTCTGCGTCGGGTGGCTCGGCCAGGCCCTCCACCAACCCGGTCGCCGCCCACCACAATGCACGCGGCTCCGGCAGCAGCGGCGCGATGCGATGCACCGCATCGAGCGACTGGCGCATCTCGCCCAGCCCCCCGCTCTGCTTGCGCAGCGCCGCCAGCAGGCCGCGCTGGAAGCGCGAACGCTGCGCTTGCAGGTAGGGCGCCACTTCCTCCGGTCGCAGCGTTTTTGCGTCGGCATGCGCCGGTGCCTGCAGCGCCAGGTCCGGGAAAAACAGGTCCTTCTCGGATACGTTCTGCCCGCCGTGCAGCGCCGACAGCTCCCGGTACATGGGAAGCAGGCGCAGCGGCACGTTGGCCTGGCCGCGCTCCAGCCCGTCGACGAACTCGGTCAGCGCCAGCACCGCGCGGTCGATCACGCCGACCAGCTGCGCGCTCGGGCGCGCGGTGTTCAACCCCGCGAAGCCGCTCTCGATCGCTTCGCAGAAACGCGTGGCGCCGGTCAGCCCCACCATGCGCAGCGCGCCGCTCACCTGATGCAGGTGCTCGGGACAGGGACGCAGCGCCGCCGTGTTCCCGGGGTCGGCCGAGAATTTCGCAATGTGGTCCCTGACGAGCTTCAGCGCCTGGTCCACCTCGGTGGTGATCCAGGACAGGATGGTGGCGGAAGCGCTGCCCATGGCCCTCGTCAGCCGAGTTTGAAGCCCGACACCGACGCCTTCAGGCCTTCGGCGAGCGCGGTGAGGCGCTCGGCGGAAGCTGCCGTGCGTCGCGTACCGTCGGTGGTCATCTGCGTGATCGCCAGGATCTCGTTCATCCCCGCCGCCACCCGCGTTGCCGACGCCGATTGCTGCTCGGTGGCGTTGGAAATCGAACCGATCAGCTCGGCAAGCTGGGTCGACACCTGCTCGATCTCGCGCAGCGCCCGATCCGCTTCGTCCGCGGTCCTGGTGCCTTCCACCACCCCGCGCGTACTGCGCTCCATGGCCTCCACCGCGTCCTGCGTGTCGCGCTGAATGGATTTCACGATGGCGCCGATGTGCTTGGTCGCCTCGCCGGAGCGTTCCGCCAGCCGCTGCACCTCCTCCGCCACCACCGTGAAGCCGCGCCCTGCCTCGCCGGCGGAAGCCGCCTGGATGGCGGCGTTCAGCGCGAGCACGTTGGTCTGTTCCGTGATGTCTGAAATGAGCTGCACGATTTCGCCGATTTCCTGCGAACTCTCACCCAGGCGCTTGATGCGCTTGGAGGTCTCCTGGATCTGGTCGCGAATGTCGTTCATCCCGCGGATCGCGTTCTGCACCGCCTGTGCGCCCTTTTCGGCGGCATGCAGGGACGTTTCGGCAACCTTGGCCGAATCGCTGGCGCTCTTGGAAACGCCGGCCATGGACTTCGCCATCTGCGCCACCGACTCGCCGGTGCCCTGGATCTCGGTGGCCTGCTTCTGCGCCGCCAGCAGAAGTTGGCCGGACACCGTCCGGGCTTCCTGCGTCGCGCTCGTGACCTGCTGCGCGGCCGAATTGATGCCCGCCACCAGGCGGCGCAGTTCGTCGATGGTGTAGTTGATGGAGTCGGCGATGGCGCCCGTGATCTCCTCCGTCACCCTGGCGCGAGAAGTCAGGTCACCGTCCGCGAGGTTGCCGATCTCGTCGAGCAAGCGCAGGATGGCGTCCTGGTTGGTGCGGTTCTGCCGTTCGCTCCCCGCCGCGCGGTGGCGGCCATCCGTGATGTAGACCAGACCGATCAGCACCAGCACGACCAGGGCCAGGACGGTCAGCACGGCGAGTGCGAGGTAGTTGAGCCTGCGCTCGCCGAGCTCCGCTGCGTAACCCTGGCTCAGCTTATCCGCCGTCTGCAGCAATGACTCGCTGTCGTTGAAGATCTCGAAGGCCGCGCGCTTGGCGCCGACCAGGCGCGCCTGATTGCCGAGGATATCGCTCACCGCGCGCTGGTAGTCGGCAAACGCGGTCTGCAGCTCGCCCAGCTTGCCGCGCGTTTCGGCGTCCGCGACACGCGCGATGCGTAACGCGTCGCTGCCCTGCAGCAGCCCCTGCAGTGTGGCGCGGAACGTATTGGTGTCCTTGCCCAGCAGGAACGCGACCTCCGGGTCGACGACGTTCTCCGCCAGCATGGTGTTGGCGTTCTTCGCCATGCGCTGCGTCAGCATCATGAGCTGGGCCGTGATGGCGTTCTGCGGCGCCGAGCCGCCCGTCTGCACGCTGAGTGCCGCGATCTCGTCCGTAAGCTCCTGCATCGCTGGGTTGTTGGCGTTGATCGCGCGCACCGCGCTGCCCAAGGCGACGAGATTGCGCTCCTCCCCGATCACCAGCTGCGCGTTGCTCTCGGTCTTGCCCCATTCGCGGTCCAGCGCGTTGAGCGACGGCTGCATGGCTGTCGAGGTGGGCGGCAGATCGACTCCTGCGCTGGGTCCGCCAAAGGCGAGCAGCTTGATGAGCGCAGCGAATTCGTTGCGGCTGCTGCGCAATTGCTTGAATGCTTCGGCGTTGCCCTGCGATGCCTGCTGCGCGGCTTTCGCCAGGCGCTGCGACAGCATCTGCAGCTTGCCGACGCCGGCAATGTAGATGGTGCCGAATGCCCCCTGCCGCGCGTCGTAGACGACCACGCTCGCGATCATTGCGAGCAACAGGACCAGGGCACCGATCAGCAACTGCAACTGCCGGCCGATCGGCAGGCGACCGATCAGCGGCAGCCCGCCCGCGCCCGCCGCGGCTGCAGCGGCGCGTGCCTGCCCGCCGGGATCGGCGCCGCGCCCTAGAAATGGAAGTTTGAGCGCGCCTAGACTGAATGCCATCGGAATCCCCTTATCGCAAGAATTTGCCGCCACGGCCGATGATCGTCAGATCGACGAACTTCGAACCCGCGCGATTGGTCGGCGAGTAGCCCACATAGAAGCCGCCGAGGTCCACGTCCTGCATCTTCTCCAGCGCCGCGATGAAGCCGTCGCGCGTCAGGTTCCTGCCCGCGCGCCTCAGCCCCTCCACCGCCACCTTGGCCGAAAGGAAGCCCTCCATCGCACTGAAGTTGTAGTCGGTGAATCCAGCCTTCTTGGAGAGCTGCTGGTACTCCTTGACCACCGGCACCGCCGTGCCCCACGGGAACGGCACCACCTGGGAAATCGCCACGCCAACCCCGTCCTTGCCGAGCGCGTCGGAGAGCGCCTTGCTGCCGACGAACGACACGTTGTAGAAGGTCGCGTTGCTTCCCGCCTTCTGCATCTGCCGCACGAATTCGGCGATCGAGGTGTAGGCGCTGATCATCACCACCGCGTCGGGCTTTGCGGCTTGGATGGTTTTTACCGCTTCCTCGACTTGCACGGTATTGCGCTCGACGGTGCTGGTCACGGAGACCTTCAAATTGCGCTTCTTCATCGCAATCTCGGTGCCCGCCAGGCCGGCCAGCCCGTAGGCGTCATTCTGGTAGAACACCGCGACGTTGCGGCCGCCGACGGACAGGATCTGCTCGACGATCTTTTCCGTTTCGTCGTAGTAGCTCGCCCGCACGTGGAAAATGTAGCGGTTGAATGGCACGCGCAGGACTTCCGCGCCCGTGAACATCCCGACCAGGGGCACCTTGGCCTGCGTCACCACCGGCAGGTGCGCGACCCCCGTGGGCGTGCCGACATAGCCGATGAGCGCGAACACCTTGTGTTCGTCGATCAGTTTCTTGCTCGCCGCGGGCGCGCGCGCGGATTCGTAGAAATCATCCTCGGCGACGAGCTCGACCTTGCGGCCGTGCACGCCGCCCTTGTCGTTGATGTAGTCGAGGTAGGCCTTGACGCCATTGCGCATCTGGATCCCCAGCTGCGCGGCAGGCCCGGAGAACACGGCCGCCTGCCCGAGCAGGATCTTGTCATTGGTGACGCCGTTCTCGGCCGTCGCGCAAAGCGGCAGCCAGGCAGCGAGCGCGAGACCCCACAAAACGTTTCTACGCATGAAAGCTCCTTGCATAATCCGATTCGATCGCTAGGCGCCGACGCCGAGAAATGCCGGGTGCTGCACCAGTTGCGCTACGTCGAGTTCCTTCCACCTCCTGCCCTGCTCGTCGCTGAGCTCTGCACGGATCCAGGGCGAGCGCGCGGCCGCGCCAGGGCGCGTCTGAAACTGGTCCGTGTTGCGCAGACCGAGCGCGCGGTCGACCAGCAGCGCGCTGGCCATGCGGAATCGCTCGCTGAGCAGCAGCAGCCGCGCCTGTTCCGCGATCGGCGCCGGGCTGGCACCAAGGAACGCGGCGAAGTCCACGACGCTGTACAGATTGCCCCGGATATTGGCCACGCCCCGGTACCATGGCCGCGTGAGCGGCACCGGCGTGATGGGCGGCACTGGAATGACCTCGCCCGCGTCCGTCAGGTCCACCAGCCAACTTTCGCCGGCGACCAGCAGCCCCAGCTTGGACGCAGTGCGGCCACTGTCCGCGCTTTGCAGGCGGGCGGCCAGTTCGCGCTGGTAGTCGCGCAGGGAGATTCTGGTCGCCACTAGCCGAGCGCGGAAATCTTGGCCAGCAAGTCTGCCTGGTTGACCGGCTTCACGATGTAGTCGCGCGCGCCCTGGCGCATCCCCCATACGCGGTCGGTCTCCTGACCCTTGGTGGTGCAGATGATGATCGGGATATCCTTGGTGCCGCTGTCCTTGCTCAGCGTGCGCGTGGCCTGGTAACCGTTCTGGCCCGGCATCACCACATCCATCAGAACGAGGTCCGGGCGCTGCTGCTTGACCTTCTCCAGCGCCTCCTCCGCGCTCTCGGCGGTGGAGACCTGGTAGCCGCTTTTCGCGAGGATGTCGGTGAGGTACTGGCGGTCGGTGGGGGAATCGTCGACGACGAGGATTTTGCGTATCGGCATGGTGCAGGGCCTTTCAAACGTGGATCATGTGGACTGCGGAGGAAGGTTTACGTACTCGTTGACCGTGTCGATCAGCGCTTCCTTGGTGAAGGGCTTGGTCAGGTACCGGTCCGAGCCCGCGAGCCGGCCGCGCGCGCGGTCGAACACGCCGTCTTTGCTCGACAGCATGATGACCGGCGTGGATTTCAAGCTCGCGTTCTGCTTGATCAGCGCGCAAGTCTGGTAGCCGTCGAGCCTCGGCATCATGATGTCGACGAAAATGACCTTGGGCTGGTGGTCGCTGATCTTCGCCAGCGCGTCGAAGCCATCCTCGGCCAGAATGACGTCGAACCCGGCCTGGCGCAGGAACATCTCGGCGCTGCGCCGGATTGTGTTGCTGTCATCGATGACCAGGACCTTGATCGGGCCTGGTGCTGGCTCGTTCACAGACCTTTCCCTCTCCCAGTACCTCGATGATGCACTATAAGCCTTTTCTTGTCAGGCCTTTATCGTGCCCAATTAAAGTGGAATGATACCTCCTGCCGGTATTCCATCAAAATCAGAGATGAGCGCCTCGAAGTCAGGACTTGAAGTGGATCGCTGCCCCCCAATATATCGGCCTTTACACAGCTACCTTTTGCCCGATGTCCGATCCGACCCGCCAGCCAGACAAAGAATTGTCAGAGAATTCCTCTGAGGGCGCGGAACCCGGGCGCTCGCTCGACGAGTTGCTCGCCGAGGCCCAAGCCAAGCTGGACGAGCAACGCGATGCCTGGCTGCGTGCGCTGGCAGACGCGGAAAACGCCCGCAAACGCGCTCAGGCGGACATCGCCCAGGCGCGCAAATACGCGGCGGAGCGGATCGTGGAAGACCTGGTGCCGGTGATGGACAGCCTCGAAGCAGCGCTGGGCACGGGCGAGGAGGATGTGGGCGCGCTGCGCGCCGGGGTGGAATTGACGAGGAAGCAACTGCAGAGCGCCTTCGACCGGGCCGGGGTCGTCGAGGTGAATCCCGCCGCCGGCCAACGCTTCGATCCTCACCGGCAGCAGGCCATGGCGGCGCTCGAGTCGGAGCAGGAACCTAATACCGTGCTGACGGTCCTGCAGAAAGGTTACACCCTGCACGAACGTGTCGTGCGCCCCGCCCTGGTGAGCGTCGCCAAGGCCCGTGTGGAAAAAAACGCGGTTGAAAACGCGCCGGGAAACCCCATCTCGGACAGTAACTTGGAATCGAACTGAAGGAACCACCATGGCTAAGATCATCGGCATCGACTTGGGCACGACCAACTCGTGCGTGGCGATCATGGAGGGCGGCAAGCCCAAGGTGATCGAGAACTCCGAAGGCGCGCGCACCACGCCCTCTGTCGTGGCCTACGCGGAGGACGGAGAAATCCTGGTCGGCGCGTCTGCCAAGCGGCAGGCAGTGACCAACGCGAAGAACACCATCTATGCGGTCAAGCGCCTGATCGGCCGCCGTTTCGAGGAAAAAGAGGTGCAGAAAGACATCGGCTTGATGCCCTACAGAATCGTCAAGGCCGACAACGGCGACGCCTGGGTCGAGGAGCGCGGCAAGAAAATGGCGCCGCAGCAGGTGTCCGCCGAAATCCTGCGCAAGATGAAGAAGACTGCGGAAGACTACCTTGGCGAGGAAGTCACCGAAGCCGTCATCACCGTGCCGGCGTACTTCAACGACTCGCAGCGCCAGGCGACCAAGGACGCCGGCCGCATCGCCGGGCTGGACGTCAAGCGCATCATCAACGAGCCGACGGCGGCCGCGCTGGCTTTCGGCATGGACAAACAGGAGAAGGGCGACCGCAAGATCGCCGTGTACGACCTGGGCGGCGGCACTTTCGACATCTCGATCATCGAGATCGCG
>JANMSV010000169.1:0-2584 GCA_031389685.1 Betaproteobacteria bacterium
CACGGTATGGGAGTACTCGATCGCCACTGACGTCCTCGGCCTTCTCATCGAGCGCGTGGCGAAACAGCCGCTCGATGTGCTGCTCAAGGAAATGCTCATCGATCCGCTCGGCATGAAGGACACTGCATTCTGGGTGCCGCCGGAGAAAATAACGCGACTCGCCGAGACACTGGATTCCGATCCGCTGAAGGCGACATTACTGAAGTCGTACCGCGTGTTCTCCAACCCCGCCGGCAAGAGCTACTTCAAGGGCGGTGCGGGCCTCGTCGGCACGGCCGAGGACTACCTCCGGTTCTGCCAGATGCTGGTGAACGGCGGCGAGTACCAAGGCAAGCGGTATCTTGCGAAGAAGACGGTCGAATTCATGCTCTCGAACCATACTGTCGGCATCGCCGGCTCGCCCTTTCCCACCACCGGGCCGGGCTACGCCATGGGCCTGGGCTTTGGCGTGCGGCTCGACGAAGGCATGGGCTGGGCGCCGGGAACGAAAGGCGACGCCATGTGGGCGGGCATTTGGGGCACCAGCTTCTGGATCGACCCGAAGGAACAGTTGGTCGGGATCCTGATGGCGCAGGGCCCCTCCAGCCGCATCCACACACGGATGCTCTACAAGAACCTCGTCTACGGCGCGATGGTGAAATGACCAGCGCGCGGTGTTGAAAGCGGATCAACGGGCATGACGGGTCCCTCAGGATAAGGGCTTCGGATGCGGTAAAGCGAGGCGCGCGCGGCGATCGGCGCGGAAGTGGACCACCGCGAGGACCAGCGACGCCGCCTGCAGCGCCGCGCAGAAGTAAAACGGCGCCCCGATGCGCCAATCCCCCTGGGGCAGGTGCGAAACCATCGCCAGCAGCGGGGCGCCGATCAACGGGGCGATCACCGCCATCAGGCTGTTCAGGCCGCCCACCGCGCCGAGCGCCTGTCCCTGGTTGCGCGCGTCCGCCGCCTGCGAAATGAGGCTCTGGATGGACGCCGCCACCGTGGCGCCGAGCAGGTTGACGAAAATGATCGCGAACATCATCCAGCCTTGAGTCGCCGCGCCCCACATCAGGAAGGCGAGGGTCGATGACACCAGGCCCAGCACGGCCAGGCGTCGCGGGCTGAAGCGCCTGAGCAGGCGGCCAAGCAGCAAGCCCTGCACAACGGCCGACACGACGCCGACCGCCGCGAGCGACCAGCCATTCTCCAGCGGCCCCCAGCCGAACTTGAAGGTCGTGTACAGCACCCAGGTGGTGTAGAGCACGAACTGCGACAGTCCGCTGCACGCGACCACGGCAACCAGCAGCCCCACGCCCTTGGTCTGCGCCAGGCCGCGCAGCGCGCCGAACGGGTTGAGCGCCTTCCACTCGAAAGCGCGCCGGCGCTCCGGCGGCAGCGATTCGGGCAGCACGAAGTACCCGTAGAGCAGGTTGAGCAGCGCCAGGGTGCCGGCGACGAAAAACGGCAGGCGCAGGTCGATCGCGCCCAGCAGCCCGCCCATCACCGGGCCGAGGATGAAGCCCACGCCGAACATCGCCCCCAGCATGCCGAAGCGCTTCGCCCGCTCTTCGGGCGGGGTGATATCCGCGACGTAAGCGTTGGCGACCGAGACGTTGGCCTGCATCGCACCGCTCACCACCCGCACCGCGATCAGCACCCACATTGCGGTGGCCAGCACGGTGGCGAGGAAGCTGAACGCCATGCCGCAGAAGCCGAGCAGCAACACCAGCCGGCGTCCGCGGCTGTCCGAGAGAGCGCCGAGGAACGGCGAACTGAAGAAATTCGCCAGGCTGAAGGCGAAGGTCACCGCGCCGTACCAGTAGGCCTGGTGAGCCTGCGAGCCGGTGAATTCGCCGACCATCGCCGGCAGCACAGGAATGATCAGGCCGATCGACATCATGTCGATCAGAGTCGCCAGCATGATGAACGGCATCGCTGCCGCGCGATCCCGGCGCAGCCGCGGGAACCGGGTCATGCCGGGCTTCAGTCGGCGTAGCCCGGCAACTCCCGGTCGAGCACGCGCATCATGGCCTCGAAGAACATGCGCTCGCGCTCCGTGCGCGAGTGGCGGTCGTTCTGCGGCGGCGACTGCACCTCGGCCACGATCGCATCCGAGAGCACCTCGATCGGCTTGCCGGTGCTCAGCGCCAGCACCTGGGCGCGGCACACGCGCTCCAGCTTGTAGAGCCGCCGGTAGGCCTGCGCCACCGTGGCGCCGGTCACCAGCACGCCGTGGTTCTTCATGAACAGCACGTGCTTCTCGCCGATCACGCGCGCCAGGCGCTCGCCCTCCTCGAGCGTGTCCGCCGTCCCCGTGTAGGTGTCGTCGTAGGCGACGTAGCCATGGAAAAAGGCCGCGGTCTGGCTCGCCGGCAGCAGGCGATTGTCCTTCAGCATGTTGAGTGCCACCGCCCAGGTCTGGTGCGTGTGCATCACCACGCGCGCGCCGCAGATGCGGTGGATCGGCGCGTGGATGCACTGCGCCGAGAGCTCGACCACGCCCTCGCCCTCGAGGGTCTTGCCCGATTCGTCGAACACGATCATGTCGCTCGCCCGGGCTTCGGACCAGTGCAGGCCGAAGGGCAGGATCAGGTAGCGGTCCTCG
>JANMSV010000056.1:0-3636 GCA_031389685.1 Betaproteobacteria bacterium
AATGCCGAGCTTGTGCTCGATCGAGGCGCAGCGCGCCTCGTTCCGCTTGCCCATCGAGCCGTCGGCATTCACCAGGAATTTCGGCACGATGAACAGAGAGATGCCCTTGACGCCCTCGGGCGCGTCGGGTGTGCGCGCCAGCACCAGGTGCACGATGTTGTCCGTAAAATCGTGCTCGCCGTAGGTAATAAAAATCTTCTGCCCCGTAATGCGGTAGTGCTCGCCTTCAGGCACTGCGCGTGTCTTTACCAGCGCCAGGTCCGAACCCGCCTGCGGCTCGGTCAGGTTCATCGTCCCGGTCCATGCGCCGCGCGCCATCTTGGGCAGGAAAGTCTTGCGCAGATGCCCGGAGCCGCACAGCTCGATTGCGTGCAGCGCGCCCTGCGTGAGCATCGGGCAGAGCGAGAAGCTCATGTTGGCGCTGCACCACATTTCTTCGACCGGCGTGGCGACGATCCTGGGCAATCCCTGTCCGCCCAATTCCGGCGATACCGGCAGCGCGCCCCAACCGCCGTCCACGTAAGCGCGGTAGGCTTCCTTGAAACCCTTGGGCGTGGTCACCGCCCCGTCCTTGCACTGCGAGCCTTCCTCGTCTCCGGTGTGGTTCAGCGGATCGAGCACACCGCTGGCGAACTTGGCCGCCTCCCCCAGGATCGCGTCGACGGTATCGGGCGTCGCTTCCCCGTAACCCGGCAATTTCGCGACATCGGCAAGACCCGCCAGTTCGTTCATGACGAAGCGGATGTCCTTCAGGGGCGCGACATAAACGGACACTGCAGCCTCCTTACTTCTTGAGCTCTTCGATCACCTGCGGCACCACCTTGAACAAGTCGCCCACGATGCCGTAGTCGGCGACCTGGAAGATCGGCGCTTCCTCGTCCTTGTTGATGGCGACGATGACGCGGCTGTCCTTCATGCCCGCGAGGTGCTGGATGGCGCCCGAGATGCCGATGGCGATGTAGAGCTCCGGCGCGACGATCTTGCCCGTCTGGCCGACCTGCCAGTCGTTCGGCACGAAGCCCGCGTCCACCGCCGCGCGCGAGGCGCCCAGCGCAGCGTTGAGTTGGTCGGCGAGCGGCTCGAGCAGCTTGAAGTTCTCGCTCGAGCCCATGCCGCGCCCGCCCGAGACCACGATGCGCGCCGAGGTCAACTCGGGGCGCTCGGACTTTTGCACCTCGCGGCCCACGAAGGACGACAGCCCGCTGTCGGCAGGGGCCGCCACGCTTTCCACCGGGGCGTTGCCGCCGGTTGCGGCCACCGCGTCGAAACCGGTGGTGCGCACCGTGATCAGCTTGATCTTGTCGGAGGACTGGACGGTCGCCAGCGCGTTGCCTGCGTAGATCGGGCGCACGAAGGTGTCGGCCGATTCGACCGCCACGATGTCGGAGACCTGCTGCACGTCGAGCAGCGCCGCGGCACGCGGCATGATGTCCTTGCCGGTGGAGGTCGCCGGCGCCAGGATGTGCGTGTAGCCCTTGGCCAGGGACACCACCAATGCAGCGACGTTCTCGGCGAGGAATTCCCCCAGATGCGGCGCATCCGCGTGCAGCACCTTGGCGACCCCTGGAATCTGCGCGGCGGCCTTGGCCACTGCGCCCGCGTTGTGGCCCGCGACCAGGACGTGGATCTCGCCGCCGATCTTCTTCGCCGCGGCGACGGTGTTGAGGGTGGCCTTCCTGACCGACTGATGGTCGTGCTCGGCGAGGACGAGGACGCTCATCAGATCACCTTCGCCTCGTTGCGCAGCTTGTCCACCAGCGTCTTCGCGTCCGGCACCTTGATGCCGGCCTTGCGCTTGGCGGGCTCCACCACCTTGAGCGTGGCGAGGCGCGGCGTCACGTCCACGCCGAGCGCGTCGGGCTTGAGCGTCTCGAGCGCCTTCTTTTTCGCCTTCATGATGTTCGGCAGCGTGACGTAGCGCGGCTCGTTCAGGCGCAGGTCGGTGGTGACGACGGCGGGCAGCTTGATCGAGATGGTCTCCAGGCCGCCGTCCACTTCACGGGTGACCTGCGCCTTGCCGCCCTCGATCTTCACTTTTGAGGCGAAGGTCGCCTGCGGCCAGCCCAGGAGCGCGGCCAGCATCTGGCCGGTCTGGTTGCAATCGTCGTCGATCGCCTGCTTGCCGAGGATTACCAGCTGCGGGCCCTCCTTGGCGCACACCGCCTTGAGCAGCTTGGCGACGGCGAGCGGCTGCAGCTCCGCGTCGGTCTCGACCAGGATCGCGCGGTCGGCGCCGATGGCGAGCGCGGTGCGCAGCGTCTCCTGGCAGGCCTGCGGGCCGGCGGAGACGACGACGATCTCGGTGACCACGCCGGCTTCCTTCAGCCGCACCGCCTCTTCCACGGCGATCTCGTCGAAGGGATTCATCGACATCTTGACGTTGGCGGTCTCTACGCCGGTGCCGTCCGCCTTGACGCGCACCTTGACGTTGTAATCGACCACGCGCTTGATGCTGACCAGGACTTTCATGGAGAGATCGGTGATTGCGGGAGCGTCAAATTATAGCTTGGCGTCGCAAGGAGACGGTGCGTTTCAAACGGCGCATGCTAGCCCCATGCGCGCCCTCGTCCTGTGCTGCCTGCTTTGCGGCTGCGCCGCCTCGCCGGTCGCCGTGCTGCCGCAGGCGCCCGCGGTCACCTCGATTTTCCTCGTCCCCCAGGGCGGGCACACGGGCATCGCCGTGCGGCGCGCCGACATCCCCGCGCCCCTGTGGCCGGAGAAGCGCGATTTCCCTGCCGCGGACTTTCTCGAGGTGGGCTGGGGCGAGCGCGATTTCTACATGGCGCAGACCGCCGGGCCGTGGCTGTCGTTCAAGGCCGCGTTCTTTCCTAATCGCAGCGTGCTGCATGTCGCCGGCGTTCGCGGCGAACTGGCGGCGTTCTTCCGTCAGAGCGAAATCGTGGAGATCCGGCTATCGCAGCCGGCGCTGGACGGACTGATGCGCTACCTCCACGATGCCTTCGAGCGCGACGGCGAGATGCCAGCCGCATCGCTCGCCTCGGGCCACTACGGCGACAGCCGCTTCTATCCCGGACGCGAAACCTTCCACCTGCTGCGCACGTGCAACGTCTGGGCCGCCGGGGCGCTGCGCGCCGCCGGCCTCCCGGTACGCAACGCCATCACGCTGGACGGACTAATGTCTCAGGTGCGGGCGCTGCGCGCTCGATGATCCGGCGTCCAGCTCATTTCGCCTCGCGTTCCGATTCTTTCACAAGCGCGGCGGCGCGGCCCTCGTGCCTGGCCAGGAGCAGCGTGCTGGCGAGGATCACCACGCCCCCGATCACGGTCGCGCCCGCGGGCACTGTGCCGAACACCAGCACGCCGAGAATCGCCGCCCACACCAGCTCCAGGAACTTCACCGGCTGCACCGCCGAAATATCGGCGGCGCGAAAAGCGCGCGTCATGCAATAGTGCCCGCCGGCGCCGAGGAAACCGCACAGCACGAGCAGCGCCCACTGCTGCGACGAGGGATTGGACCAGTACGCCGCCGCGAAGCCGACCAGCAGCACCGATACCCAGAGGTGCTGCCACAGCACCACGATTTCCAGGCGGTCATGCCGGGTCAGGGCCTTGGCGACGAGGAACGAGCCCGCGAACACCGGCGCAGAAGCCAGCATCAGCAGTATTCCAGTCGAG
>JANMSV010000237.1:0-30187 GCA_031389685.1 Betaproteobacteria bacterium
CGATCGACGGCGTGCTCGCCGTCCGCTACCTGCCGAGCAGCGTCTGACGACGCGCTACTGCTTCGGGAACGCGATCATGTGGTCGAGCTCGAGGCGGATGCCGATCGCCTCCTGCAGCAGGTGGTTGTGGTGCGAGGGCACCATCGACAGCACCTTGGTGCCGCTGCCGAGTTCGAGCGTGTAGAGGATCTCGGCGCCGCGAAAGGCCTTGTGCAGCACCTCGGCCTTGAGGCTCGAAGCATCGTCGTGCACCACGTCGTCGGGCCGCAGCAGGATATCGGTGCGGCACAAGGCCTTTCGCGGCGCCGAGATCCTCTACACCCTCCGGCTCGCCAGCGGGCGCAAGGTGCTGGCGCTGGTGCCAAGCCACCACAACCACGCCCTGGGGGAAAGCATCGGCATCCGCCTCGACGTGGACCACGTCGTGGCGTTTCAGCCCGAGCCCTGATCCCTCAGGCCGTAGATCGCGCGCAGCTCCAGCTCGAACTCCCGCCCGCGCAGCTCGGCCGGGATGGGCACGAAGGTCTTGGCGTTGCGAAACATGTCGAGCGCCTGCCGGTCGAGGATCTCGTAGCCCGAGCTGCTGCGCACGCGTAACGAGGCGATGCGGCCGTTCGCCGCGATGGTCATCAGCACCACCACTTCGCCCTCCCAGCTGTTGTCGATCGCCGCGCGCGGATAGCGCTTGAAGCGCGCCGCGGCGATGTTGAGGCTCACGCGATAGTGGTCCTGCGCCGCGCTATCCCGCGCCGGTGAGGCGCTCGGCGCGGGCCGGATTTCGACGCGCGCGAGGGCGCCGGCAACGGCTGGGCTGATCGGGGCCGCGGGCGGCGGACCGGGTTCGCTCGCCACCGGCGGTGCCGGCTGCGGCAAAGGTGCTTGAACGATCGGCTCTGGCGCCAGCGCCGGGACTGGCGCGGGCCTGGCGGCGGCCGGGGGCCGAGCTTGCGGACGCGCCTTGGGCTTGGGCGCGTGCGCAGCGGCCGGCGCCGGCGCAATCTCCACCATGCGCGCGGTCAACCGCACCGGGGCGCTCGGCTGCAGTTCGACAAAACCGCGCAGCGACGGCAGCGCGAGCAGCAGCAGCGCGTGCAGCAGGATGGACGCGAGGATGGCGTAGCCGAATGCGCGATTCGCCCCAGCGCGCATGGACTCCTCTCCGGGCATGGCCGCGCTCATGAAGCGGGCCAATATAGCACCTAGCCGCCGCGCATCGCGCGCCACACCTTCTCGGGCGTCAGCGGCATCTCCAGGTGCGCCACGCCGAACTGCGCGAGCGCATCGAGCACCGCGTGCACCACCGCGGGCGCCGCGCCGATGGTGCCGATCTCGCCGCAGCCCTTCACACCGAGCAGGTTGGTCTGGCAGGGTACGCTCTCGTCGAAGGCATTCACCATCGGCGGGAACTGGTCGGCGCGCGGCATGCAGTAGTCCATCAGCGAGCCGGTGAGCAGTTGGCCGCTCGCGTCGTACACCGCCTGCTCGTAGAGCGCCTGGCCGACGCCCTGCGCCATGCCGCCCTGGATCTGGCCCTCGACGATGGCGTGGTTGATGATGCGGCCGATGTCGTCCAGGCTGGCGAGGCGCGCGAGCGCCACCTCGCCGGTCTCCGGATCGATCTCCACCTCGCAGGCCTGTGCGCCGTTCGGCCAGGACGGCGTCGAGGGCGTCTGCGTCGCCGACACGCGGATGCGCTTCTCGGCCTGGCGCGAGGCGAGCTCGTCGAGCGATGCCGAGCGGTCGGTGCCGGCAATGAACAAGCGCCCGCCGCGAAACTCGATGTCCGCCGGCGCCGCCTCGAGTGCATCCGCCGCGAGCTCCTTGGCGCGCACGATGAGCGTACGCCCCGCCGCCACCACCGCCGAGCCGCCGACGAACGCCGAGCGCGAGCCGACGCTGCCGACGCCGTTGGCGCGATCCGTGTCGCCCTGCACGATCGTCACGCCTTTGGCGGGAATCTGCAGCACCTCGGTGATGAGTTGGACGTAGGTGGTCTCGAGCCCCTGCCCCATCGCCTGCGTACCGGAGAACACCGTGACGTGGCCTTCGGCGTCCACCTCGATGTCCACGGTTTCGGTAGGCAGCGCGCCGGTCCACTCGAGGTAGGCCGCCAGCCCGCGGCCGCGGAGCTTGCCGCGCTGCTTGGATTGTGCGGCGCGCGCGGCAAAACCCTTCCAGTCCGCGACCTCCAGCAGCCCGTCGAGCATGCGCGGGAAGTCGCCCGTGTCGTAGATTTCGCCTGCGTGCGTGGTGTAAGGCAAGTCCGCCGGCTGCAGGAGGTTGCGCCTGCGGATCTCGACCGGGTCGATGCCCATCTCGCGCCCGGCCTTCTCCACCAGGCGCTCGATGAGATAGTTGCCCTCGGGACGGCCAGCGCCGCGGTAGGCGCCGGTGGCCATGGTGTTGGTGAGCACGCCCTGGAAGTGGTAGTCCACCGCGGGCACGCGGTACACCGAGGTCTGCACCTTGGCCACCATGGCAAGCGGAATCATCGCCGAGGAGCCCACCGGCACCGCGCCCATGTTGCCGAGCATCTTCAGGCGCAGGGCGAGGATGCGCCCGTCCTTGTCGAGCGCCAGCGCAGCCTTGAAATGCATGTCGCGGCCCATGTGCGCGGCGAGGAACTCTTCGCTCCGGTCACCGCGCCAGCGCACCGGCCGGCCGAGCTTTCTCGCGGCGTAGGCCACCAGCACTTCCTCGGGCGTCAAGCCGGTCTTCATGCCGAAGCCGCCGCCGATGTCGCCGTTGACGATGCGGAACTCCGCGGGCTTGCCGCCGAAGGCCGCCGCCAGCAGGTCGCGCGCGCCGGTGGGTTGCTGGCACTGCGTGTACACGGTAGTGCGGCCCTTCTCGTGCACACCGATGGCGCAGCGCGGCTCCATCGCCATGGCGATGAGGCGCTGGTTGTGCAGTTCGATTTCGGTGACGTGCGCCGCGCGCGCAAAGGCAGCCTTCGTCTCGTCCGCCTTGCCGTAGCGCGTCTCGGCAGCGACATTACCCGGCGCCTCGGGCCACAGCTGCGGCGCGCCCGGCTTCACCGCGTCGCGAGGGTCCACCACGCAGGGCAGCTCCTCATACTCGATCTCGGCGAGCTCGGACGCGTCCTGCGCCTGCACGCGCGTTTGCGCGACGACCGCGACCACCGGGTGGCCGACGTAAAGTGCGCGCACTCCGGCAAGCGGCGTGCGCGGGGGCGCGGACATCGGCGCGCCGTCGGCGCGCTTGAACAGCGGCGGCACCGGAATGTGCTTAACGCCGTCGGCAGCGAGCTCCGCCAGGGTCCAGGCCGCGAGCACGCCCGGCGTGGCGCGTACCGCGGCGAGGTCCACGGACTTGATCGTCGCGTGCGCGTAGGGCGAGCGCACCACCACCAGAACGGCCTCTTGGTCGAAGCGCCGGTCGTCACTGAACAGCCCCTTGCCCAGGAGCAATCGGTCGTCCTCGAGGCGCTTTTGCGTGCGCGCGGAACCGAAGCGGGCGGACTCAGGGTCGAATTGGATTGCGGGTGCGTTCATCTCGGCGTCCACGGTAAACGAAAAAAGCGCCCTGTTAGGGCGCTCGAACTTTCAGGGTACGAAGTTTACCGCGGGCGCGACGCTATGCCTCGTGCATCCCCTCGCCCGGAGGCGGGCGCTTGCCGAGCCGCTTGATCAGCGCCTCCCACATCGTGCCGGTGTCGTGGCTGAACACCAGCGTCGCATCAGGATCGGCCGTGTACCAGAAGCCCGCCTCAAGCTCGGCGGCGAGCTCGCCCGGTCGCCAGCCGACGAAGCCGGCGAAATAGCGCGCATCGTTCGGCGTCTGTTCGATGACGCGGTCGACGAGCTCGGCCTGCACCGTCACGTAAAGCTCGCCGAACAGGCGCACCGAGGGCGCGCCTGGATCGCGCGGCACCACGGCAAAGATCGCATTGACCCGCTCCGGGCCGCCGAAAAAGACCGGGTCCGCCACCTTGGCGGACGGCGCGTGCTCGGGAAAGAGCGTGGCGAGCTTTACGTCGGTGGCGCGGTTGAGAATGAAGCCGACGTGCTGGCCGCCCATCGGCACGACGAGGACGGCCGTGTGGTTATAGGGTCCATCCAGTTCCGGCTTGGCCACCAGCAGCAGCGGCTTGTCGAGGTCCTGCGCAGCGGAGGCGCCGGCGCCCAGGATCAGCACAATCGCAGCGAGGGCGTGTTTCAACTTATGCCCTCCTCAATGCAGAACGCTGGCGAAAGTGCGGCCGCGCAGCAGCGCGATCGCATCGGGCTGCTCGTCCACCAGATCGAGCAGCGCCTGGGAGATCTCGCCGACCAGCGTCGCCGCCTGCTCGCCGTTCAGCGGCTGGTGCCAGACGACGTCGGCGAGGTAGAGGTCGTCCTGCAGGTCGAGAACGACCCGCTCGCGGCTCACGCTCGCGCCGGGCTGCACCGAGAAGCCGTGCAGCGCGGGACAGCGCCGGAACAGCGTTTCCAGACGCGCGGCCAGATCGGACTCCAGCCGGATGAACTCGGTACTGTGCTGTAGCGCGTTCATGTACCACCTCCTGCGCCGCCAGCTTCGCGCGCTGGGAGGAGCCTGGCGAGGAAGGAGTCCCGCGCCCCACAGTCTCTAACGCGGCGCGGCGACGAACGGAGCGCCGCGCCGGACGGGCGGCCGATGGGCACCGTGAATACTTTGCTTCTCATGACCCCACCCTAGACCAGGGTGCGCGCGCCGGAAGTGCGTTTAGGCACCGGGCGCAGCTATTCGGCCGGCAGGGGAAGTGGCGGAGAGAGAGGGATTCGAACCCCCGGGACGGTTACCCGCCCAACAGATTTCGAGTCTGCCGCAATCGACCACTCTGCCATCTCTCCGCGGCAGGTGGAATTTTATCAGGGCCGCGCGAGCTTCTCGATTCCGCCCATATGCGGGCGCAGCGCCGGCGGAATCGTCACCGAGCCGTCGGCGTTCTGGAAGTTCTCGAGAATTGCGACCAGTGTGCGGCCGACCGCGAGCCCCGAGCCGTTCAGCGTGTGCACCGGCTCGATCTTGCCTTTTTCGTTCCTGAAGCGCGCCTGCATGCGCCGCGCCTGGAAGGCCTCGAAGTTCGAGCACGAGCTGATTTCGCAGTAGGCGTTCTGGCCCGGCAGCCAGACTTCGAGGTCGTAGGTCTTGGCCGAGGAAAAGCCGGTGTCGCCGGTGCAAAGCGTGATCACCCGGTAGGGCAATTCGAGCCTTTGCAGAATCACTTCAGCGTGCGCGGTGAGCTCTTCGTGCCCTTCGTAGGACTTCGCCGGGTGCACGATCTGCACCAGCTCGACCTTGTCGAACTGGTGGTTGCGGATCATGCCGCGCGTGTCCTTGCCCGCCGCACCCGCCTCGGAGCGAAAGCACGGCGAGTGGCACACGAACTTCATCGGCAGCGCGTCGAGCGCCAGGATCTGCTCGCGCACGAAGTTGGTCACCGGATATTCGGCGGTCGGGATCAGGTACAGGTCCCGGTCCTCGAGCTTGAACAGGTCGCCCTTGAACTTGGCGAGGCTGGAAACGCCGTCCGCGCATTCGCCGCTTACCATGTACGGCGTGTAGACCTCGGTGTAGCCGTGCTCGGTGGTGTGCACGTCGAGCATGAACTGCGCGAGCGCACGGTGCAGCCGCGCGAGCCCGCCTTTCATCACCGCAAAGCGCGCCCCGGCGAGCCGCGCGCCGGTCTCGAAATCGAGCCCCAGCGGCGTACCGACATCGACGTGGTCCTTGGCCGGAAAGTCGAGCTTGCGCGGCGTTCCCCAGCGGCGCACTTCGACGTTCTGCTCGGAAGAGCTGCCTACCGGCACGCTCTCGTGCGGCAGGTTGGGGATCAAGGAGACGAATTCGCGCAGCTGCGCCTGCAGCGCTTCATTCTCGACCTCCATCTGCTTGAGCCGGTCGCCGAGTTCGGTCGCCTGCGCCATCAGCGCAGCAGCCTGCCCCCCGTCCTTCTTCGCCTTCGCCTGCCCCACCTGCTTGGAAAGCGCGTTGCGCTGGCCCTGCAGTTGCTCGGTCGCGGTCTGGATCTTCTTGCGCGCCTCCTCGAGCGACCTGAAGCCCTCGAGGTCGAGCCGGAAGCCGCGCGTCGCAAGGCGCTGCGCCACCGCGTCGGCGTCGTTCCTGAGCAGTTGGATATCGATCATTCGGACTTTTTCGCCGCCGCCGCGTTCAGGCCGCGCAGGTGCTGCAGTTTTTCCCGGATCTTCGCCTCCAGCCCGCGCTCGGTCGGCCGGTACCACTCCTGCGCCGGCATGCCCTCCGGCAGGTAGCTCTCGCCCGCCGCGAAGGCATCCGCCTCGTCGTGCGCGTAGCGGTAGTCCTTGCCGTAACCCAGGTTCTTCATCAGCCTGGTGGGCGCGTTGCGGATGTGCAGCGGGACCGGCCGCGTGCCGTCCGCCGAGACGAAAGCGCGCGCCGCATTATAGGCGTTGTACACCGCGTTCGATTTCGCCGCGCAGGCGAGGTAGATCACCGCCTCGGCCAGCGCCAGCTCGCCCTCGGGGGAGCCAAGCCGTTCGTAGGTCACGGTGGCGTCGAGCGCAATCTGCAGCGCGCGCGGATCCGCCAGCCCGATGTCCTCCACCGCCATGCGCACCATGCGCCGCGCGAGGTACAGGGGATCGGCGCCGCCATCGAGCATGCGCACCAGCCAGTACAGCGAAGCGTCCGGGTCCGAGCCGCGCACCGACTTGTGCAGCGCCGAGATCTGGTCGTAGAACTGTTCGCCGCCCTTGTCGAAGCGCCTGAGGTTCTTCGCCAGGGTGGACTCGACGAACGCCGCGTCGATGGCGCCCTGCGGCTTGGCGTTCTGCAGATTCTCCACGGCGTTGAGCAGCCGGCGCGCGTCGCCGTCAGCGAAGCCGACGAGGCGCGCCTGCGCCCCGGCATCTGCCTGCAGCCCGGTGCGAGCGAGCAGCGCGCCCAGGTCTTCCTCCGTCAGGCTTTCGAGCACGTACACGGTGGCGCGCGACAGCAACGCCGAATTCACCTCGAACGAGGGATTCTCGGTGGTGGCACCGATGAACGTCACCAGGCCGCGCTCCACGTAAGGCAGGAAAGCGTCCTGCTGCGCCTTGTTGAAGCGGTGCACCTCGTCCACGAACAGCAGCGTGTGGCGGCCGCTCGAGGCGAGCGTGGCTTCGGCCATCTGCACGGCCTCGCGGATGTCCTTGACGCCCGAGAACACCGCGGACAGCGCAATGAACTCCGCGTCGAAGGCCCGCGCCATGAGGCGCGCCAGCGTGGTCTTGCCGGTGCCGGGCGGGCCCCACAGGATCATCGAATGCGGCTTGCCCGAATCGAAGGCGAGGCGCAGCGGCCGGCCCGGGCCGAGCAGGTGGCGCTGACCGAGCACTTCGTCGATGCTGCGCGGGCGCAGGCGTTCGGCGAGCGGCGCCGCCGGCGCCGCCGCGCGGAACAGGTCACTCGCCAAGGACATCGGCGCCCTTGGGGGGCACGAACCTGAACGCGGACGCCTCGAGCGGGGGATTGCGCACGATGTTGGAGAAACGCAGCACGGTGGTCTGCCCGAAATGATCCATCAGTTCCATCGCCTGCACGCCCGCCGTGCCCATGCCGAGCCGGATGCGCTCGAAGCCCGCCTCGCGCTCGCGCGGCTTGGCCTCCAGCCACTCCAGGCCGTCGCGCACACCCGCGTCGGAGAGTTCGAACGCGCGCTCCACGTCGGCCGCGCCGGCGAGCAGCGCCGCGGGCGTGGAGCCCAGCGCGCGCGCCATGGCGCGCACCGTGACCTGGTTGAGATCCTGGTCGTAGATCCAGACGCGCGCGCCGTCGCCGACGATCAGCTGCGCGTAGGGCTGCGCGTAGCTCCAGCGAAAGCGCCCGGGGCGCAGGAAGGAGAAATTGCCCCTGGAGTGCTGCACCAGCTTGCGCTCGCGGTCGTAGACCTGCTGCTCGAAATCGGCGCGTGCCGTCTGCGTGCCCCGCAGGTAGGCGTGGAACCGGTCGACGCCCGAGGCCTGCGCGGCGGCGGGCAGGAGCAGCAAGGCGAGCAGCAGGCCGCGCAGGACGACCACTTCTACTCCGCCTTCGCGGGCAACAGCACCTCGCGGTTGCCGTTGGTCTGCATCGGCGACACCATTCCTGCGCGCTCCATGTCCTCGATCAGGCGCGCGGCGCGGTTGTAGCCGATGCGCAGGTGGCGCTGCACCAGTGAGATTGACGGCCGGCGCGTGCGCAGCACGATTTCCACGGCCTGGTCGTACAGCGGATCCTTTTCGCCGGCCGCTTCGCCGCCGGCGCCGTTGCCGCCGAGCTCCTCGCCCACGCCAGGCTCGAGCACGTCCTCGATGTACTCCGGCGCGGCAAGCGACTTCAGGTGCTCGACCACCTTGTGCACCTCGTGGTCGGCGACGAAAGCACCGTGCACGCGCTGAGTCAGGCCGGTGCCGGCCGGCAGGTACAGCATGTCGCCCTGGCCGAGAAGCGCCTCGGCGCCCTGCTGGTCGAGGATGGTTCGCGAGTCGATGCGGCTCGCCACCTGGAACGCGATGCGCGTGGGGATGTTGGCCTTGATCAATCCGGTGATCACGTCCACCGAGGGCCGCTGCGTGGCGTGGATCAGGTGGATGCCCGAGGCGCGCGCCTTCTGTGCGAGCCGCGCGATCAGCTCCTCCACCCTCTTGCCGACCACCATCATCAGATCGGCGAGCTCGTCGATCACGACCACGATGTAGGGCATCTGCGTCAGCGGCTGCGGCTCGCCAGATTCGAGCGTGGCCGGGTCCTCGAGCGGCCTGCCCGCTCTGTCCGCGTCGGCCACTTTATGGTTGAAGCCGGAGAGGTTGCGCACACCGACCCAAGACATCAGCTTGTAGCGGCGCTCCATCTCCGCCACGCACCAGCTGAGCGCGTTGGCGGCCTGCTTCATGTCGGTGACCACCGGCGCGAGCAGGTGCGGGATGTCCTGGTACATCGACAGCTCGAGCATCTTCGGGTCGACCATGATCATGCGCACTTGCTTGGGCTCGGCTTTGTACAGCAGCGACAGGATCATGGCGTTGATCGCCACCGACTTGCCCGAGCCGGTGGTGCCCGCCACCAGCAGGTGGGGCATCTTCTGCAGGTCCACGACCACCGGGTGGCCGGCGATGTCCTTGCCCAGCGCCAGCGCCAGAGGCGTGTGCATGCCGGCGTAGAGCTCGGAGCCCAGGATTTCCGACAGGCGCACGGTCTGGCGGTGCGGGTTGGGGATCTCCAGGCCCATGCAGGTCTTGCCGGGGATGGTCTCGACCACGCGGATCGACACCACCGACAGCGCGCGCGCCAGGTCCTTCACCAGGTTGACGATCTGGCTGCCCTTGACGCCCACCGCAGGTTCGATTTCGTAGCGCGTGATCACCGGGCCGGGATAGGCGGCGAGCACCTTGGCCGAAACTCCGAAGTCCGAGAGCTTCTTCTCGATCAGGCGCGAGGTGAATTCCAGCGACTCCGCGCTCACCAGCTCGCCATCGTGCGCCGCCTCGTCGAGCAGCTTGATAGGCGGCAGCGGCGTATCCGGCAGGTCGTCGAACAGCAGCGCCTGCTTTTCCTTGTGCACGCGCTCGGATTTCCTGATCTCCGCCAGGGGCGGCGCGATGAGCAGCGGCGGATGGTCCTCCTCGCGTTTTTTCTCGGCCTCCACCACCACTTCGCGCTCCTCGCGCGCGAGCTCGCCCAACTTGCGATCGGCGCGTAGTTCCCAGGCGCGCCGCGCGTAGCCGGCCACCGCCTCGAGCAGCAGGCCGGTGAACTCCGCAACCGCAAGCCACGACACGCCGGTGAACAGGCTGAAGCCGACCGCAGCCAGCGTCAGCAGGAGCAGCGTGGCCCCGGTAAAGCCAAGCAGGTTCAGCGCAAGCCCGCCGAGCGCGGCGCCGAGCAGTCCCCCGGGGGCGAGCGGCAACGCCGCCACGACGCTGTGCAGGCGCAGTGCTTCCAGCGAGGCGCTCGACAGCAGGAGCAGCGCAAAGCCGCAGAATGCGATCGCCAGCGGCCGCCGGTCGATGAGCGCCGTGCGGTCCAGCGTGCGGTAGCCCCAAGCCACGCCGACCAGGCACAGCGCGACCCACCAGTAGGCCGAGAGGCCGAACAGGTACAGCAGCACGTCCGCTATCCATGCGCCGGCGCGCCCGCCGGCATTGTGGGTCGCCGACTCGGTGGCACTATGCGACCAACCAGGGTCCGCGCGGTCGAACGTGAGGAAGATCAGCAGCAGGTAGCCGGCGATCGACGCCAGCACCAGCCATCGGGCTTCGCGCAACAGGTTCGCGAGCTTTGCGGGAAGGGGCGCTGCTGTTTTTTTCTGCGCTGCTGCCATCGCGGCCCGATCTGGGTACCGCGGATTTTACCGCAGGCGCACTTCCCGGACACGCGCCGGTGCCGGAGTGCGCCGGGGACCGCCGCCCGTCAGTCGGGCAGCAGGATGGTGTCGCGCAGCACGATCATCGAGCCGCGCACCTCGATGTAGCCGCCGGTCTGCAAGTCCTTCATCACCCGGCTCACCATCTCGCGCGAGGCGCCGATCATCTTTGCGATATCCTGCTTGGGCAGCCGCTTGGTGACCATTTTCTGGCCGTCCACGGTCTCGGACATGTCGAGCAGCAGCCGCGCCACACGCCCGTAGACGTCGAGCAGCGCCAGGCTGCCGATCTTGCGGTCGGCTTCGCGCAGCCGGCGCACCAGGCCGCGCATCACCGCATTCGTCATCTCGGCATTCTCGGCCAGGCACTTCTTGAAATCGCGCCGCGCGACGGCGAGCAACTCGCAGGCCTCGATCGCCACCACCGTCGCCGAGCGCGGGTTATCGTCGATCAGGCCCATCTCGCCAAAGTACTCGCCGGACCCCAGGATGCTGAGGATCACTTCCTTGCCCTCGGCGTCGCTCATCATCACCTTGAGCCGCCCCGAGAGCACGATATACAGGGATTCGATCGCGTCGCCCGCGGCCATGATGATCGAGCCACGCGTCACGCTGCGCCGCGTCACCACCGTGGCGAGCAGGCGCAAGGACTCCTCGGGCAAGCTCGCGAAGAGCGGCACCGAGCGCAGCATTGCAGACGAGACCGCGACCGCCATGTGCAGGGACCCCTTATATGTATGTTAACAAACCGGCCGCGCCGCGCCCGCGGCGAATCAAGCGACCTGCCTTGTTATCTATAATCTTAGCCCCAAATCATTATACTGCCCGCGCTCTTACCATCACCCCCCCGACCATGCCGACGCGCCACCAACGACTCGTGATCCTCGGCTCCGGCCCCGCCGGCTACACGGCCGCGGTGTACGCCGCGCGCGCCAACCTCAAGCCGGTGCTGATCACCGGAGTCGCGCACGGCGGCCAGATGATGACCACCACCGACGTGGACAACTGGCCAGCGGACGCCGGCGGCGTGCAGGGGCCGGAGCTGATGGAGCGATTCCAGAAGCACGCCGAGCGCTTCGAGACCGAAGTGGTGTTCGACCACATCCACACCGTGCAGCTCGGCGCGCGCCCCTTCGTGCTGCAGGGCGATTCCGCCACCTACACCTGCGATGCCCTCATCGTCGCCACCGGCGCCTCGGCCAAGTACCTCGGCCTGCCCTCGGAGCAGAGCTACCTGGGCAAGGGCGTCTCGGCCTGCGCGACCTGCGACGGGTTCTTCTTCAAGGGGCAGGATGTCGCGGTGATTGGCGGAGGCAACACGGCAGTCGAGGAGGCGCTGTATCTGGCCAACCTCTGCCGGAAGGTCACTCTTGTGCACCGGCGCGACAAGTTCCGCGCCGAGAAGATCATGATCGACAAGCTGATGGAGCGGGTCGCCGAGGGCAGGATCTTGCTCGAACTGGACTCGGTGCTCGAAGAGGTGCTGGGCGACAAGAACGGCGTCGCCGCGGCGCGCATCAAGCACCTGAAGACCGGCACGGCGAGAGATCTGCCAGTGAAAGGCCTGTTCGTCGCCATCGGCCACACGCCCAACACGCAGGTATTCGCGGGGCAGCTGCAGATGGACAACGGCTACATCGTGACCCGCGCGGGACGCGAAGGCGGCGCCACCGCCACCAGCGTGGCGGGGGTATTCGCCGCCGGCGACGTGCAGGACCACGTCTACCGCCAGGCGGTGACCAGCGCCGCCACCGGCTGCATGGCGGCGCTCGACGCCGAGAAATTCCTCGACCTGCAGGCCGCCTGAGGCGCGCCATGTCCGACGACGACGACCGGGAGGCATTGCGCCGCGCGCTGGCCGGCGTCAAGCCGCTCGGCCGCGTACGCAGGCAGGCGCTGCGCCCGCCCGCACCGCCGCCGCTGCCCTTGCAGTCGCGCCGCGACGAGCGCGCGGTACTGGCCGAAAGCATCACTGGTCCGCTGTCGGCGGACGAGGCGCTCGAATCCGGCGTCGAACTGTCCTACCTGCGCGACGGCGTATCCCGCCAGGTGCTGCGCCGGCTGCGGCGTGGCCACTGGGTGGTGCAGGACCACCTCGACCTGCACGGCATGAACCGGTTGGAAGCCGCGCAGCAGGTGGCGGAATTCGTCCGCGTGGCGGCGGCGCAGGGCCTGCGTTGCGTGCGCATCGTGCACGGCAAAGGCCTGGGGTCGAAGAACCGCGAGCCGGTACTGAAGGGAAAACTGCGCGCCTGGCTGACGCCGCGCGAGGAAGTTCTGGCCTACTGCCAGGCGCCGCCCTCAGATGGCGGCGGCGGCGTGCTGCTGGTGCTGCTCAAACCTAGATAGCGGACTCGTTGGTCTCGCCGGAGCGGATGCGCACCACATGCTCGACCGTGGTGACGAAGATCTTGCCGTCGCCGATCTTGCCGGTGCGCGCCGACCTGACAATGGCCTCGATCGCCGGCTCGAGCTGCTTCTCCGGCACCACCACCTCGATCTTCACCTTGGGCAGGAAGTCGACCACGTACTCGGCGCCGCGGTACAGCTCGGTGTGGCCTTTCTGGCGGCCGAAGCCTTTCACCTCGGTGACGGTGAGGCCCGTGACGCCGACTTCGGACAGCGCCTCGCGCACCTCGTCCAGCTTGAACGGCTTCACGATGGCTTCGATCTTCTTCATGCCTGATCCTCCCGGGAATCGGCCTTCATTATAGCTACAGGTCGCCGTGGTCGAGGTACTTCGAGGTGATCGGGTAGCGCCAGTCCTTGCCGAAGCCGCGGAAGGTGATGCGCACCCCCGGCGGCGCTTGGCGGCGCTTGTATTCGCTCCTGCGGATCAGGCCAACCACGCGCTTGACGTCGGCCGGCGCGTAGCCCTGGGCAACGATCTCGCGCGGGCTGCGGCCCTGCTCCATGTAGGCTTCCATGATGCCGTCGAGCACCTCGTAGGCGGGCAGGCTGTCCTGGTCGGTCTGGTCCGCCCGCAGCTCCGCCGAGGGCGCGCGCGTGATGATGTTCGCGGGAATCACCGCCGACACCGTGTTGCGATAGCGCGCCAGGCGCCAGACCAGCATCTTGGCGAGGTCCTTGATCACCGCATAGCCGCCGGCCATGTCGCCATACAGCGTGGAGTAGCCCACCGCCATCTCCGACTTGTTGCCGGTGGTGAGCACGATCGAACCGAACTTGTTCGACAGCGCCATCAGCAGGCTGCCGCGCACGCGCGCCTGCAGGTTTTCCTCGGTAAGATCCGCCGGCCGGCCCTCGAACTGCGGCGCCAGCGCCGCGCGGAAGGCGTCGAATACCGGTCCGATCGGGATCACGTCATAGCGCACGCCAACGCGGCGCGCCATCTCGGCGGCGTCGTCCAGGCTCATCTGCGCGGTGTACTGCGAGGGCATCATCACGGCGCGCACGCGCTCCGCGCCGAGCGCGTCGCAGGCGATGGCCAGCGTCAGCGCGGAGTCGACGCCACCCGAAAGTCCCAGGATAGCGCCGGGAAATCCGTTCTTGCCGAGGTAGTCCCGCGTGCCGACGCACAGCGCGCGGTAGATTTCGGCCTCCGGCGCCAGCTCGGGCGCGATCGCGCCCGCGACCGGCCGCGCGCCGTCGAACTCGAACAGCTCCAGCGCCTCCTCGAAGAACGGCGCCTGGCGCACCACCTCGCCGCGGCCGTCGAGCACGCAGGAGGCGCCGTCGAACACCAGCTCGTCCTGGCCGCCCACCATGTTCACGTACACCATCGGCAGCCCAGTGTCGCGGATCCGCTCGCGGAACACGCTGTGGCGCGTGGACTGCTTGCGCTTGTGGTAGGGCGAGGCGTTGATCGAGAGGATCGCCTGCGCGCCCGCCGCCTTGGCCATCGCCGGCGCCTTGGGGCCCCACACGTCCTCGCAGATGGTGAGTCCGAAGCGCACGCCCTTCAGCTCGATGATGCAGGGCTCGGCGCCGGAGGTGAAATAGCGCTTTTCGTCGAACACCTCGTAATTCGGCAGGTCGTGCTTGCGCGCGACGGCGGCGATGCGCCCGTCGCGCAGCAGGGCCGCGGCGTTGTAGCGCAGGCCCGCGCCGGCCGCCTCGGGAAAGCCGACCACCAGCGCAGTGCCGTGCACCTTCTGCGCCAGGCGCTCCAGTTCGCGCCGGCAGTCCACGAGGAAGCCCTCGCGCAGCAGCAGGTCCTCGGGCGGATAGCCGCACAGGGACAGCTCGGGCGTGATCACCAAGTCCGCGCCGGCGGCGCGCGCGCGCTCCGTGAACTCCAGGATGCGCGCGGCGTTGCCGGCGAGGTCGCCCACAGTGCAATTGATCTGCGCCGCGGCGATCAGGATACGTTCAGCCATCATGGTGATTCTATAATGGCCGCATGCCGACGACCGAACGGCTGCGCGTCGCCGATTCGCTCGCCGGCGTGCCCGCGCCGCAGTGGAACGCCCTCGCCGGCGACAATCCGTTCATGCGCTTCGAGTTCCACGACGCGCTGCTGCAAAGCGGCTGCGCCAGCGCGCGCAGCGGCTGGCAGCCGCAGTACCTGCTGCTGGAGCGCGACGGGGTGCTCGCCGGCGCGATGCCGCTGTACCTCAAGTCGCATTCGCGCGGCGAGTACGTGTTCGACTGGGCCTGGGCGGACGCCTACGCGCGCCACGGCCTGCAGTACTACCCCAAGCTGCTCGCCGCGGTGCCGTTCACACCGGTGACCGGTCCACGGCTGCTCGCCGTCGACGACGCCGCGCGCGCCGCACTCGCCGCGGGCGCGCTCGCCGCCGCGCGGGAGTTTTCCTCGCTGCACGTCTTGTTCGCGACCGAGGCGGAGGCGCGCCTGCTGCAGTCGCAGGGCATGCTCCTGCGCACCACGGTGCAGTTCCACTGGACCAACCAGGGCTACCCCGATTTCGACGCCTTCCTCGCCCGCATGACGCACCAGCGGCGCAAGAACATCCGCCAGGAACGGCGCCGGGTGCGCGACGCGGGAGTGACCTTGCGCCGGCTGCGCGGGCAGGAGATCGAGCAGGCGCACTGGGAATTTTTTCATCGCTGCTACAGCAACACCTACGCGGCGCATGGCTCGCGCCCTTACCTCAACCTGGAATTCTTCCTGCGGGCGGCGCAGGCGATGCCGGAGGCTTTCCTGCTGGTGCTCGCCGAGCGCCACGGCCAACCGATCGCCGCCGCGCTCGATGTAGTCACCGCCGACACCTTGTACGGGCGCTACTGGGGCGCCACGGAGCACGTGCCGCTGCTGCATTTCGAGGCCTGCTACTACCAGGCGATCGAATACGCCATCGCGCAGGGCCTGGAGCGCTTCGAGGGCGGCGCGCAGGGCGAGCACAAGCTGTTCCGCGGACTGCTGCCGGTGGAGTCGCTGTCGGCGCACTGGCTGGCGCATCCGCGCTTCGCGCGCGCGGTGGAGGATTACCTGGAGCGCGAAACGCAGGGCATGGCCAGGTACGTGAACGAGCTGAACGAGCACACGCCCTTCAAGCTATGATCGCCGCACGGGAGGATTCACCATGAGACTCAAGGACAAGGTCGCCCTCGTCACCGGCGCGGGCTCGGGCTTCGGCGCCGGCATCGCGCAGCGCTTCGCAGAGGAAGGCGCAAAGGTGCTCGTCAACGATATCAACGCCGAAGGCGGCGCGCGCATCGCGAAGAAGATCGGCGGTGAGTTCGTGCAGGCCGATGTCGCGAAGGGCGCGGACTGGGCGAAGCTGGTGGCGGCCGCGAGCGCCAGGTTCGGCCGGCTCGACATCGTGGTCAACAACGCGGGCTGGACGCACCGCCGCAAGCCCTACTTGGAGGTCACCGAGGCCGAATTCGACAAGGTTTACGCCATCAACGTGAAGAGCATCTACCTTGCGGCGCTGCACGCGCTGCCGGTGATGCGCAAGCAAGGCGGCGGCTGCTTCGTCAACATCGCCTCCACGGCGGGCCTGCGCCCGCGCCCGGGCCTCACCGTGTACAACAGCTCCAAGGGCGCGGTGATCCTGATGTCCAAATCGATGGCCGCCGAGTTCGGTCCCGACAAGGTGCGCGTGAACTGCGTGAATCCGGTGTTCAGTCCCGAGACCGCGCTCTCGGCGGACTTCGCTGGCGGCGCGGTCACCGAGGAGACGAAGAAGGCGTTTCTGGCGACGATCCCGCTCGGGCGCTTTTCCACGCCGCTCGACGTGGCGAACGCCTGCCTTTACCTCGCCTCGGACGAGGCGTCGATGATTTCGGGAACGTGCATCGAGGTGGACGGCGCGCGCTGCGTTTAGGCGCGCTTCTGTCCACCGAGCAGCGCCGCCACCTGCGGCTGGCGGCGCGTGGATGGCTGCAGTGCCTCGGCCTTCGGCGCCGCGGCGCCGTTCGCGCTCGAGGGTTCGTAGGGCTTGGAGAAGATCGGGTCGCCCGGCGGGCGTGCAGGCCGGGGTGCCGCCGGTCGTGACGCCAGCGCGCGCGGCGCGTTCTCGCGGCGGGATGCGGAGCGCGGCTCACGGCCCATCAGCGTCGCCGCCGTGCCGCCGTCGGGCTGGAAGCCCGGCACCAGAACGCGGTCGAGCTTTTTCTTGATCAGCCGCTCGATCGCCCCCAGCGCCTCGAGGTCGGTCGGCGCGACCAGCGAGATCGCCTCGCCTCCGGCGCCGGCGCGGCCGGTGCGGCCGATGCGATGAATATAATCCTCGGGCGAGTGCGGGATGTCGAAATTGATGACCTGCGGAAGTCCCTCGATATCCAGGCCGCGCGAGGCGACGTCGGTCGCCACCAGCACCGCGGTCTTGCCCGCCTTGAACCTTTCCAGCGCCAGCAGCCGCTCGGCCTGCGACTTGTCGCCATGGATGGCGTCGGCGTGGATATGGTCCTTGTGCAGCTGGTGCGCGAGCCGGTTGGCGCCGATGCGCGTGCCGCAGAACACCAGCACCTGCTGCAGGTTGCGGGTCTGGATCAGGTAGGAAAGCAGTTCGCGCTTCTTCTCGCGCGCCACCGGGTGCACGACGTGCGTCACCAGGTCCGCCACCGCGTTGCGCGCGGCCACCTGCACCTCGGCGGGATTGCGCAGCAGGGACTTCACCAGACCGCGGATTTCATCCGGGAAGGTCGCCGAGAACAGCAGGTTCTGCCGCACCGTCGGCAACAGGGCAATGATGCGGCGGATGTCGGGCAGGAAGCCCATGTCGAGCATGCGGTCGGCCTCGTCGAGCGTCAGGATGCCGACCTGGTTGAGCATCACGGTCTTGCTCTGCACGTGATCGAGCAGTCGCCCGGGCGTCGCCACCAGAACCTCGACGCCGCGGCGCAATTGCAGGATCTGCGCGTTCATGTCGGCACCGCCGTACACCACCGCGCTGCGCAGCGGCAGGTGTTTGCCGTACTCGCGGAAACTCTGCTCCACCTGGATCGCCAGCTCGCGCGTCGGCGTGAGCACCAGCGCGCGCACCGGGTGGCGCGCCGGCGAGGCGCTGGTGCTGGCCTGGGGCGCGAGGCGCTGCAGGATCGGGAGCGCGAAGGCGGCCGTCTTGCCGGTGCCGGTTTGCGCGCCCGCCATCAGGTCGCGGCCCGCGAGCACCAGCGGGATCGCCTGCTCCTGCACCGGCGTGGGCTGCTCGTAACCGAGGTCGCGCACCGCCTGCACTAGGGGCGCGATGAGATCGAGCTGATCGAAGGAAGTCACTGCCAAGGGGACGAATTATACTCCGTCCCCGCATGATTCTCCTGCGAAATCTGGCCCTTTCCAGAGGGCCGCATCCCTTGTTCTCGGGCGTGTCGCTGACGCTCGCGCGCGGCTGGCGCGTCGGCCTGATCGGCGCCAACGGCAGCGGCAAGACGAGCCTGCTCGCGCTGCTCGCGGGAGAGCTCGCGCCGGACGCCGGCGACTGCGAGATCCAGCCCGGGACACAGCTGGTGCGCGTCGAGCAGGAAGCCCCGGCCCTCGAGCGCACGGTGCTCGACTACCTGCTCGATGCGGACCACGAACTGCGCGCCGCCGAGAACGAGATGGCCGCGGCCGATGCCGGCGGCGACGGCGAGGCGATCGCGCATGCGCACGAGCGGCACGCGCGGGCCGGCGGCTACACGGCAAGCGCGCGTGCGCAGTCCCTGCTCGCCGGCCTGGGCTTCGCCCCCGGCGACGACACACGCGCGGTGCGCGAGTTTTCGGGCGGCTTTCGCATGCGCCTGAACCTGGCGCGCGCGCTGATGGCGCCCTCGAACCTGCTGCTGCTGGACGAGCCGACCAACCACCTTGATCTTGACACCATCCTGTGGCTGGAGAACTGGTTGCGAGCCTACGAGGGCTTGTTGATCGTGGTTTCGCACGACCGGGACTTCCTCGATCGCGTCTGCGACCATTCGCTGGCGATCCTGCCCGCCGAGCAGGGTGGCGTGGTGCGCCTTTACGATGGAGGCTATTCGCAGTTCGAGCGCAGCCGCGCCGTGGAGCTGGAGCAGCAGTTCGCCGCGGCAGTTCGCCAGGACAAGGAGATCCGCCGCATCACGTCCTTCGTCGAGCGCTTCCGCGCCAAGGCCACCAAGGCGCGCCAGGCGCAGAGCCGGCTCAAGCGCCTGGAGCGCATGGTGCTCGTGGCGCCGGTGGTGGCCGCCGACAGCTACCGCTTCGAGTTCGAAGAGCCCGAGCGCCAGCCCGAGCGCATTCTCGCGCTGCACGAAGTCGCCGCGGGCTATGGCGAGCGCGCCGTGCTCACGGGCATCGAACTGGCGCTCACCAGCGCCGACCGGGTGGCGGTGATCGGCGCCAATGGCAACGGCAAGACCACCCTGATGCGCCTGCTCGCAGGGGAACTCGCCCCGCTGGCGGGCGAGCGCATCGGGGCGCGCGACATGGTCGTGGGCTACTTCGCCCAGCACCAGGTGGAGCTGCTGCGCGCGGACGAAACGCCGCTGGCAATGATGACGCGGCTGTTTCGCGGCCAGCGCGAGCAGGCGCTGCGCGATTTCCTCGGCCGCTTCGGCTTCTCAGGCGAGCGCGCCGAGCGGCCGATCGGGCCGCTCTCGGGCGGCGAGAAATCGCGCCTCGCGCTCGCGGCGCTGGTGAAGCGCAGGCCGAATCTGCTGCTGCTCGACGAACCGACCAATCATCTCGACCTGGAAATGCGACGCTCGCTCGCCATGGCGCTGCAAAGCTACAGCGGGGCCCTGGTGATCGTGTCGCACGACCGCAGCCTCCTCGCCTCCTGCGCCGACCGCATCCTGATTGTCGCCGATGGGCGGGTGCAGGAGTTCGACGGCGACCTGGATGACTACCGGCAGATGAAACTCAAGGACGGGCGCGGCAGCCGCGCGGCGCCCGAGCGCGCCAGCCGCAAGGATGAGCGCCGTGCCGGAGCGGCGGAGCGCGCCGAGCTCAAGCAGAAGTTGCGGCCGCTGGAACGCAAACTCGCGCAGATCGAAGCGCGCCTCGCACGGTTGTCGCAGGAGATCGGCGAGATTCGCGCCGCACTCGCTGATCCGGCGCTCTACCAGGCCAGCGACCAGGACAAGGTCGCGGAGCTGGGCAGGACGCAAGCACGGCTTAGCGCGGAGCTGACGCACGCCGAGGAGGACTGGCTGCGCGCCTCGGCGCACATCGAGGCCGCGCGCGCCGAGACGGCTAGTTGATGGTACGGCTTGAACGCTCTTCCGCGGGCGGCGCCTCGGCGCCAGGCAATTTCAGCTCCATGTCCCAGCCGCTCTTTTTCACCGCCGCCTGCAACAGCCGGCACACGGAGTGCAGCAGCACCGAATCGAGGGTCAGCGTCACGCCCTGCCCCTCGGCCGGGTGCAGCGCCACTACCGGCTGGCCCTTGCGGTCGTGGCCGGTCTGGATGCGTCCCAGCAGCAGCGGCGCCTCGCCCAGCGGCATGCTGCGCGGCTTGGGCTCGTAGGCCTTGCTGAAATCGGCTTTCTGCACCGCCTGCTGGTGCTCGATGCCAAGCAGCGCCTTGCGCGCCTCGGGATTGGCCTGGGTGCGAATGCGCGGGCTCGCTTCCTCGGCCAGCTTCACCAGCAGCGGCCACAACAGTTTCACGAACCGCCGTGTCAGCCACATGCGCAGTTCGACGCCGTCGGCGGTGGCGATCAGCATCAGCAGCCGGTCCTCTTCGGCGTTGTAGTCCACCTTCAGCTGATGCAGCTTCATGGCGGAATGATAGCTCCGCTACCGCCTGGGTCGGCGCGCTTTTCTGCCCGCCGGGGCCTTGGCCTTGGCCGCGGCCGCGATGCGGCGCAGCAGCGCCGTGGTCGAGCGCTGGAATTCGCAGGGGATCGAATGCGCGCTGCCGCCGCGCGCCAGCACCTCCTGCGCGCCGACGATGCGCGCGACGGGCCAGTCGCCGCCTTTCACCAGCACTTCCGGCCGGCAGGCGGCGATCAGCGCCGCGGGGGTGTCCTCGTCGAACCAGGTCACCGCGTCCACCGATTCGAGCGCGGCGAGCAGCGCCATGCGGTCCTCGAGCGTGTTGAACGGGCGCCCGGATCCCTTGCCCAGGCGACGCACCGACGCATCGCCGTTCAGGGCCACCAGCAGCGCGGCGCCGAGCATGCGGGCGCGCGCCAGGTAGCTCACGTGCCCGCGGTGCAGAATGTCGAACACGCCGTTGGTGAACACCAGTGGCCGCGGCAGAGCCGCCGCCCAGCGCGCGGCGTCGGCCGGCGCGAGGATCTTGCGCTCGAAGACGGGCTTGCCCGGGTCTAGGACCGCGGACGGCACACAGCGTCGGCCGGCTTGCAGTATTCGAAGATCTTCACCACCTTGCGCACCCCGCTGGTGGTGCGCGCGATCTCCACCGCGTCCGCGGATTCCTGCTCGGTGACCACGCCGAGCAGGTACACCACCGCCGCTTCGGTCACCACCTTGACGTGGAATACATTGATCTTGTTGGAATCCACGATGCGCGTCTTCACCTTCGAGGTGATCAGCGTATCGTTGGAGCGCGAGGTCGTCGAGGACTTGCCCGCGACCTGCAGGTCGTTGGTGACGCCGAGCACGTTGGGCACCCCGCGCGCGAGGGCCTCGATGTCCGTGCGCGTCGCCTCGTCCGACACTTCCCCCGTGAGCAGGATATAGCGGTTGAACGAGGTGACGTTGACGTGCACGCGCTCGCCGTGGCGATCATCGATGCGATTGCCGGCGCGCAGCTCGATGCCACGATCCTCGAGCTGCGACCCGGTGGTGCGCCGGTCCTCGACGGTGGCGAGCGCCGCACCGGCACCGACCACCGCCAGCTCGACGCATCCCTGCAACAGGACCGCGAGCAGCGGCAGGCACAGCAATAGGCTGCGGGCTTGAATCATGGATTGGCTCCGAACAGTTGGTAGTCGATGCCGTCGCACATGCAATGCAGCGCCAGCAGGTGAACTTCCTGGATGCGCATGGTGCGCTCGTGCGGCACGCACACCTGCACGTCGTCCGCGCCGAGCGCCGCGCCCATCTTGCCGCCGCCGCGACCGGTGAGGGCGACCACGCGCACACCCATCTCGCGCGCCGCGCGCAGCGCCGCGAGCACGCTGGGCGAATTGCCCGAGGTGGAGATCGCCAGCAGCACGTCGCCCTTGCGCCCGAGCGCGCGCAACTGCTTCTCGAATACCTGCTCGTAGCCGTAATCGTTGGCAATCGAGGTGAGGTTCGAGGTGTCGGTGGTCAGCGCGATCGCGGCCAGCGGCGGGCGCTCGCGCTCGAACCGGTTGACCAGCTCGGCGGCGAAGTGCTGGGCGTCGGCGGCCGAGCCGCCGTTGCCGCAGGCAAGGACCTTGCCGCCGGCCTGCAGCGCCGCGCTCATGGCGGCGACGGCACGCGCGAGCGGCGCCGCCAGCGGCTGCGCAGCCGCCAGCTTCAGCTGCGCGCTGTCCGCGAAATGCGCCGCGATGCGGGCGGCGAGCCCGGCGCTCTGTTCGGCGTGGCCCATGCGGGGGCGATTTTACACGCTCATTCGATGAATACCTCGAAGCGGATGCGCAGCGCGGGGTTGGGATGCGGCTCCAGGCGCACGATGCGCGCGCGCAAGCGCGCGCCGCCATCCAGGCCGCGAGCCAGTGCCGCGTTTTCGCGCTGCGGCACGTAACCCAGCTTGTGCCCCCGCCAGGCAACGCGCACCGCGTTGGTGTCGTGCGGATTGTCGGGTTCGCGCGACAGATCGAGTTCGTCACCGACTTGCAATTGCGGCCACAGGCCGTCGGCAGCGGCATAGCGGTAGCCCGCCAGCGGCGATTCCTGCACCAGCAGGCGCACGCTGGCCAGGCGTTCCTGCGCTTGTGCCGCCGGCCCGGCGCATAGCAGCGCCAGGGCAAGGACGCTATTCGCCGAAGGCATTGCGGATCCATTGCACGCGCACCGGCGCCAGCGCGTCGAGCAGCAGCACGTCGAAACGGCAGGCGCAGGGCGCGCGCCTGGCGAGGTACAGGCGCGCCGCCGCCAGCAGCCGCGCGCGCTTGGCCGGCGTGATGCTCTCAGCCGCGCCGCCATAGGCCCCATTCCGGCGCAGGCGCACCTCGGCAAACACCAGGGTCCCCGCCTCTTCCGCCACCAGGTCGATCTCGCCGAGCCGGCAGCGCCAGTTGCGCGCCAGGATGCGCAGACCCGCCTTTTGCAGCAGGTCCGCGCACAGCTCCTCCGCGCGCCGTCCTTCAGGATTCATGCCGTCTCCCGTTTGCCCTCTTACTAACGGACCAGCACAATCCGCCGTTGACTCGCGCCGCCCCCATGCCCGGAATCCTGTATATCGTCGCCACGCCGATCGGCAACCTCGCCGACGCCAGCCCGCGCGCGCTCGACACGCTGCGCCAGGCCGACTTGATCGCCTGCGAGGACACGCGCACCACGCGCACCCTGCTTACCCGGCATGGCATCGCGCGCACCCTGCTTGCCCTGCACGCGCACAACGAACGCTCGGCGGGAGCGAAGCTGCTGGCCGCGCTGCAGGCCGGTAGGAACGTGGCGCTGGTGACCGACGCCGGTACCCCGGGGGTGTCCGATCCGGGCGCCCTGCTGGTCGAGGCGGCGCATCGCGCGGGCATCCGCGTAGTGCCCTTGCCGGGCGCCAATGCCGCGATCGCGGCCTACTCGGCGGCCGGCTTCGCCGCCGACCGGTTCCTGTTCGCCGGCTTCCTGCCGCCCAAGGCCGCGGCGCGGCGCAAGGCGCTCGAGGCGCTCGAGCTGCCCTGGCCGGTGATTTTTTACGAGGCGCCGCATCGCGTGATGGACATGGTGGCAGATCTCGCGGCGCGGTTCGGCGGCGAACGCGAGGTCGTCATCGCGCGGGAACTGACCAAGAAATTCGAGGAGGTCGCGCGCCTGCCGCTCGCCGGGGCCGCCGACTGGCTGCGCGCGCATGCGCATCGCCAGCAAGGCGAGTTCGTCCTTGTGTTGGGGCCGGGCGCGGCCACGCAGTCCGACCTGGGCGCCGCAGAGCGCGTGCTCGAGGTGCTGCTCGAGACGCTGCCGGCGAGCGAAGCGGCTCGGCTCGCCGCACGCATCAGCGGCGCACCGCGCAACGCGCTGTACAAATTGGCGCTCGCGCGCGCCAAGTAGAATCCTCCCCATGGACCGCATCACGCTGATCCGCCCGGACGACTGGCACCTGCACCTGCGCGACGGCCCGCAGATGGCCGACGTGCTGGCCGACAGCGCGCTGCGCTTTGCGCGCGCCATCGTGATGCCCAACCTGCGTGTGCCGGTGCGTACCACGCAGGAGGCGCTGGCCTACCGCGGCCGCATCCTTGCCGCCCTGCCGGAACACGCCGCCTTCGAGCCGTTGATGACGCTCTACCTCACGGACGACACGCCGCCCGAGGAAATCGCGCTCGCCAAGCGCTCCGGCCAGGTGCACGGCGTCAAGCTCTACCCGGCGGGCGCCACCACCCATTCGGATGCCGGGGTGACGCGCATCTCGCGCTGCTTCAGCACGCTGGAGAAGATGGAGGAGCAGGGCATGCCGCTGCTGGTGCACGGCGAGGTCACGGACCCCGAAGTGGACGTGTTCGACCGGGAGCCGGTGTTCATCGAGGAGGTGCTCGGCCCCTTACTCGAGCGCTTTTCGAACCTGAAGGTGGTGCTGGAGCACATCACCACGCGCGAAGCCGTGCAGTACGTCGAGGTCACGGGCGCCAACGTCGCCGCCACCATCACCGCGCACCACCTGCTCCTGAACCGCAATGCGCTGTTCCAGGGCGGCATGCGGCCGCACCACTATTGCCTGCCGGTGCTCAAGCGCGAGGAGCACCGCGAGGCCCTGGTCGAGGCTGCGATCTCGGGCAACCCCAAGTTCTTCCTCGGCACCGACAGCGCGCCGCATGCGCGCGGCGCCAAGGAGGCCGCCTGCGGCTGCGCCGGCATCTATACCGCGCATGCGGCGCTCGAGCTGTACGCGGTCGCATTCGAGGAAGCGGGCGCGCTGGACAAGCTGGAAGGCTTCGCCAGCCGCTTCGGGCCGCAGTTCTACGGCCTGCCGGCCAACCGCGGCACCGTCACGCTGGAGCGCAGCGAGTGGACGGTGCCCGAGTCCCTGCCCTTCGGCACCGAGCGTCTGGTGCCGCTGCGCGCCGGCGAGACCATCCCCTGGAAGCTCGCCTAGCCCACCCGATCTACGATCCGCTGCGGCCCTGGCTGGAGGAGCTCGGGACCGCGCCGTCGCTCGCGGCGCTGAACGCCGCGGCGCAACGCATCGAGCTGCGCACCGAAAGCGGCAGGCCGCTGCGCTTCGTCGCTCCCGCGGGCGGCGCTCCGTACTATGAGGTGCACTTGCACGAATCCGGGCAGGTCCACACCCGCCCCGGCAACCGCCACGACTTGTTCAATGCGCTGTGCTGGCTCGCGTTTCCGCGCACCAAGGCGCGCATCAACGCATTGCATGCAGCCGCGATACCGAACGAGGGCGGCACGCGCAGCCGCCTGCGCGACCTGCTCACGATATTCGACGAGGGCGGCGCGCTGGTCGCCTGCGCCGATGCCGAACTGAACGCGCTGCTGCGCGGATGCGAATGGAAGGCGCTGTTCTGGGAGCGGCGCAGCCGCGTGCGCTCGGCCATGCGATTCGCAGTGCTGGGCCACGCGGTGCTGGAACAGGCGCTTGCGCCCTGGCCGGGCATCACCTGCAAGGCTTTGCTCGTGGATCCGACGCGGGATGCGGACACGCAGGCGGCGCATTGGCTCGGCCAGTTGCCCGCAGACGCCTCGCCCCGCCTGCTCGCGCCGCTGCCCGTGTTCGGCTATCCAGGCTGGCTGCGCGAAAGCGAGCACGCGCATTTTTACGACGAGCGGAGATTTTTCCGCCCACTCCGTCGGCACCCGCGGGTCGCGGGCGCGTAGAATCCCGCCCTGGAGACGGCCAGGCAGCCGCTGTGGCAACACAGAGGAAAGTCCGGGCTCCACAGAGCGGGATGCGGGGTAACCCCCCGGCGCGCATAAGTGCCGCGCAAGCGGCGCCAAGGCGACGAACAGGGCCACAGAGACGAGTCCTCCCGGCAACGGGAGGGGTGAAACGGGCAACCTCCATCCGGAGCAACACCAAATAGGCAAGCGCTTGAGGCCGGCTCGGCCAAGCTTGCGGGTAGGTGGCTTGAGCCCTGGGGCAACCCAGGGCCTAGAGGAATGGCTGCCGGGAGGGGTTCGCCCCTTCGCACAGAACCCGGCTTATCGGCCGTCTCCGCTTTTCCGTCTTATTTTTGCGCCGCAAGAGAAAAATTTTTGCGTTGCGCGACTTTACCGCAGGATAATATTGGGCATCCCTTCGTGCCGGAGGAAGAACGGGCCTAAAAGGCCCGCGCGAGCAGAAAGTGCACGACCGCCTCAACCAGAACGACGTCACAAACAGGATCAACGTCGAGGATCCCGACCAGGTCCGCGACGAGGTCCTGCGCCTGTTCGCGGCACGCTACCCGGGCGCCGAACTGGCCCCGCTGCGGCGCGCCTTCGACGACGTTAAGTCTCTGTTCGGCGGCACTTTTCCCGGCTACCTGCCCTGCGACACGCTGTACCACGACCTGCGCCACACGCTCGACATGACGCTGGCGATGGCGCGCCTGCTCGATGGCCACGACCGCGCCCTCGCGCCCGCCGACCAGATCGGCGCGCGGCGCGCCATGCTCGGGGTAATCGTCGCGCTGCTGCACGATTCCGGCTATCTCAAGCGCGCTGCCGAGGGCCACATCGAGAACGGTGCCGTGTTCACCAAGGTCCATGTCAGCCGCAGCGCGGACTTCCTGCTGCGCTACCTGCCGCAGCTCGGCTTCGCCGAGGAGGCCGGGGCGGCGGCCAAGCTGGTGCACTTCACCGGCTACGAGATGGACATCGACGACATCCTGTTGCACGACCCCAAGGACCGGCTGCTGGGCCACCTGGTGGGCACGGCCGACCTGATCGGCCAGATGTCGGACCGCATGTACCTGGAGAAATGCCGGGAGTTCCTGTATTCCGAATTCGTCTGGGGCAGCATCGCGCGCGAGACGCTCGCCGACGGCCGCGAGATCGTGCGCTACGCCTCGCCCGAGGACCTGATGCTGAAGACCCCGGGTTTCTACGAATACGTGGCGCGCACCCGCATGGAGAAGAAGCTGGGCGGAGCCGACCGCTATGCCGCGGCGCACTTCGACGGCCCGAATCTGTATCAAAGCGAAATCGACCGCAACATGCATTTCCTCAGGAACGCCATCGAGCAGGCGGACCTCAAGCGGCTGCGCCGCTTTTGCTACTCCCTGTCCAGGAAGGACGCGCACGTCGCGTAGCGCCCCGGCAAACCGGGGTGTACTGTGGGGTTTGTCACGTTCGGGCGCAGATAAGCGCCCCAGCGCTTGCCCGCTCCGGGCGGCCGTGGCAAAAACATCGTATGACAATTCCTGAACGAACCCGGCCCGGGGCATTGCGGCCCGAGGTCGCGCCGGCGCTTTTCCGGCTGCTCGCGGAAGCCGCGCTGTCGCGCGCGGCACTAGACGCCTGCGGTCTCCCGGTCGCCCTCGCAGACGCGGCCTTGCGGGCGCAGCCGCTGAGCTACGTCAACCAGGCGTTCGAGTCGTACTTCGGCTACCGCGCCGCCGAGGCGCTCGGGCGGCCGTGCGCGGCGTTCCTGTTTTCCGACCCGGCAGCGGCGGAGCAGCTGTTCCGGGAGCCCGCGGTGCAGGCCAGCATGCGCGCGCGGCGCAAAGACGGCTCGCACGCGCAGGTCGAGGTGTCGGTGAGCGCGGTGCGCGCGGCCGACGGCCGCGTCACGCACTGGGTGCTGGCGTTCTCCGATCGCACCGAGCTGGAGCAGCTGCGCGACGAGCTGAACGCGCTGAGGGCTGCTTTCAGTCGTCCTTCGACTTGAGCGAATGCACCAGGTCGACCAGCATCAGCGCAATGCCAACGCTGATGACTGCGCCAAGCGCCACGTCCTTCAGCTTCAGCACCACCGGGACGAGAAAGCCGACCACCAGGATCACGGCCACGACGGCTGCAAAAATCTTTATCGGCATGCGATGTTTCTCCTGTCGTCCTATTTCGCCTGCGCCTGCGCGACCAGCCAGCGGGCCGTGCGCAGCAGTCGCGCGTCGCCATGGCGTGGCCCAACCAGTTGCGCGCCAAGGGGCAGTCCGTTCTCGCCCCGCATCAGCGGCAGATTGAGCGCAGGCATGCCGCACAACGTCCAGAGCGTGCAAAAGGCCGGATCCCCGGTTGCCTCGAGACCCGCGGGCGCTGTCCCCGGAGCAGACGGGGTCAGCACCGCATCGAAGCGTGAAAACAACTCTTCGAATCCCTCGTGGAGAACAGACCGCCGGGCGAGCGCCTTCTGATAGTCGATCGCCTTCACTTCGCGCCCGCGCGCAAGCAGCGTGCGCAATGGCTCCGAGAGGCGGTCTCGCCCCTTGTCCCACTCGAGATCGAGGTTCAACGCCATCTCGGCGTCCATGATGGTGCGATGCCAGTCCCACGCCTCGCGCAACGATTCCGGCAGCTCGACCTCCTCGCATTGCGCGCCGAGCGCCTCGACCAGCTCGGCAAAGGCGTCCCGCGTTTCCGCGGCGGCGCGGTCCCAGACCGGCGTCTTCACGAATGCCAGCTGCGGCGTAAGCGGCGGCTCTTCAGCCGCTGTGCGCACGAACGGGATTCGCGCGCGCGGACGCGTGTCGGGATCGCGTTCGTCATGCCCGACCAGTAGCTCGGCAAGCAGCGCGATGTCTTCCAGCGTGCGGGCGAAGAATCCGACGTGATCGAGAGTCCTGGATAGCTTGAGTATGCCGTGCCGCGGAATCAGGCCGTGGGTCGGCTTGAAGCCGTATACGCCGCAGAATGCCGCCGGCCGGATCACCGAGCCGTTGGTCTGGCTGCCCAGGGCGAGCGGCGCCATGCCCGCGGCGACCGCGGCCGCCGAGCCCGATGACGACCCCCCGGGAGTGTGCGCGGAATTGTGCGGGTTGCGCGTCTTGCCGGGATGGAAATACGCGCATTCGGTGGTGACGGTCTTGCCGAGAATCACCGCCCCCGCGGCGCGCAGCATGGCGACCACGGTCGCGTCCCGGTCCGGCGTGCGCCCAGCATGCAGCACCGTACCATCCTCGGTGGGCATGTCGGCGGTGTCGATGATGTCCTTGATGCCTACGGGGACGCCGTGCAGCGGCCCGCAAGCACGTCCCTCGCTCCGATCAAGGTCGCGCGCGCGCGCCTGGACGAGCGCATGCTCCGGATCCATGAATTGCCAGGCCTGCACCTCCGGCTCGGCGGCACGGATGCGGGCCAGGCAAGCCTCGACCAGCTGCGCCGAGCTGACCGCCCCTTCGGCGATCGCGCGCGCCGCGTCGCTCGCGCTCAACCATTCAAGGCGCGTGGCGTCCATCCATCAACTGCTGTAAAGAACGCCGGGAAGCCAAAGCGCAATCTGCGGAAACGCGTAGAGCAGCACCATCGTCACCAGCACGATGTAGACGAACGGCATGCAGCCGCTGAAGATCTGCGTCAGCAGGACGGAGGGCGGGCTGACGCCCTTCAGGTAGTACGCCGCCATCGCCATCGGCGGCGACAGGAACGCGGTCTGCAGGTTGACCGCCACCAGGATGCCGAACAGAATCGGGTCGATGCCGAAGTGCGGCAGCATCGGCAGGAAGATCGGCACGAAGATGATGATGATCTCGGTCCATTCGAGCGGCCAGCCGAGAATGAAGATGATGATCTGCGACAGCAAGAGGAACGTGATCGGGTTGAGGTTCATGCCGAGCACGAAATCCCTGATCAACACGTTGCCGCCGAGATAGGCGAACACCGAAGCGAAGGTCGCCGAGCCTACGAACAGCCAGCACACCATCGCCGAGGTGCGCGCGGTGAGAAACACCGACTCGCGCAAAGCCTGCCAGGTGAGCGAGCGGTAGCCCGCCGCCAGCAGCATGGCGCCCAGTGCACCTACCGCCGCCGCTTCGGTCGGTGTCGCCAGCCCGAACATGATCGCGCCGAGCACCGACAGGATCAGCACCGCGAGCGGGAAAAACGACTTCGCCAGCATCACGATCATTACGCGCAGGCTGACGTCACCCTCTCCCTTGGGCAACGGCGGGGCCCGGTGCGGCGTGAAGATGCCTACGCCAATGACGTAGACGATGTACATGCCCGCGAGGAAGAAGCCGGGAATCATCGCGGCGGCGTACAGCTTGACCACCGAGAGGCTCGCCATCGCGCCGTAGACGATGAGCATGATCGACGGCGGGATCAGGATCCCGAGGCAGCCGCCCGCGCACACCACGCCCGCGGCGAGGCGCGTGTCGTAGCCCGCCTTGATCATCTGCGGGAACGCGAGCATGCCCATCAGCGTCACCACCGCGCCGACGATGCCGGTCGCCGTCGCGAACAGCGCGCAGGTGGCGAGCGTCGCGACCGCGAGCGAGGCGGGGACGCCCTTGAGCGCGATCTGC
>JANMSV010000270.1:0-9302 GCA_031389685.1 Betaproteobacteria bacterium
GTGCGAATCGCCCTTACGGGGGTGGCGATGGCGGCGCGCGCGAGGATGGCGCGCGCGAAGCCGCACCAGGTCACCTCTCCCGCCGCGCTGAGGTGGTAGATCCCATACGCGGCGGACCGCACCAGCTGCGCCGTGGCGCGCGCGATCGCGAGGCTGGAGGTCGGCGCCCCCACCTGATCGTCCACCACGCTCAGCTCCGGGCGCTCGCGCGCGAGGTGCAGCATGGTGAGCATGAAGTTGCTCCCGCGCGGCCCGTACACCCAGCTCGTGCGCAGGATCAGGTGCCGGCAACCCGCGGCAACGATGGCGCGCTCGCCCGCCAGCTTGCTCTCGCCGTAGACGTTGATCGGACAAGTCGGATCGGTCTCCGTGTATGGCGATCCCTTCGTGCCGTCGAACACGTAGTCGGTGGAGTAGTGCACAAGGAGCGTGCCGGCGCGCTTCGCCTCCTCCGCCAGGATGCCGGGTGCCACCGCATTCACCGCGAACGCGAGGTCGCGCTCGAACTCCGCCTTGTCAACCGCGGTGTAGGCGGCTGCATTGACGATCACGTCCGGGTTCGCGGTGCGCACCGCATCCCGGATGCGCCCTGCATCGCGCAGGTCGAGTTCCGCGCGGCCAAGCGCCGTGACTTCGCCAAGCGGCGCCAGCGTTCTCTGCAGCTCCCATCCGACCTGCCCGTTCGCGCCGGTGAGCAGGATCCTCAACCGAACACCTCCGCCTCGCGCAGCGGCTTGCCGCGCCGGTCCTTCTCGGCCAGAACCGGCTCACCCCGCAACGGCCATTCAATCCCCAGCGCCGGATCGCTCCACAGGAGCGTGCGCTCGTGCTCCGGCGCGTAGTAGTCCGTCGCCTTGTACAGCACATCCGCGGATTCCGAGGTCACCACAAACCCGTGCGCGAAGCCCGGCGGGATCCACGCGATGCGCCTGGATTCCGCCGACAGCGTGAAGCCGGCCCATTTGCCGAAGGTGGGCGAGCTTTTGCGCAGGTCGACCGCCACGTCCCAGATCTCGCCGGCGATCACGCGCACCAGCTTGCCCTGCGCCTGCCGGATCTGGTAGTGCAGCCCGCGCAGCACGTTCTTCCCCGAGCGCGAATGGTTGTCCTGCACGAACTCCACGTCCACGCCGGTCGCCTTGTGGAACGCGCGCCGGTGGTAGCTTTCGAAGAAAAAACCGCGCTCGTCGCCGAATACCCTGGGTTCGAGGAGCAGCACCTCGGGGATCTCCGTGCGCACGACCTGCATCAGAGTGTTTTTTCGGCCAGGATACGCAGCAGGTATTCGCCGTAGCCGCTCCTGGCGAGCGGCTGGGCCAGCGCCTTGAGCTGCGCCCTGGTGATCCAGTTCTCGCGGTAGGCGATTTCCTCGACGCAGGCGATCTTGAGTCCCTGGCGCCGCTCGATGGTCTCGATGAAGTGCGAGGCCTCGAGCAGCGATTCGTGCGTGCCGGTGTCGAGCCAGGCGTGGCCCCGGCCCATGGCCAGCACCTGAAGTTCGCCGCGCTTGAGGTATTCCCGGTTCACGTCCGTGATCTCGAGTTCGCCGCGCGCCGAGGGCTTGAGCCTGGAGGCGATGTCGACCACGCGGTTGTCGTAGAAGTACAGTCCGACCACCGCGAACGGCGATTTCGGCCGCCTGGGTTTCTCCTCGATGCTGGTGGCCTTTCCCCGCCGGTCGAACGCGACGACGCCGTAGCGTTCCGGGTCCTTCACCTGGTAGGCAAAAACGGTGGCGCCCTTTTTCTGCTGCGCTGCCTGTCTGAACAGCCCCGTGAGGTCGTGGCCGTAGAACACGTTGTCCCCAAGGATCAGGGCGACGGCATCCTTGCCGATGAATTTCTTCCCGATGACAAAAGCCTGCGCCAGGCCCTCCGGCCTGGGCTGCACCTCGTAACGCAGCCTGATTCCCCATCGCCGCCCGTCGCCCAGCAGTTCCCTGAAGCGCGGCGTGTCCTGCGGCGTCGAGATGACCAGGATGTCGCGGATGCCGGCCAGCATCAGCGTGGACAAGGGGTAGTACACCATCGGCTTGTCGTACACCGGCAGGAGCTGCTTGGAGACGACCTGCGTCACCGGGTAGAGCCGCGTGCCCGAGCCGCCGGCGAGGATGATGCCTTTCATTGCCTGCCCCGCGCGACGCGCCACGCTTCGGGGCGCAGAATCGGAATGGCGAACTCGCGCGCGAGCGCGAGGAGATCGTCGTCCCCGGTCACAAGGGCCTCGGCGTCTCCGGTCACCGCAAGCTCCAGGAACGCCCGATCGTCCGGATCGCGGCATGCGGGCACCCGCGGGGCGCGCTTGGGCGGGGGGACCACTTCGGCGTAAGGAAGGTACTCCGCGAGCAACTCGTCGCGCGCTTCGCGCGTCAGGCGGAACTTCGGATAGGCGAAAACGCGCAACAGCTCCTCGACCGTGATCTGTGAAACCAAGGGCACCGCGTGGCCCTCGCGCCAATCCTGCCGCAACCAGCCAAGCCGGCCTTGCGAGAAGATGAGCGCGGACACGACGACCCCGGTGTCGAAGACCGCGCGGCGCGCTACTTGCGCGTCCGCTTTCGGGCCCATGCCACCGCGGCCGACACGTCCGGTTCGCGGATGCCGAGCGAGGCGAGCTTCTCGCGTACGGCATCGGCGCGGCCGATGCGCACCGGCGTCAGGACGATGCGGCCTTCCGCGGACTCGACCTCGAAGTAGCGCGCGCCTGGGAATTCTTCGACCACTGCTTTGGGCAAAGTGATCTGGTTCTTCGAGGTGATCTTGGCCAGCATGGTAAGGAATATACGAAAGTAAGGAAGTAAGACTACCTTGGTTTGGCGTGCAAAGCAAGCTGTGCTACGTCTATAGGTGGCGCCGCCCGACCCAAACCATGCCTCACAAGATTCGGATCGCCCCCTTAAGCACGCTCGCGCGGATTTCGGGTTTCCCGGACGGCATCGTCACCACCTCGACCTTCCTGCCGAACAGGTCCGCAAGATCGTTCTCCAGGCCGATGAGATCCAGCAGGCTGCGATCAGGCTCCAACTCGACCAGAAAATCGATATCGCTTTCCGGGCGTTCGTCGCCGCGCGCCGCCGAACCGAAAAGCCGCACGCTCCGGTCGCCCTTAGAGCTTCCGCTGCGCTTTGAATTGCCTGTCATCCTTCCAACCCGGCCCGTCGGTCGAGATACCAGCGCACCGTCTTCCTCAAGCCGGACTCGAAGCTTTCCTCGGGTCGCCAGCCGAGCTCGCGCTGGATCTTGCGCGCATCGATGGCGTAACGGCGGTCGTGGCCCGGGCGGTCCTTCACGAAGCTGATCAGGCCCGCGTAGCTACCGCCGGTGCGCGCCTTCGCGTCATCGAGCAACGCGCACAGGGTCGTCACCAGGTCGATGTTCTTCATCTCCGCGCCGCCGCCGATGTTGTACACCTCGCCCGGGCGGCCGCGCTCGAGCACCGCGCGCAGTGCCGCGCAGTGATCCATCACGTAGAGCCAGTCGCGCACGTTCTGCCCGTCGCCGTACACCGGCAGTGGCTTGCCCGCGAGCGCCTGGTGGATCATCAGCGGGATCAGCTTCTCCGGGAACTGGTGCGGGCCGTAGTTGTTCGAGCAATTGGTGGTCAGCGTCGGCAGGCCGTAGGTGTGCCAGTAGGCGCGCACCAGATGGTCGGAAGCCGCCTTGGAAGCGCTGTACGGGCTGTTCGGCGCGTAGGGCGTGGTTTCGCTGAACGCGGGATCCTGCGGCCCGAGCGAGCCATAGACCTCGTCGGTTGAGACATGCAGGAAGCGGAACGCCGCCCGTTCCGGGGCCGCCAGGCTGCCCCAGTAGGCGCGCGCCTCCTCGAGCAGCGCAAAGGTGCCGACCACGTTGGTCTGCACGAACTCGGCGGGCCCCGCGATCGAGCGGTCCACGTGGCTCTCCGCTGCGAGGTGCAGGATGGCCCGCGGACGATGCCGCGCCAGGAGTTGCCCCACCAGCGCGCGGTCGCAGATGTCGCCCTGTACGAAAGTGTGGCGCGCGTCGCCGCGCAGCGAGTCGAGATTCTTCGGGTTGCCGGCGTAGGTGAGTTTGTCCAGGTTCACCACCGGCTCGCCCGAGACGGCGATGGTGGACAGCGCCAGGTTGGAGCCGATGAACCCTGCGCCGCCGGTGACCAGGAGCATGGCGCGATTCTAAGCCGTCACGGCGAACGGCCCGGCCGCGAACTGGATGCGGTATAGCCGCGCGTAGATGCCGCCGCGCGCCAGAAGCTCAGCGTGCCTGCCCGACTCGACCACGCGGCCCTCGGCGAGCACCGCGATGCGCTCGGCACGTTCCACCGTGGATAGCCGGTGTGCGATGACGATGGTGGTGCGCCCGCGCATGAGCGTATCCAGCGCGGCCTGCACCTGGCGCTCGGACTCGGAATCCAGGGCCGAGGTTGCCTCATCCAGGATCAGCACCGGCGCGTTCTTGAGCAGCGCCCGCGCGATCGCCAGGCGCTGGCGCTGGCCGCCAGAGAGCCGCAAGCCGTTTTCGCCAATCAGCGTCTGCAAGCCCTCGGGCATCCCGCGGATGAAATCCATCGCGTGCGCGGCCTCGGCGGCGGCGATGACGTCCTTCTCGCTGGTGCCGCTCAGGCGGCCGTAGGCGATGTTGGCGTAGACCGTGTCGTTGAACAGCACCACGTCCTGCGACACCAGCGCGATGTTGCCGCGCAGGCTGTCGAGCGTCAGCGCCTGGATGTCGTGGCCGTCGAGGGTGATGCGGCCGGCGTCCGGCGCGTAAAACCTGGGCAGCAGGTTGACCAGCGTGGTCTTGCCGCTGCCCGAGCTGCCGACCAGCGCGAGCGTTTCCCCCGGGCGCACGAGCAGCGACACCTCGCACAGCGCAGGCGCGGTGCGCGTCTCGTAAGTGAAGCTCACGCCCTCGTAGGCGATCTCGCCGCGCGCGCGCGGCAGAGCCACCGTGCCGCGGTCCTCCTCCACCGGCGCGTCGATCATGCCGAACACGCTCTCGGCGGCCGCCAGACCGCGCTGCAGGGTGGCGTTGACCTGCGTCAGGTGCTTGATCGGCGTGAACAGCATCAGAAACGCGGTGAACAAGGAGGCGAACTCGCCCACCGTGGTGCGCGATTCGAGCGACTCCTGCAATGCCACGTACACGATCACCGCCATCGCCGAGGCCGCGAGGAAATGTGTCACCGGCGTGATCAGCGCCTCAGGCACTTTCTGGCGCATGTTGAAGCCGCGCAGTTGCCCGATGGCGCGCTGGAAGCGCCGCGCTTCGTACTCCTGCCCGCCGAAGATTTTCACCACGCGATGGCACTCGAGGGTCTCCTCGAGCACGTGCACCACATCCCCCATCGCGTGCTGCGAGGCGCGCGCCATGCTGCGCAACCGGTGCGAGAGCACGCGCACGAACAGCGCCACCAGAGGCGCGATCGCCAATGAGATCAGCGTCAGCTTCCAATTGAGGATCAGCAGCCACGCGAGCAGCCCGATAATCACGATCGTGTCGCGCACTACGACGGTCAGCGCGGTGGTGGCCGCGGCGCTGACGTTGGCGACGTCGTAAGCCACGCGCGACAGCAACACACCCGAGCTCTGGTCGTCGAACAGCCGCGTCGGGAAGCGCACCAGGCGCGCGAACATCGCCGCGCGCAGATCGAGCACCACCTTGTCGGCGACCCAGGCCATGCAGTAGTGGCCGACGAAGGTGAGCACGCCGCGCACCACGAAGATCCCCACCAGCGCCAAAGCGAAGAAAATCGGCGGCAGCACGGGCCCCGCGCCGGCAGCGAAACCACCATCCAGGAGCGGCTTCATCAGCATCGGAAACAGCGGTTCGGTGGCGGCGGCGGCGATCATGCCCAGCAGCGCGAGCGCAAACACCCTGGCGTGCGGCCGGACGTGGGACAGCAGCCGCAGGTACAACTGACGGCTGCTCTGGTTGCGCGTCTCCGGCATGCGCGGATTGTAGCCGCTCGTGCACGCGAGTCCGAATTGCGCAAGCCCTCGCTTTGAGGGTCAAATGGCGCCATGACGCCGCACCACCCGGCCTACGCGCTGCGCATGCTCGATGCGGCTCGTGTTTGCCTGGTCGTCGCGGCCGGCTCGCTGCCGCTCTCCACTGCGGCGACCAACGCGTTTGCCGTGCTTGCCTTCCTGTGCTGGGCGCTGTCGGGACAATGGGGCTCCGCGCTGCGCGCCATCGCCGCCGAGCCTCCGGCGTGGCTCGGCTGCGTGCTGTTCGCTGCGCTCGCCGCGGGCATCGCCTGGTCGCGCGTCCCGGCGGCGGAGGCATCGGGCGCGCTGCTCAAGTACCGCAACCTCCTGCTGTTCGGCGTCGTCATGTTCCTGTGCGCGGACGCGCGCTGGCGCGAACGGCTGCTGGGCGCGTTCTTCGCGGGTGCGCTGGTGCTGCTCGTCCTGTCGTACGCAGTCTGGCTCGGCCTGCTGCAGTATGTCGACGCACGCGGGTTCTCGAGTACGGAGAACGCGGTGCTGCTGAAAAACTCCATTACGCACGGCTTCCTCATGAGCCTTCTGGCGTACGGTGCGGCCGTCTACGCGCTGCGCAGCGCCGGCTGGCGGCGCTGGGCGCTCGTGCTGGTCGCGCTGCTTGCGGCGGCGAACGTCTGGATCGCCGTGCAGGGGCGCACTGGGTACCTCGTGATGGCGGTGCTGGTGCTCTGGCTTGCCTACTCGCGCTGGTCCTTCAGGGGGCTCGCGGCCGCGCTGCTCGCTCTGGCAGTATTGCTGTCGGCCGCATATCAGTGGGCGCCCGTTTTCAAGGGTCGGGTGACCCAGGCCGTGGCGGAGGCACGCGGCTACCGTGTGCAGAGCCATCCCGGAGAGACATCGATCGGTTCGCGCCTTCACTTCTGGAAGCGCTCGGCGCAATGGTTGGCCGGACACCCGCTGCTCGGCGCCGGCACCGGCGGCTGGGCCGAGGCGTTCTACGAAGCCACCGAGGGCGACGATGCCTCCATGCACAATCGCGACCGCGATCACCCGCACAACGAATACGTGCATCTCGCAGTACAACTGGGACCTATGGGGCTGGTGCTATTTATTGCCCTGCTCGCGGCAGCGCTGGTCCGCGCAGGTCGCCTGCCTGACGAGTACGCCGCCCTGGCGCAGGGTTTTGTCATTGCCTACGCCGTGGGATCGCTGTTCAACGACCTGTTCTTCGATACCACCGAGGGCCATCTGTGGGCCGTGCTGGGCGGCGGCCTGTTCGGCGCATCGCGCGCATTGCCTCAGGCACGTGGATAGGCATGGCCACTTTCTCCATCCTGATCCCGAGCTGGAACAACCTGCCCTACCTGCAGCTCTGCGTCGAGAGCCTGCGCCGCCATTCTGCGCGCCAGCACCAGATCCTCGTACACGCCAACGAGGGCAGCGACGGCACGCGCGCGTGGCTGCGCGAGCAAGGCATCGAGCACACGGCGAGCGACGCCAACGTCGGCATCTGCCATGCCGTGAATCTTATCGGCGAGAAAGCGCGCGGCAACTACGTGCTCTATTTGAATGACGACATGGTCGCCGCGCCGGGCTGGGACGCAGCGCTCGAGCGCGCCACCGGGCGCGTGGCGCGTCACGGCATGTTCATGCTTTCGGGCACCATGGTCGAGCCGGTGGCCACGGGAAATGCCTGCGCGGCGGTCGCCGATTTCGGTCGCGACCCCGCGCGTTTTGACCTCGAGCGCTTTGCGCGCGAAGCGCCGAAGCTCGCGCGCGCCGACTGGCTGGGCGCCACCTGGCCGCCGACGCTCGTCGCGCGTTCGCTCTGGCACCAGGTGGGCGGCTACAGCATCGAGTTCTCCCCCGGCATGGGCAGCGACAACGATTTCTCGATGAAGCTCTGGCGCGCGGGCTGCCGCGTGTTCCTCGGCGTGGGCGACAGCCTGGTGTACCACTTCTCCGAAACCACCACGCGCCGCATCCGCAAGAACGACGGCCGGCACCAGTTCCTGATGAAGTGGGGGATGACGCAATCGGGCTTCGATCGCTACTACTTGCGCCGCGGCCGGCCTGCACCGGCGGACCCGGTATTGCCGGAACCGCAAGCGTCCTGGGGACTGCGCTGGCAGGCGATCAAGAGCGGGCTGCGGCGGCGCCTCGGCTGAGCGCCTCGCGCGCCGCGTCGATGACGCGCGCGGCGTCCATGCGATCGAGGCAGTCGCTGCGGCTCTCGCGATGCTTCTCGCAACCTTCCCCCTGGCAGGGAACGCAGGGCAGCGACGGCTCTTGCAGGAGTGTGACATTGCCGCGCCGCTGCAGCGCCACGACCTTCTCGTAGGGACGCTCGAGGCCGGCATTCGGCAGCGGTCCCCACAGCCGTGGATCGGTCGGGCCGAACAGCGCCACCGTCGGCGTGGCGCAGGCCGCAGCAAGGTGCGTCGTGGCCGTGTCCGGCCCCACGAACAGCGCGGCGCGGCGCAGCAGGTCCGCGGTCTGTGCGAAGCGCAGCCGCCCGCAGACGTCGGTGATCGGCGACTTCGCTCCGGACAGTACCTGCCGCACGTACTCGCGCTCGTCCTCGCCAGGTCCGCCCGTGATGACCACGCGCAGGCCTTCGCCGAGCAGCCACGCGATCAGCGCGTGCCAGCCCGCGGTGTGCCAGCGCCTGTAGCGAAAGCGCGGAGCCAGGTGCAGCACGGCGAAGCGTTCGCGCTCGGCATCGAACCCCAGCACGTCGCGCCAGGCGATCGCCGGCATGCCGGCCGAGGGCGCGACGATCTCGGGCATCCAGGCGATGCCCATGACCTCGGCGAGTTGCCGGTAGCTTAGCGGACGCGCCCGGTCAGGAGGCGACACCACGCTGCGCTCGAGCGACCATTGCTTCCACCAGCGCTTGTCCCATTGGGGCGGCAGGAGCCCCACGCGCCGCCTTGCCGCCAGCCAGCCGAAGATGTGGGGCCGGTCGGCGGTTTCCGCGACCACCGCCAGGTCGTACCGGCGCCACAGCCGGCGCCGCAGCGCGGCTTGCGGCCCTCGCGGTTCGGCGGTGATGGCCTGACGCAGGTCGGGATTGCCCTCCAGCACGCCCTCGGTGCCCGCAAACACCAGCGCGTCGATCGCTGCCCGCGGGTATGCCGCGCGCAGCGAGCGGATGAGTGGCGTGGTGAGCAGCACGTCGCCCATGAAGCGCAGGGAGATGACGAGGATCGAGCGCGGCTCGGACATGGCGGGCCGCGCCAATCTACCCCGCCGTCACCGAAAAAAGAAGCGCGCCTTAGTCGAACCGGTAGGCGAGCGACACGTAGGTCGCCCGCCCGGGCGTGGGATAGGCGGAAAAACCGGTGCCGAGGAAATTCACCGCCCCGTAGCTGTA
>JANMSV010000029.1:0-4360 GCA_031389685.1 Betaproteobacteria bacterium
GCTGGCCGCCGACCGCGATCTTGAGATCGTTGCCGATCGCGGCATCAACGCCCGGGTGACGCCGGCTGAATGGGAAAGAATTTGCCGTGGCGTGGAGCTGGCGCTCGCGCGCGGCGCCTACGAACAGGCCGTTGTCGACGGCATCAAGGAGATTTCGCTGCTGCTTGCACAACACTACCCGCCGCGGCCGGGCGGCCGCAACGAGCTGCCCGACAGGCCGATGGTGCTGTAGCGCCAGGGAGCGAGGATGGGTATGCGACTTCTTATTTTGCTGCTCGTCGCAACGGCGGCGGCGCATGCGCAGCCGGCGGTGACGCTCATGCACGTGCACGGATTCGCGTACAGCCCAGACGGCAAGCGGCTCATGATCCCGAGCCACCACGGCCTCGCGGTGTTCGAAAAGGGCAAATGGTCGAAGGCTCCCGGCGCGCAGCACGACTACATGGGATTCTCGGCCACCGCGACCAATCTCTATAGCAGCGGCCATCCGGCGCCCGGCTCCGGGCTCGTCAATCCGTTCGGGCTGATCCGCAGCCGCGATGGCGGCAGGACCTGGGACAAGCTCGGTTTGGAGGGCGAAGTAGATTTTCATCTGCTCGCCACCGGATGGAACACGAATGCGATTTACGTCTTCAATCCGGAGCCCAACACCCGTATGCGCAGGCTTGGCCTGCACTACACGCTGAACGAAGGCTTCGCCTGGAAACCGGCGCAGGCAGCGGGACTCGAAGGCGATCCGCGTGCGCTTGCCGTGCACCCGGACGACTCCGCCACGCTTGCAGTGGCGAGCTCGAAGGGCGTTTACCTGTCAACCGACTCCGGCGGGCGCTTCGCGCCGGTGGCCCAAGGCGGCGAAGGTCTGGCGGCATTCTTCGATTTGGACGGGAAACGCCTGTGGTACAGCGCATTCGACGGCCAGCCACGTCTCGCGCACGCGCCGCTCGCCGGCGGAGCGGCGACGCAGGTAAAGCTGCCGCTGCTATCTGAAGATGCGGTCGCCTACATTGCGCAGAACCCCGCCGCGCGCAGCGAGTACGCCATCGCAACTTTCGGCAAGAGCGTTTACCTGTCAAAAGACGCAGGACGCACCTGGTCACAGATCGCGGATCGCGGCAAGGCAAAATGAGCGCTGCGGCTTGGTACCGGGACCGCGACACGCGCTCGCTGATCGCGTTCGGCTACCTGCCCTGGCTTGGCGGCCTGAATCTCGTGTGGGAGACGGCCCAGCTTCCGCTGTACACGCTGTGGACCGAGGCGTCGACCGCCTACATCGCATTCTCGGTCGCGCATTGCACGGCCGGCGATATCGCGATCGGCGCCGCCGCGCTCATCATGGTCCTGATCCTGGGGCGCGAGGGCGTTCTTGCGCAGTGGCGCTGGCGGCGCATTGCGGTCTGGACCGCGCTTGCGGGCGCGGCGTACACCGTGTTCAGCGAGTGGAACAATACCGCCATCCTGGGCAGTTGGGCCTACTCCGAGCTGATGCCGGTGCTCAAATTGGCGGGAATCGACATCGGCTTGTCGCCACTGCTGCAGTGGCTCGTGCTGCCACCGCTCGCCTTGGTCCTCGCCGGAAAATTCCGGCGGCGCAATCTCTGATGCGTCGAGGCAAGGCATGAGAAGAAGGAACTTCCTCTTTCTGGCGGCGGCGCCACTGCTGCCGCTGTGGGGATGCGCGCAAGGGGCGCGCGAGCCGGCGCTCGTGCAAGCACGCCTGGTGGCATCCGCGGCGAGCACCCAGCTGGTACCTGCGGACTACCCGGCCACCGAGGTCTGGGCCTATAACGGCGCGTCGCCTGGTCCTGCGCTGCACGTGCGCCAGGGCGACCGGTTGCGCGTCCTGGTGCAGAACCAATTGCCCGAATCCACCACGGTGCATTGGCACGGCGTGCGCCTGCCCAACGCGATGGACGGCGTGCCCTATATCACGCAGCGGCCGATCGAGCCGCAGGCGAGTTTTACCTACGAATTTGCGCTGCCGGACGCGGGGACTTTCTTCTACCACCCGCACCAGCGCGGCTACGAGCAGATGGGGCGCGGCCTTGCCGGCGCACTGATCGTGGAGGAGCATGCGCCGCCGCAGGTGGACCGCGATGTGCTGTGGGTGCTCGGCGACTTCAGGCTCAAGGCGGACGCCTCGATCAACGGGAGCTTCGGCAATTTCATGGACCTGAGCCACGCCGGTCGCATCGGCAACACCGTGACGATCAACGGGCGCGTGCCCGGGACGTTCCCGGTGCGCGCGGGGGAACGCATCCGCCTGCGGCTGGTCAACGCCGCCACGGCGCGCATGTTCGCGCTGGATTTTCGCGGCCACCGCCCCTGGGTGATCGCGCTCGACGGGCAACCCGTGGAGCCGCATCGGCCTGAGGGCGACGCGGTGCTGCTCGGCCCGGCCATGCGCGCCGACTTGATTCTCGACATGTCGGCGGCGCCCGGCAGCCGCCACGCGGTGCACGACGGGTTCTACCGCAGGGGCGCGTACAGGCTGGTGGAGCTCGAGTACTCGGAACAAGCGCCGCTGCGAACGCAGGCGCCCGAGCCGCCGCAGCTGCCGAAGAACCCTCTTGCGGAACCGGAGCTGCGCGGCGCAGAGCGGCACGAGATTGTTTTCACGGGGGGCATGATGGGCAACATGCGCGGCCTGGGTCGAGGCATGGCCTGGGCCGTGAACGGGATGGCGAACGGCTGCGGCGACGGCGGTCAGCCGTTCGAGCCGCTGCTGGTGCTGCGCAAGGGGCGCAGCGTCGTGCTGCGGCTGGTTAACGATACCGCCTGGCACCATCCCATCCATCTGCACGGGCATTCGTTTCGCGTCATCTCGCGCGATGGCAATCCGACCCGGCACAGGGAATGGCTCGACACGGTGCTGCTCAACCCGCGGGAGAGCGCGGAAATCGCGTTCGTCGCGGATAACCCGGGCGACTGGATGTTCCATTGCCACGTCCTGGACCACCAGGCGAGCGGGATGATGTCCTGCATTCGCGTGGCTTGAGGCCAGCTTGGCGTGCTGCGCGCGCTATTCGCGCAGCGCCTGAGCGCCGGCGCTCAGGCGCTGCAGCTACGCTCCATCTGCTTGGGTGGGCAGGGGGCGCTGCCGTAGCTGCAGAACACGCAGCAGTCGCCCTCCTTGGGTTTCACCCGCAGCCCGCAGGCCGGGCAGGACCAGAAAAACAGGCAGGCATCCGATGGCATGCGTTCGGTCGAAGGGGCGCCGCAACCCGGGCAGGTCAGCGTGCTGTCGAGAATCGTTGCGCTCACGGCGACCTGGCCGTGGCCGGGTAGCCAGCCTCGCTTACCGCCTGCGCCAGCCGCGCGGGCGAGGTCTTCTCGGGAGCGAAGACGATCTGCGCGGTCTCGGCAGCAATCGCCGCCATCGCGAGCGCAAGCGCCAGCGCGCTAGCCAAGAAAGTACGGCACATAGAAGGGTGCAAGCAGCACCGCCTTGGCGCTGACGAGCGTTACCCAGAAAGCGACGCGCTGGTGCCGGCGTGTGGCGGGCGTGGCGCAGGCCGTGTCCGGGGCGCAGGGTGCGGGCCGGAGGTAGAGTCGATAGAAGGCGTAACCGAACGCCGCCGCGGCGAGGCCAATGAACAGCCATTGAAACTGCTCGAACGCGCGCAGTTGCGCGATCCACGCGCCCCCGAAGCCCATCGACACGAGCACCAGCGGCAGGACGCAGCAGGTGGTGGCCCCGAGCGCGGACACCGCAGCGGCGGCGATGAACGCGGTTTCGGGCGCTGGTTTCTGCATGCGGGGAGTCTAGACTCCGTACCTGGGTACGGAGTCAAGCGGGGAAGGAGGACGCATGCAGGCAATGACCATCGGCAAACTGGCGCAAAGCGCCGGCGTCAACGTCGAGACCATCCGCTACTACCAGCGGCTGAAGCTGCTCGAGGAGCCTGCAAAACCCCTCGGGGGCGTACGTCGCTATGCTGACGCCGCAGTCGCAAGGGTGCAGTTCATCAAGCGCGCGCAGGAGCTGGGATTCTCGCTCGCCGAGATACAGCGCCTGCTGAGGCTGGAAGATCCGCAAAGTTGTGGCGAGGCGCGCACTTTGGCCGCCGAGAAACTGGCGCTCGTGGAATCCCGCGTGACTGATCTTGTGCGCCTGCGCGGCGCTCTGAAGGACTTGATCGGGCGCTGCGACCAGCGACGCGGCAAGATCACCTGCCCGATTATCGAGAGCCTTGCCCGGCAGGGCTGAAGCCGTCAGCGGACCGGCTGCAGCAATCCGTTCGCGGCCGCCGTTTCGCGCAGCCGCGCGCACTGCGCACCCGACAGGGTGGTGTTTTGCGGCGCCGTGTCCTCCCGCATCAAATTGCCCGGCTCCGTCGTGTGCTCGCCGCTGTCCATCAGC
>JANMSV010000033.1:0-11754 GCA_031389685.1 Betaproteobacteria bacterium
GGGCAGGGGCAGCAGGTCGTTGTAATGGCGGCCCGCGGCCGCGCCCCAGCACAGGTGCTCGGACACGAACGCGGGCTCCACCCACTCGACCAGCGCACGCAGCTGGGCCGCGTGCTCGCTGCTATAGCCCGCGGCCGAGCCCAGCCCCAGCCCCACGCCGTGCAGGCTGACTGGCAAGTCGCGCCGGACGCGCTCCAGGACGTGGCGCTCGCGGCCGCCGGCGCCGAAGAAGTTCTCGCTGTGCACTTCGACCCAGCCGGCCGCGGGCTGCGCGCCCAGGAACTCCGCGAAATGACGGGCGCGCAAGCCGATGCCGGCGCCAAGCTGCGGCAAGCGTTCAACCTTTCTTCATCTTGGCGAGTTTGCCGGCCTCGCCCTGCGTCATGCTGCCGCCCATCTGCACGCAGGTGCCGGTCTTCACCACCTTGAAGTCGTTCACGTCGTAGTCCATCTTCGACTGCCCTTGACAGGAATGCGCAGTCTTGTTGCTGCCGCAGTCGTTCTTGCCCGCCTTGGACACGCCCCAGCACTTCTCCTGATCCTTGTCCTGCGCCAGCGCGCCGCCATTGGCGCCGAGTGCGAACAAGCCCGCCACCGCCGCTGCAACGAGAGTTTTCTGGTCCACTGTGCATCTCCTTTATGGGTTGGGGCTCCTTGAGCGGGGCCGTGGCGGTATGTCGTTCACGCCTGCCCGCCTCTTACGCCTGCCGCGATTTATTTTCGGGGATGTAAGGTTTGCTGCCCGGCGCGGGTCTACTGGGCAATGGCGACCATGGCAACCGAGGAACTGGCGCACTGGCGCCCGCAGCTCCTGGCGTTCGCGCTGCGGCGCACGCGCAGCCGTGAACAGGCGGAAGACGCGGTACAGGAGACGCTGCTGGCGGCGCTCGAAGGCGTGGACCGCTACGCGGGACAATCCTCGCCAGGCACCTGGCTCTTCGGTATCCTCAAGCACAAGATCGTGGACGGATTTCGCCGCGCTCCGCGGGAGGTGCCCCTGGAACCGAGCGCAGAGGAACCGATGCACGAGGGCCCCGGCCCCGAGCAAAACTGCGCCAGCCGCATCGCGCTGGCGCTTCTCGACCGCAGCCTGGGCAGGCTGCCCGCGAGAACTGCGCGCGCCTTCGTGCTGCGCGAAGTGCTGGGCATGGACACCCCGGAAGTTTGCCACGCGCTGTCGATCACGCCTGCGCACTGCTGGGTGCTGGTGCACCGCGCGCGGGAACGACTGCGCCGCTGCCCCGACATCGGCCAGCTCGCTGCCGAGGCCGGATAGTGAGCTTTGAGGACCTGGTCCGCACCCATGCCGCAGACTTGTATCGCTACGCCTATTGGCTCGCGCGCGACCGCCAGCAGGCCGAGGACGTGGTGCAGGAGGCGCTGCTGCGCGGCTGGCGCGCGTTCCCGCGCCTGCGCGACCGGGCGGCGGCGAAATCCTGGCTGTTTTCCATCGTGCGCCGCGAGTACCTGCGCGCGCTGGGCCGCGCCGCGCCGCAGGCGGAGAGCCTCGACGGCATGGACCTGCCCGACGAGCGCGAGGAGCTGTTCGGCGTTGAAATGCGCGAAGCGCTGCTTGCGCTTCCGGCGGCCTACGCCGAGCCGCTCGCCCTGCAGGTGCTGGGCGGCTTCAGCTGCGCCGAGATCGCGGACATGATCGGCGCCACGGAAGGCGCCACGATGACGCGCCTCACGCGCGCGCGGCAGGCGCTCAAGCGCCTGGTGGCGCCGCGGGAGCGCGCCGGGGGCCGCACATGAACTGTCTCGACTACCGCCGGCAGCTTCTCTCCGGGTCGGGCGAAACCGACGCGATGCGCGTGCACCGCCTGCAGTGTGCGGGCTGCACCGCGGAATGGCAGGAATACACCGCGTTCGAAGGCGCATTGCGCCGGGCGCTGGAGGTGCCGGTGCCGGAGGGCTTCGCCGGGCGGATGGCAACCGTGCACGCCGTGCGGCGCCGCCGCTTCCTCGCCGCGGCGGCCACGGCGCTGGTCGCGGCCGGCGCGGGCGGCTATGCCTGGTTCGCGCGCCAGGACCCGCTGGCGCTCGCTTCCATCGACTTTGTCATGAAGGAGGAGGCCAAGTCCATCATGATGGGCGCGATACCGCGCGCGCAGGCACAGGCTGAGCTGGCCGCGACGCTGCCCATCGAGCTCCTGGAGCGCATTGGGCAGGTGCGGCACATCAGGCCTTGCCCGTTCAATGGGGCGACCGCCTATCACGTGGTGCTTACGGTGCCGCAGGGTAAGGTGACGCTGCTGGTGATGCCCTCCACGCCGATGCACGGCGTGCGCCATGCGGACAAGGAAGGGATGCACGCGGCCGTAGTGGCGATGAAAAACGGTAGCGTCGGCATCGTCGGCGCCGACGCCGCGGTGGTGATGAGCGTCGCCGGCGCGCTGCAGGCCTAGGCCGCGTCGCGCAGCGCGTAATCCGGGCCGTTCAAAACGCTGTTCCCATGCCGCCACGTCGTAGCGCAGGGGCATCGAGCGCTGCATGCGCCCGGGCGCAGCCGATGCCGACGAACCGCTAGACTGCGGGGATGAACGACTTACTGATTCGCGGTGCCACGGTGTACGACGGCACCGGCGCGCCCGGCCGCGTCGCCGATGTGGCGGTGAAAGACGGCCGCATCGCGGCGTCCGGGCCCGCCCGGCAAATCTTGGACGCCGGCGGCCTCTCCCTGATGCCCGGGATCATCGACGTGCACACGCACTACGACGCGCAAGTCACCTGGGACCCGAGACTTTCTCCCTCGCCCGCCTTGGGTGTGACGACGGCCATCCTGGGCAACTGCGGGTTCGGCATCGCGCCCTGCCCGGAGGCGCTGCGCGAAACGGTGCTGAAGAACCTCTCGGTGGTCGAAGGCATGGACCTGCAGGCCCTGCTGCAGGGCACGCGCTGGGATTTCGAGAGTTTCCCGCAGTACCTCGATGCCCTGGAGCGCATTCATCCCTACGCCAACCTCGGCGTGCTCGCCGGGCACTCCACCATCCGCAGCGCGGTGATGGGCGAAGAGGCGTCGAGCCGGAATCAGCCTACGCCCGCGGAACTCGAGCGGATGCAGGATCTGGTGCGCGGGGCGCTGCAGGCGGGCGCGGCGGGCTTTGCCTCCTCGTTCTCGCCCAACCACAGCGGCTGGGGCGGGCGGCCGATGCCTTCGACGATCTGCGCGGATGAGGAGCTGCGCGCGCTGCTGCAGCCGCTCAAGGAGGCGGGCAAGGGCATCTTCGTCGTCGCCGCCGGCTCGCGCGCCACGCCCGAGTACCTGGAAGCGCTCGCCGCCGACACGGGCCGCCCGATGTTCATGGTCACGGTGCTCACCATGTATACGGACTCGAACCCCGGCCTCGCCATGACCTATTACGAACGCTGCGCCGGGGCGCTGACACGCGGGCGCGAGGTGTACATCCATGCCAACTGCCAGCCTCTGTCTTTCGACTTCACGCTGCGCGAGCCCTATCCGTTCCTGGCGCTGGGCGCCTTCGATCGCGTGAAGGCGGCGCCACCCGGGGATCTGCCGTCGATTTACGCGGACCCTGCGTTTCGCAGGGAATTCCGCGCCAGCCTTGCGCATCCGAAGGCGGGCGTCCTGTTCTCAGGCGACTGGAGCAAGGTGGAAGTGGACGGCGTGCCGATTCCGCAGCTCGCCGGCGGCCAGGACCCGCTGGACTATTTCTGCGATTTGCCGCCCGACGCGCAGATGATCGCGAAGCTGTTCCAGAACGACGACGCGGGCGTCGCGCCGCTCCTGAAGCATCCGGCGGGCGTGCTCGCGCTGTCGGATGCGGGCGCACACCTCATCTACTTCTGCGATGCGGGCTTCGGCCTGCACTTCCTCGCGCACTGGGTGCGCGGCAACGGGACCTTCACGCTGCAAGAGGGCGTGCGCAGGCTCACCTCGGACCCGGCGCGCAAGTACCGCATCCCGCAGCGCGGTGAGATCAGGCCGGGATATTTTGCGGACCTGGTCCTGTTCGATCCGCAGTCCGTCGGCCTGACGAACCTCGAGCGCGCCCGGGACCTGCCGGGCGGCGGCGCGCGCATGTTGCGCAAGCCCCTCGGCATGCACGGCGTATGGGTGAATGGAGTGCAGGTGCACGACGGCCGGGACTACGCGCGGCTCGAGCGCGGGCCCGGCCGGGTGCTGCGGGAGTTCGGCGCCTAGCCCTTGCGCGGCTTGAACGCTTCGGGATCAAGCTCGTGGCGCGCCAGCAGCGAGGAGAAATCTCCGCGGTTGCGCTTGGCGAGCTTCGCCGCCTGCGTGACGTTGCCGTCGGTGATGCGCAAAATGCGTGTCAGGTACAGGTGCTCGAACCGGCGCCGCGCCCCGTCGAAGGCTGCGAAATCGTCCCCCGGCGCGGCAAGCGCGCGCTCCACCGCCGCCGCCGCGAGGAGATTGCCGGTGCACAGCCGGACGCATTGTTCGATCACCTCGTGCAACTGGCGCACGTTGCCCGGCCAGGGCGCGGTGCCGAGCAGGCCGAGCGCCTCCGGGGTGATGCCTTTGACCGGCTTGCCGTAGCGCGTCGCAAGCTTGCCGAGGAAGTGCGCGGCGAGCAGCGGGATGTCCTCACGCCGCGCGCACAGCGGCGGCAGCTCGAACTTCACCACGTTCAGGCGGTAGTACAGGTCCTCGCGAAAGCGCCCGGCGGCAATCTCCTCGCGCAGGTCGCGATGCGTGGCCGAGACCACGCGTACATTGACGCCGTCGGTTTTGGTCGCGCCGACCGGGCGCGCCTGGCGCTCTTGCAGCGCGCGCAGCAGCTTGACCTGCAACGCCCGCGGCATGTCGCCGATCTCGTCGAGAAACAGCGTGCCGCCCTGCGCAGACTGGATCATCCCCTGGTGCTCGTGCATCGCGCCGGGGAAAGCGCCTTTCACGTGCCCGAACAGCTCGGATTCGAGCAGCGGCTCGGGCAACGCGCCGCAATGGAGCATCACCCAGGGACGGCCGAAGCGTGTGCTCGCGGTGTGGATGGCGCGCGCGAGCAATTCCTTGCCGCTGCCGCTGGCGCCCTGGATGAGCACGTTGGCATCGCTCGCCGCCGCCAGGCGCGCATGCGCCAGCAAGCGCTCCATCGCCGGGCTGCGCGTGAGGATCTCGCGCCGCCATTCGGACTCCAATCGCGTCGCGACTGCGGCCATGGTGCGCTGAATTCTAACCGCTATACTCGATGCATTCGCCTCTTCCTCGCCCTCAACGCCCGCTTCGCGCATCGGCGTGCGCGCACGCTGCTTTCGGTGGCCGGCGTGGCGCTCGGGGTGGCGCTGGGCTTTGGCGTGCAGCTGGTCAATCGCGCCGCGGCGGAGGATCTCGCCGCCGGCGTGCGCGCCATTGCCGGCGAGGCCGATCTCGAGGTGCGCGGGGGGCGCGCCGGTTTTCCGGAGACGGTCTACGCCGCGCTGGCGAAACTCCCCGGCGTCGCGGCGGCAAGCCCGGTGCTCGAGGTGGACGCGGGGCTGGTGGAGGGCGGCTCGATCCGCATCGTCGGCCTCGATCCGCTGCGCGCCGCGCAGCTGCAGCCGCAACTGTTCGCGCACCAGCCGCAGTACATGGCCGAGTTGCTGCGGCCGGATACGGTGCTGCTTTCGGCGGCGGCGGCCGAGCGCCTGCGCCTGGGCATGGGCGGCAAGCTGCAGCTGCTCATCGGCCTGGCGCCGGTGGCGCTCGAAGTCGCGGGCACGCTGCCCGGGGCCAGTCTGCACGGGGTGGCGGCGCTGGCCGACATCGCCACGGTGCAATGGCGGCTCGGGCGCCTCGGCACGCTGAACCGCGTCGGCCTGCGCCTTGCGCCGGGGACGGACACGCAGGCGATGCGCGAACGCATTGCCGCGTTGCTGCCCGCAGGCGCGCACGTGGCGAACGTCGAGACCGCGCTGGAAAGCGGCGCCGCGCTGTCGCGGGCCTACCGCGTCAACTTGAACGTGCTCGCACTGGTGGCGCTGTTCACGGGCGGCTTCCTCGTGTTTTCGGCGCAGGCGCTGGAGGTGGCGCGGCGGCGCGCAGAGCATGCGCTGCTGCGCGTGCTCGGCCTGGAACGCCGCGGACTGGCGGGCCTGGTGCTCACCGAAGCCGCGCTGGTGGGCGCCGTGGGCGCGATGCTCGGCCTCGCGCTGGGCTACGCCTTTGCCGTGCTTGCGGTGCGTGCTTCTGGTGGCGATCTGGGCGCCGGCCTGTTCAGCGGCCTCGCGCCGGAGATTGCTTTTTCGCCCGGTGCCGCCCTCGCGTATTTCGGCGCGGGTGTCGCCGTGGCGCTGGCGGGCGCGACTTTGCCCGCGCTGGAAGCGGCGCGCACGCCGCCCGCGCAGGCCTTGAAGGCGGGGGACGAACAGCGCTTGTTTTCGCGCGCCCTGTCGTTGCGACCCGGCCTCGCGCTGCTCGCAGCCGGCCTGCTGCTCGCGTTTCTGCCCGCGGTGCAAGGCATCCCGCTGTTCGGCTACCTCGCCATCGGCTGCCTCCTGGTGGGCGGCATCCTGCTCATGCCGCTGCTGCAGCAGCGCGTGTTCCGGGCGCTGCCTTTGGGCCGGCGCCCGCCGCTCGCGCTCGCCCTTGCGCAATTGCGCGGCACGCCCGGCCAGGCCATGGTGAGCCTGGCCGCCATCGTCGCCAGCTTCTCGCTCATGGTGGCGATGGCCATCATGGTGGCGTCGTTCCGCACGTCCGTGGATCACTGGCTGGATACGCTGCTCCCGGCCGAGCTGTACCTGCGCACGACGCACGCGGGCGAGACGGCGTTCCTCGAGCCGCGCTTCGAGGAGCGCGTGCGGCGCCTGCCGCAGGTGTCGCGCGCCGAATTCCTGCGCAGCGCGCGCGTGATGCTCGACCCGGCGCGCCCCGCGGTGGCGTTGCTCGCGCGCGACGTGCCCGCCGCGGGACTCGCCGCGGGGCTGCCGCTCGCCGGCGCGCGTTACGAGCGCAGACCGGGCGATCCGCCGCCCGCCTGGGTGAGCGAGGCAGTGGCGGAACTCTACGGCCACCGGCCGGGGCAACGGATGGCGCTGCCGCTCGGCGGTAAGAACCACGAGTTCGTCGTCGCGGGCATCTGGCGGGACTATGCGCGCCAGCATGGCGCCATCGTCATCGAGCGTCCGACGTACGCGGCGCTCTCGGGGGATGCGCGCGCCAACGACGCCGCGCTCTGGCTTGCACCCGGGGCGCGCCCGGCGGACGCCGAGCGCGCCATCCGGCGCCTGCGCGGCGGCGAGCACCTGGCGTTCAGCGCACCCGGCGATATCCGCGCGGCCTCGCTTTCCATTTTCGATCGCAGCTTTGCCGTCACCTACGCCATGGAAGCGGTGGCCGTGCTGGTCGGCCTGTTCGGCCTGTCCTCCAGCCTGGGCGCCATCGTGCTCGCGCGGCGCCGCGAATTCGGCGTGCTGCGCCACCTCGGCATGACGCGCAGGGAAATCGGCGTGATGCTCGCGGCCGAAGGGGGCCTGCTCGCGCTGCTCGGCACGCTGGCCGGGCTGGTGCTGGGCGCGGCGATCAGCCTGGTGCTGATCTACGTCGTCAACCGCCAGTCCTTCAACTGGAGCATGGACCTGCATCCGCCGTACGGCTTTTTATTCGTGCTCACGCTGGTGCTGCTGGCGCTGGCAATGCTCACCGCCTGGCTGTCGGGGCGCGAAGCGATGGGCATGGCGCCGGTGCGCGCGGTGAAAGAGGACTGGTGAGAAGACGCAGCTTTCTCCTCGCCATGCTCGCCGCGCCGCTCGCACGTGCCGGCGAAGTCAGCTACCCGCCGGTGAGGCGAGGCACCCGGCTGCGCTTTCCCCGCGACCACGGCGCGCACCCCGAGTACCGCAGCGAATGGTGGTACGTGACCGGCTGGCTGCAGCGCGGCGGCGATCCGCTGGGTTTCCAGGTGACGTTTTTCCGCGCGCGGCCGCCGCACGAGAGCGCGAACCCGAGCCGCTTCGCGCCGCACCAGATCCTGCTGGCCCATGCGGCGATCGCGGACCCGCGGCACGGGCGGCTGCGCCATGACCAGCGCGCGGCGCGCGCGGCCTTTGGCCTCGCCGGCGCGGCCACGCGCTCGACCGACGTGTGGATCGATGGTTGGCGCATGACGCTGGAGCGCGATACCTACCGCGCGAGGATTGCGGCGCGCGATTTCGCGCTCGAGCTTGCGCTTGAGGCGCCGCGCGCTCCGCTCCTGCAAGGGGAGGAGGGGTTCAGCCGCAAGGGCCATCGCCCCGAGGAAGCAAGCTACTACTACAGCCGGCCGCAACTGGCGGCCACCGGCACGCTGAATGGCGAGGCGCTGCGCGGGATCGGCTGGCTCGACCACGAATGGTCGAGCCAGTACCTCGCGCCCGAGGCCTCGGGCTGGGACTGGTGCGGCCTCAATCTCGCGGACGGGACGGCGCTCACCGCGTTTCGCATCCGCGACCGGCTGGGCGGCGTGCACTATGCACCGCCCGGCGTGGCGTTCACGCCGCAAAGAACCTGGCGCTCGCCGCGCACCGGGGTCGAGTACCCGGTGCAGATGCGCGTCGCGATCCAGGGGGGCGAATACGACCTGGTGCCTTTGATGGACGATCAGGAGCTCGACGCAAGGAGCAGCGCGGGAACGATCTACTGGGAAGGCGCGGTGCGGGTGCTGCATTCGAACCGGGAAGTCGGCCGCGGCTACCTCGAGCTCACGGGCTACTGGCGGCCGATGACGCTCTAGAGGACAAGGCGGTGAAACGCACACCGGGCGATTGTCGCCTGCATGCTAAATTGATTGCGTGCCTTTCCTGACCTGCGCCGGGCGCTCGATCGAGTACGAATGGATCGACGCCGCCGAACCCGGCAAGCCGACGCTCGTGTTCCTGCATGAGGGGCTGGGCTCGATCGGCCAATGGCGCGATTTTCCCCTGCGGGTGGTCAAGTCCACGGGCTGCCGCGCACTGCTCTACAGCCGCTACGGCTATGGCGGCTCCGCGGTGCTGGCCGAAGCGCGGCGCGGCGTACGCTTCATGCACGAAGAGGCGCTCGATTTCCTGCCGCCGCTGCTTGCCGCGCTGCGCATCGAGCGACCGATCCTCATCGGCCATTCGGACGGCGCCTCCATCGCCATGATCCACGCCGGTGCAGGGCACGCGGTGCGCGGCGTGGCGGTGATGGCGCCGCATGTGTGCGTCGAACCCATCTGCGTCGCTTCCATCGAGAAAGCGAAGCAGGCTTTCGAGACCACGGATCTGCCCGAGCGCCTCGGCAAGTACCACCGCGACGCGCGCAAGACGTTCTACCTGTGGGCCGACGTTTGGCTCGATCCGCAGTTCCTGCAATGGAACATCGAGGCGTACCTGCCCGGCATCGGCTGCCCGCTGCTCGCGATCCAGGGCGAGGACGACGAATACGGCACCATGGCGCAGCTCGAGGCGATCCGGCGCGGCGTGCACGGCCCCTGCGAGTTTCTGAAGCTGAAGGACTGCGGCCACGCGCCGTTCCGCGACCAGCCGGAGGCGACACTTGCGGCGCTGGGGCGATTCGTGCAGGCGCTCGCGTGAGCGCTACGGCGCGCTAACCCTGGTAGTCGATGCCGCGGCGCTCGAGCAGGCGCAGCAGCGCCGGCCAGTCCTTGTGCGTGGAGGGCCGGTCGGGGCGGTCAAACTGCGCGGCCGCCGTGTCCGCCGCGCCCTGCGACATCTGCAGCACGTTGTCCGCGCCGCCGGACAGGGCGTCGACCTGGATCTGGCAGGCGCAGTCCAGGTAGTACATCAGTTCGAAGGCCTCGCGCACCGTCTCGCCGAGCGTGAGCAGGCCGTGGTTGCGCAGGATCATCACCTTGGATTTTTTGCCGACACTGGTAGCCATGCGCGCGCGCTCGTCCATGTTGAGCGCGATTCCCTCGTAATCGTGATAGGCGCACTGCTGCTGCACGCGCATCGCGTGCTGGCTGATCGGCAGGAGGCCGCATTTCATCGCCGACACGGCAACACCGGCGCGGGTGTGCGTGTGGATCACGCAGTTGATCTCCGGGCGCGCCTCATGCACGCAGCCGTGGATCACGAAGCCGGCCTCGTTGTAGCCCAGGTCCAGGGGATCGTCGATCACCTTGCCCTGCTGGTCGATGCGCACCAGGTTGGAAGCGGTGATCTCGTCGAACATCAGCCCGTAGGCATTGATGAGGAAATCCTCGCTGCCCGGCACGCGCGCCGAGAAATGCGTGTAGATCAGGTCGGTCCACTTGAACAGGGCCGCCAACTGGTAGGCGGTGGCGAGATCTGTGCGCATCTGCCATTCCTCGCGGCTGACGCGCTCACGGACGGGCTTGGAGTTCTTCGGCTTGAGGACGGCGCTCATGGGGGGTCTCCTGACGACCGGATTCTACTGCTTCAAGCGCTTCCAGCAGCAAGCGCGGGTCGTTCAGCGCAAGGCGGGCGGGGTCGGACAGCATGCGCCGCCAGAGGCGCGCGCGCGGGTGGCCGTGGTACAGGCCGAGCATGTGCCGCGCGACGTGGCGCAAGGAGGCCTGGCCGGCGGCATAGCGCGCCATGGCCCGCACCACTTCGGCGCGCGTCCTGCCGGGGTCGGCGAGCAGCCAGCTGTCGTGATACGCGGCGCGGCCCAGCATTACGCCGTCCACCTTGTCCAGGTGGGCGTCGACCTGCTTCCAGTTGGTGATGCCGCCGTTGATCACGATCTCCAATTGCGGAAAATCCTGTTTGAGCTTGTAGACGTACTGGTACTTGAGGGGCGGGACCTCGCGGTTTTCCTTCGGGGACAGCCCCTTCAGGACCGCGTTGCGGGCATGGACGATGAAAGTGTTGCAGCCGGCCTCCGCGACGGTCGCCACGAATCGGGCGAGGAACTCGTAGGTTTCTATCCGATCGATCCCGGTCCGGTGCTTTATCGTGACCGGGATCGAAACCGACTCTCGCATGGCGCGAACACAGTCGGCCACCAATTCCGGCTCCGCCATCAGGCACGCCCCAAACGCCCCGCGCTGCACGCGTTCGCTGGGGCAGCCGCAATTCAGGTTGACTTCGTCATAGCCATACTGTTCCACCAGCCGCGCGCAATGCGCCAGTTCCGAGGGCTCGCTCCCGCCCAGTTGCGCGGCGACCGGATGCTCCTGCGGACTGAACTCCAGGTGCCGCCCGACGTCGCCATGCACCAGCGCGCCGGTGGTGATCATCTCGGTATAAAGGCGCGCGTGCGAGGACAGCTGGCGCAGGAAGTACCGGCAGTGCCGGTCGGTCCAGTCCATCATCGGGGCGACGCACAGGCGATACGCGCTCATCCGGCGCCAGTTTAACCCGCGGGTAGAATGCGGCTCCATGCACAAGATCCTGGTCACCGGCGGCGCCGGCTTCCTCGGCTCGCACCTGTGCGAGCTGCTCGTAGGGCAGGGGCACGACGTGCTGTGCGTGGACAACTTCTACACCAGCGGCAAGGACAACATCCAGCACCTGCTCGACAAGTCGAATTTCGAGCTCCTGCGCCACGACGTGACCTTCCCGCTGTACGTGGAAGTGAACCAGATCTACAACCTCGCCTGTCCCGCCTCGCCGATCCACTACCAGCGCGATCCGGTGCAGACCACCAAGACCAGCGTGCACGGCGCGATCAACATGCTGGGCCTGGCCAAGCGCACGCGCGCGCGCATCCTGCAGGCCTCGACCTCCGAAGTGTATGGCGACCCGGAAGTGCACCCGCAGCCCGAGTCCTACTGGGGCCGCGTGAACCCGATCGGCCCGCGCTCGTGCTACGACGAGGGCAAGCGCTGCGCGGAAACGCTGTTCTTCGACTACTACCGCCAG
>JANMSV010000128.1:0-6689 GCA_031389685.1 Betaproteobacteria bacterium
ACGTCCATGTACTCGATGAAGCGCACGATATGGCCGGTGCCGCGCCAGCGCTCCGCCATCGCCAGCACGTGGGCGTCGTTCACGCCCCGCTTCACCACCATGTTGATCTTGATCGGCGCCATGCCTGCGGCGGCGGCCGCACCGATGCCCTCGATGACGCGGGCCACCGGGAAATCGGCGTCGTTGATTGCGCGGAAGGTGGCGTCGTCGAGCGAGTCAAGGCTCACCGTGACGCGCTTCAGGCCGGCGCGCGCCAGCGCTGCCGCCTGCTTGGGCAGGAGCGACCCGTTAGTGGTGAGCGTCAAGTCGAGGTCCGGGATTTCGGCGAGCATCGCCACCAGTCGATGCAGGTCGCGGCGCACCAGCGGCTCGCCCCCGGTCAGGCGCACTTTCTTCACGCCCAGGCCGGCGAAGATGCGCGCCATGCGTGCGATCTCCTCGAAGGACAGTACCTCCTCGTGCGCAACGAACTTGAAGTCGTGGTCGAACACCTCGCGCGGCATGCAGTACACGCAGCGGAAGTTGCAGCGGTCGGTGACCGAGATGCGCAGGTCGCGCAGCCCGCGGCCGAGCGTATCCGCGAGCGCCGTTCCGTCGTATGCCGGAGCGGGAGCGTTTGCCGAACGGATGGGAAAAACCTTTTGCATCATGGTGTTTCTCGACCTTGGATCATAGCAGGCGGGGGGATATGAGCTATAGTTCCCGGGATGGAAAAACCGAGGTTTCCAGTGGCCGTAGTGATGCAGCGACGCCAGCTGAACAACCGCTGGCAGAGCGAGGCCTGGGAACCGCGCAGCATCATTCCGAGCGTGGAGCCGAAAGGCGCGCCGCGCCTGCTGGTGGACGAAGGAGGCGTGCAGCAGTGGCTGCACCCGGGCTTCGAACTGGTGCTGCATCGCGATGAGACGGAGGGTTACTACCTCAATGTGTCGGTGCCCGGGGCGCGCGTGTTCGTCCTGTGGCGGATGGAAGGCGAAGCCGGACTGCCGCTTGATGTCACGGCAAGCTACAACGAGGGCGGGCGCTGGCTCGACGGCGGGAACAGCGTGGACGGCGTTTCCATGCCTGCCGAGGTGTACGCCTGGGTGGGCGAGTACGTGGAACAGAACTACCGGCCCGAACCGAAGAAGCGCATCAAGCCGCGCTCCTTCGTGCATCCCAAGAACCGCGCCGGCTGATGGCCGCCGAGGACAAGGAAGCCTTCCTCTCGCGCTGGTCGCGGCTGAAGCAGGAGCAGGCGCGCGAGGAACCGCTGCCGGATAAGCCTGACGAGGCGCCGGCGCCGGTCCTGCCGCCGGTGGAAGGCCTGACGCCTGACTCGGATTTCGCGCCGTTCATGCACCCCAAGGTGACTGACGCGCTGCGCCGCGTGGCGCTGAAGAAGCTGTTCGCGGACCCGCATTTCAACGTGCCCGACCTGAACGAGGCCTACTCGGGCGACTGGACGGGCGGCGATCCGATTTCCGAGGAACTGCTGAAGACGCTGAACCAGGCGCGCACCGTGCTGTTCCGGGAAGAGGAAGAGCAGAAGTTGAAGGACGCGGCGCAGCAGGTGGCCGCTGAGGCAGAAAAACCAAAGGAAGACGATGACCCTGCAAGGCAAGACGCTTAAGGTCTGCAGCTGCAACAAGACCGTCGCCATCGACGGCCGCGCGCTTGCGGCGGCGCTGAAAGCGGGCGAGCCGATCCAGGTGCACAGCGAGCTGTGCCGCAAGGACGCGGCCGCCTACCAGGCGGCGCTCGGCGACGCGGACGTAATCGTCGCGTGCACGCAGGAGGCACCCCTGTTCAGCGAGATCGCCGAGGCCGCCGGCGCGCGCCCGGCGCTCAAGTTCGTCAACCTGCGCGAGCAGGCCGGCTGGTCGGGCGAGGGCGCTCAGGCACTGCCCAAGATCGCGGCGCTGATCGCGATGGCGGCGCTGCCGGATGCGGAACCGGTGCCGGCGGTGAGCTTCAAGTCCGGCGGCCAGCTGCTGATCGTCGGCCCGGCGGCACCGGCGCTCGATTGGGCGGAGCGCCTGTGCGCGACGCTGGAAGTGAACGTGCTGATCACGGATGCGCGCGGCGGCGAGCTGCCCCTCGAGCGCAGGTACCCGGTGTGGTCCGGCAAGGTGGAGCGCCTGGCCGGCTGGCTTGGCGCCTTCGAAATCGAGTGGACGCAGCAAAACCCGATCGACCTGGAGACCTGCACGCGCTGCAACGCCTGCATCCGCGCTTGCCCCGAGCAGGCGATCGACTACAGCTACCAGATCGACATGGACAAGTGCAAGGCGCACCGCGAATGCGTCAAGGCCTGCGGCGCGATCGGGGCGATTGACTTCGCGCGCGCGGTTGCGCCGCGCAAGGAAGTCTTCGACCTGGTGCTCGATCTCTCGCGCCAGCCGCTGATCCGACTGTCCGAATTTCCGCAGGGTTACGCCGCGCCGGGCGCCGATCCGCTCGAGCAGGCGCTTGCCGCGCAGGCGCTGGCGGCGCTGGTCGGCGAGTTCGAGAAGCCGCGCTTCGTCGCTTACGAGCCGCGCATCTGCGCGCACAGCCGCTCCGGGCGCAAGGGTTGCGACCTGTGCCTGGACGTCTGCTCGAGTGGCGCCATCACGGCAGACGGCGACAAGGTCAGGGTGGAGCCGCACACCTGTGCCGGCTGCGGCGGCTGCGCTACCGTGTGCCCCTCGGGCGCCATGACCTACGCCACCCCGCGCGTTCCAGACGTGGGTGCACGCCTCAAGGCGCTGCTCAATACCTATCGCGATGCGGGCGGCAAGGACGCCTGCCTGTTGTTCCACGACGCGGGCGAAGGGCGCAAGGCGGTGCTCGAACTCGGCCGGCGCGGCAAGGGGTTGCCGGCGCGCGTGGTCCCGGTCGAGTGCTTCCACGTAGCCTCGATCGGCATCGACCTGATGCTCGGCGCGATCGCCTACGGCGCGAGCCAGGTCTGCCTCGTGACGACGGAGAAGACCGCGGACACCTATGCCGCCGCGCTCAAACAACAGACGGGATTCGCCGAAGCGATCCTCCATGGGCTTGGCTATGCGGGGGAACACTTTGCGCTGATCGAGGAGAGCGCGCTCGAGGCGCGGCTGTGGGGAATGCAGCCTGCCGCGGCACCGGCGCAGCCGGCGACCTACAACCTGTCCGCCGAGAAGCGCACTTCGCTCGATTTCATCCTCGACCACCTGGCCAGGCACGCGAAGCAGGCCCCGGAAGAGATCGCGCTGCCCGCCGGCGCGCCGTTCGGCGCGCTCCTCGTGAACAAGGACACCTGCACCTTGTGCAAGGCCTGCATCGGCGCCTGCCCGGCAGCGGCGCTGCTCGACTCGCCGGACTACCCGCGGCTGCGCTTCATCGAACGCAACTGCGTGCAATGCGGGCTGTGCGCCGACACCTGCCCCGAGGACGCGATCCGGCTGGTGCCGCGGCTGCTGCTCGGCGCGCAGGCGAAGAACCCGGTGACGTTGAACGAAGCGGAGCCTTTCAATTGCGTGCGCTGCAGCAAGCCGTTCGGCACCAGGGCGATGATCGATTCGATGCTGGTCAAAGTCGGCGGCCACTCGATGTTCGCCGGCGGAGGGGCGCTCAAGCGCCTGCAGATGTGCGCCGACTGCCGCGTGGTGGACATGATGAACGCCAAGGACGAGCCCAGCATCCACGATTACCGCAAATGAGCGAGGGCGTCGCGACGCAGTTGGTGCCGCCGGTGTCTGCCGAGGACCAGGCGCGTGCCGATCTCTACGGGCTGCTCGCGCGCCTGTTCTACGCGCCGCCGGACGCCAACCTGATCAGCGAACTGCGCCTCGCCTCGCCCCCGCCGGACGACGGCGAGCCGCTCACAGCGGAAGGCAAGGCGCTCAAGGCTGCCTGGGCGGAACTCGTCGAAGCCTGCGGCAGCGCGTTTCCCGCGCGGCTTGAAGAGGAGCACCTGCAGCTCTTCGTGGGGGTGGGCAAGTCGGAGGTGACGCCCTACCTGTCGGCCTACCTGGTGCGTTCAGAAAGCGACAGCCCGCTCGCGCGCCTGCGCGGCCAACTCGCCGACTGGGGCCTCGCCAGGCGCGAGGAAGCAGTGGAGCCCGAAGACCACGTGTCGGCGCTTTGCGAAACCATGCGCTGGCTCATTGTCGGACGAAAGGCAACGCTGCAAGCGCAACGGCAGTTCTTCCTCGAGTACCTGTACACCGGCGGTTCGCGTTTGTGCACTGCGGTAAGCGCTTGCGACAACGCAAAGTTTTACCGCCATCCGGCGAAGCTGCTGCAGGCGCTGCTGGACGTCGAGCACAAAGCCTTCGACATCGACTGACGGGCCCAGCTGAGAGGCATTCTCATCGAAGTTCGTTTACCTGCGGCGACGTTGGGATCGGTTCCCGTTGTCCAAACCATGCACATTGATTCATAGGTGGTTTAGGGGTAACTTTGCACAGGTTTCGCAAATCTGAAAATTTATAAGAACGGCCCTGGATAAGGAGGCAGTCATGTCCGACGCAGCGTCCAGAAAATCCCGCAGGAATTTCCTCTTGGCAGTGACGGCAGGTGGCGCGGCCACCGCGGCGGCGGTCGTGGCGCAGAAGGTGCCCACCGCGGCGGCGCCCGACAAATCGAAGCGCACAGGCGCCGGCTATGCCGAGTCCGCGCATATCCGCAACTACTACCGCACCGCCAAGGTCTGAGGAGGCCGCCATGCTGCTCAGCAGAAAATCCGCCTCCGGTGCCGTGTCCCAGTCGCGCCTCGCGCGCGGCCTGTCGGGAGTGCTGCCGAAGACCATGGACCGCCGCGCCTTCCTGCGCCGTTCGGGCGTCACGCTCGGCGCCGGCGCCGTCGCCTCGCAACTGCCGTTCCACATGATCGGCGAGGCGCGGGCCGACGCGAAGTCCGCGGGCGGCAAGATCGAGGTCAAGCGCACGGTCTGCACGCATTGCTCGGTCGGCTGCGCCGTCGACGCGGTGGTCGAAAACGGGGTGTGGGTGCGCCAGGAGCCGGTGTTCGATTCCCCGCTCAACCTCGGCGCGCACTGCGCCAAGGGCGCCTCGATCCGCGAGCACGGCATCACCCACGACTCGCACCGCCTCAAGCATCCGGTGAAGCTCGAGGGTGGCAAGTGGAAGAAGATCTCCTGGGACCAGGCTTACGACGAGATCTCGAAGAAGCTGCTCGAGATCCGCAACGACAAGGAAAAGGGCGGCCCGGACGCACTGTTCGTGGTCGGCTCCTCCAAGCACAACAACGAGCAGGCGTACCTATTGCGCAAGTGGGTCTCGCTGTGGGGCAGCAACAACTGCGACCACCAGGCGCGCATCTGCCACTCGACCACCGTCGCCGGCGTCGCCCAGACCTGGGGTTATGGCGCGATGACCAACTCTTACAACGACGAGCAGAACTCCAAGTCGCTGTTGTTCCTTGGCTCGAATGCCGCCGAGGCGCACCCGGTGTCGATGCTGCATACGCTGCATGCCAAGGAGAACGGCTGCAAGGTGATCGTCGCCGATCCGCGCTATACGCGCACCGCTGCGAAGGCCGACACTTACGTACGCCTGCGCTCGGGCAGCGATATCCCATTCATCTTCGGCATCCTGCACCACATCTTCAAGAACGGCTGGGAGGACAAGCAGTACATACACGACCGCGTCTACGGCATGGACGAAGTGAAGAAGGAAGTGATGGCCAAGTGGACGCCCGACAAGGTCACGGAAGCCACCGGCTGCAGCGAAGCCGAGATCGCCAACGTCGCCAAGACGCTGGCCGAGAACCGTCCGGGATTCATCATCTGGGCGATGGGGCAGACGCAGCACAACAATGCAAACGCCATTGTGCGCGCGTCGAACATCCTGATGCTCGCGCTTGGCAATGTCGGGCGCTCGGGCGGCGGCTGCAACATCTACCGCGGCCACGACAACGTGCAGGGCGCGACCGATATCGGCCCCAACCCGGATACGCTCCCCGGCTATTACCCGGTCGCGGTGCCCGGATCCTGGGCGCACTGGTCGCGGGTCTGGAACGTGGATCCGAAGTGGATCGCCGAGCGTTATGCGCCCGGCATGCAGGGAAAACCCGGCATGACCGTGTCGCGCTGGATCGACGGCGTGACGGAGAAGAACGAGGCGATCGACCAGGGTCCGAACCTGCGCGCCATTTTCTTCTGGGGCCATGCGCCCAACAGCCAGTCGCGGGGGCTGGAAATGCTCGAGGCGATGAAGAAGCTCGACCTGATGGTGGTGCTGGATCCGTATCCGTCGGCTTCGGCGGCGATGTTCGCCAAGGTGCGCAAGGACGGCGCCTACCTGCTGCCGATCGCCACGCAACTGGAGACCGAAGGCTCGGTCACCGCCTCCAACCGTTCGCTCCAGTGGCGCGAGAAGGTGATCGACCCGCTGTTCGAGTCGCGCACCGACCAGATGGTGATGTACCAGCTGGCGCAGAAGCTGGGCTTCGCCGACCAGTTCCTCGGCAAGAGGGACGGCAAGCAGAACCTCCGCCTGGTGAAGGCCAAGGGGCGCGACGAGCCGTCGATGGAAGACACCCTGCGCAACGAGATCAACGCCGGGGCGTGGACCATCGGCTACACCGGCCAGTCGCCCGAGCGCCTGCAGGCGCACATGCGCAACATGCACCAGTTCGACGTGAAGACGCTCAAGGCCAAGGGAGGCAAGGACGCGAAGACCGGTTACGACCTGACCGGCGACTACTACGGCCTGCCGTGGCC
>JANMSV010000078.1:0-27773 GCA_031389685.1 Betaproteobacteria bacterium
CCGTCGGCATCGCGTAGGAGGCGAGGTGCTTGCCCTTGTTGTTGTACAGCACCATGCCGGTCACGCCGCCCTTGTCCTTGGTGTTCGACAGCACCTGCACGAGCATCCGCCCGGGGAGCGCGTAATAGGTGTGCGGGCCGAGATAGCCGGACTTCTCCCCCAGATCGCCGATGGTCCGCACCAGCTTCGGCTGCGCGGGATCGGTCGCGATATCGAAGACCCAGATCCGGTTTTCCGACAGCCCGCCCGCCCAGATCTGGCGGCGGTCGTCGGTGAATCCCATGTGATGCGCCTCGGCCCGCGCACCGGTGGAGACCGAGTGGAGGACCTTGCCGTAGCGCTTCGACTTCGGATTCACATCCACCGTGACGAGCTTGTCGGAGCCGTCTCCCAGCCCCTCCACGCCAAGCGTCCAGACGTAGACGTAGTCCTCCTGTCCCTTGATCAGCTTGGAGATGTACGGCGAGTTGCAAGTTTCGTCGGCGCGTACCGCGGCGCTGAACCCCGCGCCGGCCACGGCGAGCGCAGCGATCGCGAGAAAAACGCTTTTGTGGTCCATGCTCTTTCCCTCCTAGGACTCAGGTTGCACGTGGCGCCCGCCACGCGTTGCCACAAGCCATTGATGTTACGCCTGGCCGGTCCAAGACGGCTTGATTTGATACGCGGCATGTTTGTTTCCACCTGTTGGGTTGGTTGCCGGCCGGCGGACAGTGCCGGGTAGGAAGGGGCCGCCCGTTCTCCTCAGGCGTCGCGCGCGATCAGCCCGGGGGAGCCGCGTTTGCAACGTTCAGGAAAGCGCAAGCCGTGTGCGCCGTATGATCAAGGCGCTGGTGACGAGCGCCTTGCGCCGGGCTAAAGCCTGACGCGCGGCGCGCCGGGCGCGCCCTGCGCCACGCGCCCGTCATCCACCGGTTGCCCGGCCACCTGCCGGATCGGCACCAATCCCGCCCAGATCGGCAGCGCGTAGTCCTCCTCGTCGTCCACGGGAGGCCCGGTGCGCACCTTCGCCACCGCTTCCTCGATGTGCATGCCGAGCACCGTGGTCGCCTTGAGCTCCTGCTTGTTCACCGGCCGCAGCTCGGGCCAGCGCCCGGGATACAGGCGCTCGACGAAGGCTTGCATCTTGGCGAGCTTTTCTTCCGGCTCGGTCACCTTGGTGGGCTTGCCGAAGATCATCACCGAGCGGTAGTTGATCGACTTGTGAAAGCCCGAGCGCGCCACGACCAAGGCATCCAGATGCATCACCGTCAGGCACACGCGCGGGCTTTTTTCCAGCGCCACCAGCATGCGGCTCTTGGAGGAACCGTGCCAATACACGGCATCGCCCTCGCGCCAGTAGGCGGTCGGCGTGACGTAGGGGTGCTGGTCGATGACGTAGCCGACGTGGCAGATGAAACCGGCGTCGAGGATCGAATACACGGTGTCGCGGTCGTAACGCGCGCGCTTGGGCAGGCGCTTGATCCTGGTGCGCGCGGTGGGGGTGAAGTCTTTCACTCGTGGCTCCCGGTTGGAAATCGAATGGTAGCAGCGGCGCCATGGCGGACGCAGCGCGGTTCGGTAGACTGCGTACATGGCCCAGAACCCGCTCGCCGCCTACGACGCGCTCACCGCCGGGCGCACGCGCTTCGTGCGCGTGGACGAGCTGTGCCGCCAGGCAGCGGAGCGCTTTCCCGGCCTGGTGCCCGGGGCACAGGAGCTCGCGGCGGAGGCGAGCCGCGCGCAACGCGACAAGCAGGGCCTGGAGAAGGCCCAGGGGGCGTTCCTGTCGGCAATCCTGTCGGATCCCGCCTCGGGCACCCACTTGTGCCATGCCATGCTCCTGCCGCGCGCCGACGCGCGCGCGCATCTTGCCACCTACGAAGCCAAGGGCGAACTGGAGCTCGGCGGCGCCCACCTCAAGCGCCAGGGCAAGGCCACGGTGCTCACCATGCGCAATCCCAGATATCTCAATGCCGAGGACGAATCCACGCTCGGGGGCATGGAGATCGCGGTGGACGTGGCGCTGCTGGACAGGAAATCCGAGCTCTGCGTGCTGCGCGGCGGCCCGGTCGAGCATCCCAAGCATGCCGGTCAGCGCGTGTTCGGCGCCGGCATCAACCTCACGCACCTCTACCAGGGCAGGATCCGCTTCCTCTGGTACCTGATCCGCGACCTTGGCTTCGTCAACAAGCTCTACCGCGGCCTCGCGCTGCCCGACGCGCATCCCGAGACGGACTGCATCGAGAAACCCTGGGTGGCGGCGGTGGAGCGCTTCGCCATCGGCGGCCACTGCCAGGTCCTCCTCACCATGGATTACGTGCTCGCCGCCGAGGACGCCTACATGACGCTGCCGGCGAGGAAGGAAGGCATCATCCCCGGCGCGGCGAATCTCAGGCTGCCGCGTTTTGTCGGCGCGCGCGTCGCGCGCCAGGCGATCCTCGCCGAGCGGCGCCTGGATTGCGCGAGCGCCGAAGGGCGCAAGATCTGCGACGAGATCGTGCCAGTGACCGGGATGGACCAGGCGATCACGCGCACCATCGAGCACCTCACCAATTCCGGTGTAGTGAGCGCGGCAGGCAACCGGCGTGCGTTCCGGGCGGGCGAAGAGCCGCTCGACACCTTCCGGCGCTACATGGCGGTGTACGCGCGCGAGCAGGCGCTGTGCCACTTCAGCCCGGCGCTGATCGCCAACCTCGAGCGGCATTGGGATGCGGCGAACCGCCGCGCCTGACCCGAACTAGTTTCCTAGGTTTCCGGACAACCGGTCCGCCACTTGCCGGAAGAGCGCCGTGGGCACCCGGCCCAGCTTTTCGGCATCGGCAGCCTCGATCGTGGCGATCTTTGCCGTTCGTACCACCGATGGCGCCGGGAGGCCCGCGGCCGGAAGATCGCGGATCGCGACGTCACCCGGCCAGTGCCGATTCTCCGCACTGGTGATCATCATCACCCACAACAGGCCGTGCGCGTCCTCGAGATCCCCCGCGGCCACCACCAACGCCGGCCGCCACTGGCGTGTGGCGCGATCGGTGTACGGAAACGGTACCTTGACGACGTCGCCCCGCCTAAAGCCTGGCATACGCCTTCGTGTCGGCGTCCGAGCTCCATTCACTGAAAGCGCGGAACGGATCGTCCGTCACCCCGCCTCGCCCGGCCTTGGTGAGGATCACGCGTCCCTCGTCGATCTGGTACAGCAGTTCGTCCCCTGGCTCGAGCCGAAGCGCGGCCCGAACAGGTTGGGGAATTGTCGTCTGCGCCTTGCTCGTCAGCTTGCTGAGGATCATTGGGCCCGCTTCCCGGAGGAGGATCGGGCCATGGTAAGGAACTTCCTTGCCACCGTCAATTGCAGGGAGCGCACCGGCGCCCTGCCGGAACTCAGCGAAGCGCCGCGAACCAGTCCCTGACCACCGCGATCTGGTCCTCGTGCATCAGCGTCGGCGCATGGCCGATGCCGGGCAATTCCACCAGCTTCGCCTGCGGCCCGCGTTGCGTCATCTGTTGCGCGGTCGCCTTCGACAGCAGGTCCGACCGCGCACCGCGAATGACGAGTGTCGGGCAGCGCACCGCATCCCACACCGGCCAGAGTTCCAGGTCGCCTTCCGGCATGTCCTTGCGGAAACGCTCGGCGATTTTCGGGTCGTAGTGGAAGCGGTAGCTGCCGTCGGCGTTCTGCCGCAGCACCACCTCGGTGAGAAAGCGCCATTCGGCGTCCGTGTGCGGCCCGAAGGGCGCCGCCACCGCGCGGATCACCTGCTCCGCGGCGGCGATGGAGGGAAACACCGGCGCCGCGCCGACGTAGGTGCCGATGCGCTCGAGCGCTACTTTCGCAATCACCGGTCCGGCGTCGTTCAGCACCAGCCTGGACACCGGGGAGTCTTTTTGCGCCGCGAGCGCCATGCCGATCAGCGCGCCCAGCGACGTGCCGACCCAGTGAACCTGCTCGACGTCCAAACGCGCAATCAGCGTCACCATGTCGGCGACGTACTGCGGGATGGCGTAGAGCATCGGGTCGGCTAGCCAGTCGGAGTCGCCGCGACCGGCGACATCCGGGCACACTACGCGGTAGCGCTCGCAGAGCGCTCGCGCCAGGTTGTCGAAGTCGCGCGCGCAACGCGTAAGGCCGTGCACGCACACCAGCACCCGCGGATTGGCGGGATCGCCCCACTCCAGGTAGGCGACGCGGTGCAGGCCCGCGCCGGAGGCGCATTGCACGCGCCGCCCGCGCGGCGTCGCCGTCAGGCGGTGCCTCTAGCGCCGGTCCATTTCTCGACCAGCTTGCCGGCCTCGATCGCCGCGCCGCCGCGCGTGCCGTCCTTGTCCCACTCGACCTCGACGCGCAGCTCTTCGAACGCGCGCGTCGCTTCGACGAACGCGGGAAACGGGATGCCCCGTTCGAGCTCGAAGCGGTATTCGAGCTCGCCTGGGCGGTGATGCTCGGTGTAGTTCTCGGCGTCGGCGTCGCGCACCATCAGCCAGCGCACGCGCTCCTGGAATTCCTCGAAGCGCCCGGCGCTGCCGGTGACGCGCACCACGGCCGTGAACGGCATCAGCCGCCGTACTTGAACGACAGCGACAGCCGCGTGCGGAACTGCGTGACCTTGCCGTCCTCGACCTTGACGTCGAGCTTGGTGACTTCCGCGATGCGCAGGTCGCGCAGCGATTTGGCGGCCGTTCTCACGGCGTTGCGCGCCGCGTCTTCCCAGGAATTCGGGCTGGTGCCGATGACTTCGGTAACGCGGTAGACCGCAGTGGATTCCTTTGCCATGACGACTCCTCCTTGAGCGTGGACGGGAGAACCCCGCGCGGGGGAGTTTACGCCCCAGGGGCCGGAACGTGCCAGTAGCGCGGGCGGCGCGCGCGCTCGGCCTCGGCGACCGGGCCCGCCGGCGCGAGGCGCAGGGTGACCGCGCCGTCGCGGTCGGTGCGCAGCAACACGATGTCCTGGGCCGCGTAGCGCTCGAGCACATCGGTATGCGGGTGGCCGAAGCGGCTGCGGTAGCCGGTGGCGACCACCGCGATGCGCGGGCGCACGGCGGCGAGGAATTCCGTGCCCGAGGAGCTGCGGCTGCCGTGGTGCGGTACCAGCAGCGCGTCGGCGCGCAGCCGGGCATCGCCCGCGACCAGCTCGCGCTCGGCGGCACGCTCGATGTCCCCGGTGAGCAGCATCGACGCGGCTTGCGCGCTCACGCGCAGCACGCAGCTCTCGTCGTTGCGCCGTCGCGCGGTCCTGCCCGGCGGCGGGTGCAGGATCTCGAAGCGTACGCCGTCCCACTCCCACGCGTCCCCGCGCAGGCAGCGGGCCGGCGCGCCCGCCAGTGCCAGCGCCGGATGGTGCTCCGGCAGCGAGGACAGCACGCGGCCGACCTCCAGGTTCTCCAGCACCGACAAGGCGCCGCCGGTGTGGTCGCTGTCATTGTGCGTGAGCACCAGCGCATCGAGGCGCGCCACGCCGAGCGCGCGCAGCGCCGGCACGACGATGCGCTCGCCGCTGTCGCTGTCCATGCCGTAGGCGGGGCCCGCGTCGTAGAGCAGCGCGTGGCGCGCCGTGCGCACCAGCACCGCGAGCCCCTGGCCGACATCGAATGCCGTCACCCAGGCCTCGCCGGAGGCCGGCGCCGGCGCCGGCAGCGCGACCGCGGGCAGCATCAGCGCGGCGCCGCAGGCGCGCCAGGGAAAGCCGCGCGGCAGGAGGAGCCAGGCCACGCCGGCGAGCGCGAGTAGCGTCGCCCACAGCGGCGGCACGTGCTGGCGCCAGACCGCCACCGGCATCTGCGCGCACCATTCCAGGTATTCGAGCAGCCATTGCGTGAGCCACTGCGCGAAGTGCAGAATCGAGTCGACGGGCGCCAGGGCCGCGAGCAGTGCGAGCGGCGTAATTACCGCGGACACCAGCGGGATGGCGAGCGCGTTGGCAAGCGGACCCGCCACCGACACCTGCGCAAACAGAAACAGCGCCGCGGGCGCGAGCCCCACGGTGATCGCCCATTGCACGCGCAGCCATTGCAGCGGGCGCGGCTCGCCCTGGGTCCAGCCCGCCGACACGTAGAAGATGAGCGCCACCGCGCCGAAAGAAAGCCAGAAACCGGCCTGCAGCACGGCCCAGGGATCCAACGCCGTCACCGTGGCGAGAGCCAGCGCGAGCGTGCGCAGCGGCGAGGCGATGCGCCCGCACCAAAGGGCCAACGCCACCACCGTGACCATGTAAAAGGTGCGCTGCGCAGGCACCGCGAACCCCGCGATGAGCGTATAGCCAAGCGCCGCCGCGATCGCCGCCGCGGCGCCCGCCTTGCGCGCGGGCAGTGCGAGCACGAGGCGCGGCACGCGCCGCCACAGCGCGGACGCGAGCCACGCGAACAGACCCGAAACCAGCGTCACGTGCAGCCCGGAGATGCTCATCAGGTGGGTGACGCCGGTGCGGCTGAACAAGCGCCATTCCTCGTTGGAGATGGCGCGCTGCTCGCCGATGGCGAGCGCGGCGAGGATGCCGGCCGCCGGCGTGGCCCCAAGCACGCGCGCGAAGCGCTCGCGCACCGCCGCGCGCGCCTGCTCGATGCGGTCCGCCAGGCTGTTCCGGTCGCCCAGGCGGCGCGCCGCCTTGCCCTGGCGCACGTAGCCGGTGGCGCCGATGCCACGCTCGGTGAGCCAGGCTTCGTAGTCGAAGCCGTGCGGATTGGCGTGGCCGTGGGGGCGCTTGAGGCGCACCACCAGGAGCCAGCGCTCGCCGGGATGCAAGGCGGGCGCCTCGTCTTGCGCCGCATCGAAATACCAGGCGAGCAGGATCTTTCGCGGCAGGCGCGCAACCGCGGACTCGATCTCGAACTCGAAGCGCAGGGCGCGCTCGCCCGCCGCGGGCAGGCTCGACACCACGCCGGCGACTTCGAGGTCGCGCCCTTCCAGCTCCGGCGGCAGGCGATCGGCAAGCCGTAGATGGGCAAACCCCGCGGCCCAGAGAAAGCCGATCGCGCAGGCCGCGGGCAGCAATAGTGCGCGCCGCCAAGCGGCGAGCGCCGCGCACAAGGGGAGCAAGGCCAGCCATGCGGGTGCGGGCAGCCCCGCCTGCTGCTGCAGGAGCAGCACCCCGACGGCGAACGAAAGCGCGGCCCCGGTCATCTAAAATCAACGCTCCGGCCGTTCTCCGGATGACCCGATGCCGCGCAAGTTCTTCCGCAAGTACCTGCCCACCGCCGCCAGCGTGCGCGAGAACCGCCTGGTGGCGATGTTCGGCACGCTGCTGCACCACCCGAACCTGTGGCACCTCAACCGCGACTCGGTGGCGGGTGCGGTGGCGATCGGGCTGTTCGCGGGCCTGGTGCCCGGGCCGCTGCAGGTGCTCACGGCGCTCGCGCTCGCCATCCCCCTGCGGCGCAACCTGCCGGTGGCGCTGCTGGTGACGTTCTATACGAACCCGTTCACCATCGTGCCGCTGTACCTGCTCGCCTACGCCTACGGCAGCCTGCTGCTCGGCGACGGCAGCGGATTCGCGAACGTCGTGCACTTCGAGATGGACTGGGGGCACTTCTTCGACTCCATGGCGCGCTTCGCCGACTGGACGCTAGCGCTGGGCAAGCCGCTGGCAGTCGGGCTGCTGGCGCTCGGGCTGACGCTCGCGGCGCTGGGTTACGTCGTAGTGCAGCTCGCCTGGCGCATTCACGTGGTGCTCGCCTGGCGGCGCAGGCAGAAAGCGCGAAAAAAGGGGTCTGTGCCTATTTAACGTGCAACAAACCGTCGCGCAGCTCGAGCACGCGCTGGGCGCGCGCGGCGAGCGCGGCGTCGTGGGTGACGATGACGAACGCCGTGCCGCGCACCGCGGCGAGCTTCACCATCGCCTCGAACACCTCGTCCGCGGTATGCGTGTCCAGGTTGCCGGTGGGCTCGTCGGCCAGCACGCAGGCGGGTTCGGTGACCAGCGCGCGCGCGAAGGCGGCGCGCTGTCGCTCGCCGCCCGAGAGCTCGCCCGGCCGGTGCTCCAGGCGCTCGCCCAGGCCGATCTCGGCGAGCGTGCTGCGCGCCCGCGCCAGCGCCCGCGCCCGGTCCACGCGCCGGATGAACAGCGGCATGGCGACGTTCTCGAGCGCGGAGAATTCCGGCAGCAGGTGGTGGAACTGGTAGACGAAGCCGAGCGTCGCGTTGCGCACGCGCCCGCGCTCCGCTTCGCCCATGGCGCTGAACGGCCGGCCCTGCACGCTCACCGTGCCCGCGCTCGGCGCGTCCAGACCGCCCAGGAGGTGCAGCAGGGTCGATTTGCCCGAGCCCGACTTGCCCATGATCGCCACGCGCTCGCGCGCGCGCACGGAGAACTCCACCCCCGCCAGCACCGGCACCGGCTGCGGGCCCTGGTAGGTCTTCTTCAGCCCGATGCAGGACAGCACCACCGCCTCACTCATAGCGCAGCGCCTCCGCCGGATTGACGCGCGAGGCGCGCCAGCTCGGGTAGAGCGTGGCGAGAAAGGACAGCAGCAGCGAAACCACGGTGATCGTGGTGACGTCCGACGCCTCCACCTGCGCGGGCAGGTCGGGAATCATGTACACGTCCTTGGCGAGAAACTTGAAGCCGAGCACCGATTCCAGCGCCGGCACCACGGTTTCGATGTTGAGCGCCAGCGCCACGCCCCCGGCGACCCCGAGCAGGGTGCCGATCACGCCGATCACCGCGCCCTGCACCATGAAGATCTGCATCACCGATCCGGGCGCCGCGCCGAGCGTGCGCAAGATGGCGATGTCGGCCTGCTTGTCGGTGACCAGCATCACCAGCGTGGAGACCACGTTGAACGCGGCGACGGTGATGATCTGCACCATGATGATGAACATCATGCGTTTTTCGATCTGGATGGCGCGGAACAGGTTCGGGTTGGCGCGCGTCCAGTCGTACGCGTACAGCTCGCGGTCCATGTTCGCGGCGACCTCGCGCGCCACCGTGCGCGCCTCGAACAGGTCGTCCAGCTTCAGGCGCACGCCGGACACCGCAGCGCCGATCTGGTACAGGCGCTGCGCATCGCTGAGGTGCACCAGCGCCAGCGCGGCGTCGGCCTCGTTGAAGCCGACGTTGAAGATGCCGACCACCGTGAACTGCTTGAGGCGCGGCACCACGCCCGCGGGCGTGACGTTGCCCTGCGGGATGATGAGGGCCACCTTGTCGCCCGCGAGCGCGCCCAGCGCGCGCGCCAGGTCGGCGCCGAGCACGATGCCGAACTCCCCCGGCTGCAGCGCCTCGAGCCGGCCCGCCGTCATGTGCGCGCCGAGGTCCGTGACGCGCAATTCCTGCTCTGGCAGCACGCCGCGCACCTGCACGCCGCGCGCCGCCCTGCCGAAACTGAGCATGCCCTGGCCGCTGACATAGGGCGCCGTCGCCAGCACGCGGGGATGCGCGGCGGCCGCGCGCGCCACGCCCTGCCAGTCCGCCATCCCGCCGCGCGCATCGGCGATCTGCACGTGCGAGGCGATGCCCAGGATGCGCGTGCGGATCTCGGTCTGGAAGCCGTTCATCACCGAGAGCACCACGATCAGCGCGGCGACGCCCAGCGCCAGGCCGGCCATGGAAATGAGCGAGATGAAGCTGATGAAGTGGTTGCGGCGCTTGGCGCGGGTGTAGCGCAGGCCGACGAGAAGCTCGTAACGCACGGTGGCGCGAGAATACTACAATCGTCCTGATGAACCCGGATGACACGGCCGCGCTCGCGCGGCTGCTGCGCGCGGAGCGGATCGCGCACCTCGGCACGCTGCGCCAGGGCGCCCCGCTCGCGTCCATGACGCTGTTCCTCGCGGCGCCGGATTTCGGCGCCTTCCACGTGCACGTCAGCCGGCTCGCCTGGCACACCCAGGACATGCAGCAGGACGCGCGCGTCGCGCTGTCGGTGGCGCAGACCGACGACGCCCGCGCGGACCCCTTCACTCTCGCGCGCGTCACCATCCGCGGCGACGCGGTGCAAACGATAGACGACGGCAGGCTCAAGCAGGCCTGGATTGCGCGCTTTCCCGCGCAGGCGGTGAACTTCGAGCTTGCGGACTTCTCTTTCTGGCGCATTGCGCCGCGCGACGCGCGCTTCGTCGCCGGCTACGGCCGCATCCACAATCTTTCGGCCGCCGAGCTGGCGCAGGCGGCCCACGCAACCTGGAGGTGAAGATGTTCACGGTCTACGGCATGGCGGATTCGGGCAACTGCTACAAGGTGAAGCTGGCGCTGGAGCAGCTCGCGCGGCCTTACCGCTGGGTGGAGGTGGACTCCACGCAAGGCGGCACGCGCACCAGGGAGTACCTTGCGCGCAATCCCAATGGCAAGGTGCCCACCCTGCAGCTCGAGGACGGCAGCCATCTGCCCGAGTCGAACGCGATCCTCTACTACCTGGCCGAGGGTACGCCGCTCCTGCCCGCCGACAAGGCCGGCCGCGCGCGCGCCCTGCAGTGGATGTTCTTCGAGCAATACAGCCACGAACCCTATATCGCGGTGGCGCGCTTCATCCTGCGCTACCTGCCCGCCGATACGCCGCGGCGCAGTGAATTGCCGCGGCTGCAGGAGCGCGGCCGCCAGGCGCTCTCGGTGATGGAGCAGCACCTGGCAAAGGCGCCCTACTTCGCCGGCGCGCGCTATTCGGTCGCCGACATCGCGCTCTACGCCTACACGCACGCCGCCGCGGACGGCGGCTTCGATCTCGGCGATTACCCGGCGGTGAAAGACTGGGTCGCGCGCGTCGCGTCGCAGCCGCGCCATGTAGCGCTGGGATGACGCTGCCGTGCACATCGAACTGATCGTCCCGGGGCTGCTCGATGCGCCGGCGGAACCGCGCCTGCCGGCGCTCGAATTGCTGCTGGCACGCGGGCGTGCGACGTCCGCCGCCCCACAAGGCGTGCTGACCTGGCTGGGCGAGGCATTCGGCGTGCACCCGCTGCCCGCGGGCGCGCTGACCGCGGGCGCCGAAGGATTCTGGCTGCGCGCGGACCCCGTGCACCTGCGCGTGATGGGCGACCGGCTGGTGCTGGTGCCGGTCTCGGGCCTGTCGCGCGCGGAAGCCGAAGCGCTGACCGGCACGCTCAACCGCCATTTCGCCGGCACGCACGAGTTTCGCTGCGACCATCCGGACCGCTGGGTGATGCGCACTGCGCCCGCGGAATTCAATGCGCCGCCGACGACCGAAGTTGCGGGCGGCGACGTCGATCCGCACCTGCCCGGTGGCCAATGGCCGGCGCTGCTGAATGAAATCCAGATGGCACTGCACGAGCACCCGGTGAGCGAGCAGCGTGAGGATCCAGTCAACAGTGTGTGGCTCTGGGGCCCCGGCAAGTTGCCGGCGACCGTCACCAGCCCTTGGCGTTCGGTGAGCGCGGATGACCCGGTGGCGCTGGGCCTCGCGCGCATCGCCGGCGTGCGCCACCAGACCCTGCCGCGCGATGCCGGGGCCTGGCTCGCGGAGATGCCGGAGGACGCGCGCCACCTCGTGATGCTGGAAGTTGCGCACGCGTCGCTGGAATCGGGCTGGTGCGCGCCGCTGCTCGTTGCGCTCAAGCGCGGCCGCCTCGGCCTGCTGACGCTGCGCGCTCCGGATGCGGGATACGCCGTCGAAATCGCGCGCGGGGACCTGCGCCGTTTCTGGCGCCGGACCCGCGCCGTGGGAAGCCATGCGACTCGTTGAGCGGCCGTACGCGGAGGCCGACCGCCGCACGCTGATCGCGGCCGGGCTGCACCCGGTGCTCGCGCGCGTGTACGCGGCGCGGCGCATCCACTCCGCCGCCGAGTTGGAGGACGATTTCAAGCACCTGCTGCCGCCCGCTTCGCTCGCGCATTGCGAGGACGCGGCGGTGCTGCTCGCCGATTCCATCGCCGCGAAGAACAAGCTCCTGATCGTCGCGGACTACGACGCCGACGGCGCCACCGCCTGCGCGGTGGGGGTGCGCGCGCTGCGCCGGATGGGCGCGGACGTCGATTACCTGGTGCCGAACCGCTTCGAGCTGGGCTACGGACTGACCCCGGAGCTGGTGGACATCGCCGCTGCGCGCAAGCCCGATCTGCTCATCACGGTGGACAACGGCATCGCCAGCGTCGAGGGTGTAGATCGTGCGCGCGCGTTGGGCATCGCCACCCTGATCACCGATCATCATCTGCCCGGCAGCGAGCTGCCGCGCGCCGAGTGCATCGTCAATCCGAACCAGCCCGGCTGCGGCTTCGCCTCGAAGTCCATCGCCGGGGTGGGCGTGATGTTCTACGTGATGCTCGCGCTGCGCGCGGAACTGAGGAAACGCGGCGCGTTCGAGGGCCAGGCCGAACCCAATCTCGCTGCGCTTACGGACCTGGTCGCGCTCGGCACGGTCGCCGACGTGGTACCGCTCGATGCCAACAACCGCATTCTGGTGTCGCAGGGTCTGAAGCGCCTGCGCGCGGGCAAGGCGCAGCCGGGGCTGGATGCGCTGTTTCGCGCCGGCGGCCGCGATGCGGCGCGGGCGAGCGGGTTCGATCTGGGCTTCGTGCTCGGGCCGCGGCTGAATGCCGCCGGGCGGCTGGCGGACATGAGCCTGGGCATCGAGTGCCTGGTGACGGATGACGCGGCGCGCGCGGCCAACTGCGCGCAGGAACTCGATCGCCTCAACCGCGAGCGGCGCCGCATCGAGGGCGAGATGCTGGAGCAGGCGCGTGCCGCGGCGGACGCGGTGGCGGATGCGCCGGGGGCGGCCGTTACTTTCTTCGACGCTGCGTGGCACCAGGGGGTGGTCGGCATCCTCGCTTCGCGGCTGCGCGAGCGGCTGCACCGGCCGGTGGTCTGTTTTGCAAAGGCGAAGGATGGCGAGCTGCGGGGTTCGGGCCGCTCGATCCCCGGGTTTCATTTGCGCGATTGCCTGGACCTCGTGTCCAAGCGCGCGCCCGGACTGATCGTGCGTTTCGGCGGGCATGCGCAGGCGGCGGGATTGACGCTGCGCGAAGCGGACCTCGCGCGCTTCACCGAGGCGTTTGCCGGCGCCGCGGCGCAGACCATGCCCGCCGAGGCGCTCACGCGCACGGTGCAGACCGACGGCGAGCTCGAGCCGCAGCAGCGCTCGCTGTCGCTCGCGCAGCTTCTGGAGGAGCGCATCTGGGGGCAAGGCTTTCCGCAGCCGCTGTTCTGCGATACATTCGCGCTCGAAAGCCAGCGCGTCGTCGGCGAGAAACACTTGAAGCTGAAACTCATGAATGACGGCAGGCGGCTGGAAGCCATGCGCTTCAATTCGCTCGATCCCCTGCCGCCGCAGTTTCGCGCCGCCTACCGCCTGAGCGTGAACGAGTACAACGGGCTGCAGACCGTACAGATCAACCTGGAGCACGTGGAAACGCCATGAGAACGCTCGCTTTGCTGCTCGCCGCGCCGCTCCTTGCATGGGCCGCGGACAACCCCGTGGATGCCGGTCCTTACGTGCCCTCGCCGCAGAGCGTGGTCGCCGACATGCTCAAGCTCGCCGACGTCGGGCCGAAGGACTTCGTCATCGACCTTGGTTCGGGCGACGGCCGCATCGTGCTCACCGCGGCGAAAGTCTTCGGCGCGAGCGGCTTCGGCGTCGAGATCAAGGACGAACTGGTCAAGCTCTCCAACGAGGCGGCGCAGAAGGAAGGCGTCGCGGAGCGCGTCAAGTTCATCAAGGCGGACCTGTTCAAGACCGACATCTCGAAGGCCACCGTGCTCACCATGTACCTCCTGCCCAACACGGTGAACTTGTTGAAGGACAAGCTGCTCGGCGAACTGAAGCCCGGCACCAAGGTGCTGTCGCACGACTATCCCCTGTCGGGCTGGATCCCGGAGAAATACGTGCAGATGGACCTCGAGGACAAGGTGCAGATCAGCGGCGTCACCACCACCCTGATTTACTTGTATATGGTGCCGGCCAAGGTCCAGGGGCGCTGGAGCGCGAGCGTGCCGGCGTCCGTGGGCAAGGGACCGCTTACGCTCAACCTCAAGCAGCAGGTGACGCGTGTTTCGGGCAGCGCGCGCCTGGAGGGCAAGGAAGCGGTGCTCGAGGACCTGAAGATCCGCGGCGACCAGATCTCCTTTCGCCTTGCGGGCAGAAAAGTGGCGTTCGCCGGCACGGTAAAAGGCAACGCCATCGAGGGCCAGGTGGATTCAGGCGGCAGGAAAGCGCCGTGGAGCGCGAAGCTTGGGAAATGATGGAGCGCAAACGCGTCAATTCCTCGAAGATCCGTTCCATCGGTTACGACGAGAAAAGCCAGACCCTGGAAATAGAATTCACCAACGGGCAGGTCACCCAGTACGTGAAGGTCTACCCCGAGGTCTACCGCCGCTTCATGGCGGCCCCTAACCCCACCACCTTCTACGACGACAAAATTGCCGAGGATTACACCGGCCGGCGCGTTTAGCGCCTTGTTGCTGGCGCTCGCCGCCGCGCCCGCGGCGGCGCTCGAGTCCCCGTTCGACGCCACCACGCACGGCGCCAAGTGCGACTTGGAGCCTACGGGCTTCCTGACCTGCCACTACCGCGTCGGCGCCGACTTGGAGTTCACGCTGCGGCGCGTTGCGGAGCCCGACGTGCGCCTGGAAATCCAGCGCTCCGATCCGCAGGGAGATTACGCCGTCGCGCCGAAGCTGGAAAGCCGCTGCGCGGTCGTGCGCCATGGCCGGCGCGGGTTGGAGGGCGGCGGCTTGATGACGCAGTTTGCGCTGGTGTCGGGGAAGAATGGGATGGTGTATCGGACGCTGAGGAAGTGCAGGTTGTCGCGCTGACCGGCAGGGGCCGAGCGTAGAATTTACTTCCCCACTCCGATTCGCCAAACAGCCCGCCATGATCAGGAATCGCACCGTCGCCAGCCTGCCCTCGGGCGCGGCGCAGGTGGCGACCGACTTCGGCGCGCCCGGCTGGGGCGGCCCCTGCCCGCCGGCCGGCAATAAGCCGCACCGCTACAACTTCACCCTGCACGCGCTGAAGGTCGACAAGCTCGAGCTGCCGGAGGGCGCGCGCGCCTCGCTCGCGGGCTTCATGGTGAACGCCAACTCCATCGGCAAGGCGAAGCTCACCGGGCGCTACGGGCGCAAGAAATAGTTCTTGGGCGGGGCCTGCGGCTGCCTGTATCGGGAGCTGCTCTAGAGATGCGGGGGTAGTCTTTGCTAATGCCTGCGGGGGTCAGTAGGCATCTGGATTTCAGATCTATGCAGGTAGATATATGCCGGCATATGGCGCTATCTATTAGTAGATGATTGCATCTACATGTGGATACTTCTAGCATCCTCCGCGTGCTGTTCAATCAATAGGTAGATTGCATGTCCGAGATCCTCATCTACGGCTTCGGTGGGTTGCTGTTCTATCAGGCATACGTCACGATTCGCGTCGCGCGGCACAAATCCTATACCACAGCGCAAAAGCGGCGTCAGTTTCTATTCATCTGGCTAGTCCCGTTCGTTGGTGCCGCAATAGCTCTTGCTGTTCTCGCAACGGATAAGAAAACCCCTGTACGTCCTGACAAGGATTCTGTACCGCAAAAGCCAAAGGGTCGAGGTTGATAAGGAATATGCAATCTAACCACGCGATCGATAGCGACACTTGGCAAGCGCCGCTGGCGCTCGCGCGTGCGCGTCATCGCGGACGTTACCCGCCATGGTCAGGCTCATCCCTTACGGCGTCGTCGAGAGGGTCCGCATAAACTATGCCAAGAAATAGAACGCTAATAACTGTCGCTGGCATCGTCGTTTCTTTTACCGGTCTCGCTGGCATAATTCTTTATCTGTTGGCGGCGAAAAAAATAAGCTTCGAGATGGCGATGCTGATGCTTGTTGCGTTGCTTGGAATGTACGTCGGGTTCGGAATTTTAATTGCAGTCTATCGCCTGATTAGTAAGCTGGATTGAGCGTCTAACCGGCACCGTGAGACCGCGCTGAAGATCGGTAAGCGAACGTGGCACCTGCGGAGCGCCCAATGCTTCAACTAAGACCCAATTGCGAATGCTGCAACCGCGACCTCCCGCCGGATTCCGCGGACGCATTCATCTGCACCTTCGAATGCACCTTCTGCCGCGCTTGCGCCAACGAAATCCTGCACGGCAAATGCCCGAACTGCGGCGGCGAACTGGTCTCGCGCCCGCGCCGCCCGGCACAAAAACTCGCAAAATACCCCGCCTCCACCGAACGCATCTACAAACCCGACGGCTGCAGGAAGGCCACCTGATCCGCCTGTGCGCGCGATAGAGTGTCCGCGGAGGCACAGATGAAACAGACCTACACCGCCGCCCTGAAGCACCAGGCTCCCTGGTGGATCGGCTGGATTGAGGAAGTACCGGGGGTCAACTGCCAGGAAGCGACCCGGGAAGAACTGATCGAATCGCTGCGAGTCACGCTGATCGAGGCGCTCGATATGAATCGTGCAGACGCCCGCCGCGCAGCAGGCAAGGACTTCGAGGAGCTTCCCATCGCGGTATGAAGCGCCGCGACTTGTTGCGGCACCTTGCGCAGCACGGCTGTTCCTTGCTTAGAGAAGGAGGCCGCCACTCCTGGTGGCACAATCCGGGCTTAAATCGCAGGAGCGCGGTCCCGCGCCACAACGAAGTCAACGATCACCTGGCGCGTAAGGCGTAAGATCCGCAAGGATCTGGGCGTTCCCGCTCCTTGAAATCGTTATAATCCGCCCCCTTCATGGAAGCCGAACGCCTCAACCTCCTTACCTCCAAGCTCGAAGACCTGAACAAAAGGTCCGCGGAGCTGAGGAGGTATCTTTGACTTCGCAGCCAAGCAGCAGCGCCTGCTAGAGGTCAACAAGCAGCTCGAAGACCCGAAAGTCTGGTCGGACCAGAAGCGCGCCCAGGAACTGGGCCGCGAGAAGAAGGCGCTCGACGAGGCGGTGAGCACGCTCACCTCGATCGCCGGCGGCCTGAAGGACGCGAGCGAGCTGTTCCAGATGGCGCGCACGGAAAGCGACGACGCCACGCTGGTCGGCGTGGAAACGGACGCAAAAAACCTCGAGAAGCTGGTCGCCCAGCTCGAATTCCAGTGCATGTTCAACAACCCGCTGGACCCGAACGCCTGTTTCGTCGACATCCAGGCCGGCTCGGGCGGCACCGAAGCGCAGGACTGGGCCTCGATGCTGGAGCGCATGTACCTCAAGTACTGCGACCGCAAAGGCTTCAAGGCCGAAGTCCTCGAGCAGACCGAGGGCGAAGTCGCAGGAATAAAAAGCGCCTCGCTGAAGGTCAACGGTTCCTACGCCTACGGCACGCTGCGCACCGAAACCGGCGTGCACCGCCTGGTGCGGAAATCGCCCTTCGACTCCAACGCCCGCCGCCACACCTCGTTTGCCAGCGTGTTCGTCTACCCCGAAGTCGACGAGTCCATCCAGGTGGAACTCAACATGGCCGACGTGCGCGTGGATACCTACCGCGCCTCCGGCGCCGGCGGCCAGCACGTGAACAAGACCGACTCCGCGATCCGCATGACCCACCTGCCGAGCGGCATCGTGGTCCAATGCCAGAGCGACCGCTCGCAGCACAGGAACCGCGCCGAAGCCCTCGCGATGCTCAAATCCAAGCTGTACGAACTGGAAGTGAGGAAACGCGAAGCCGAGCGCGACAAGCTGGAGGATTCCAAGACCGACATCGGCTGGGGCCACCAGATCCGCAGCTACGTGCTCGACCAGTCGAGGATCAAGGACCTGCGCACCGGCGTGGAAAAAGGCGCCACCCAGGCGGTGCTCGACGGGGACCTGGACGATTTCATCGAGGCGAGCCTGAAACAGGGAGTCTAGGCATGGAAGAAGAAAACAAACTCATTGAAGAGCGCCGCGACAAGCTGAAGGCGCTGCGCGCAAAGGGCCAGGCCTTCCCCAACGACTGGCGCCCCGCGCAGCACGCCGGCGAACTCGCCGCGCGCTACGGCGCGCTGGACAAGGCGGCGCTCGAAGCCCAGGCGGTGAGCGCGAAAATCGCCGGCCGCATGATGCTCAAACGCGTGATGGGCAAGGCGAGCTTCGCCACCCTGCAGGACGGCTCCGGGCGCATCCAGGTGTACGTCGCCAACGACGTCGCCGGCGAAGCCGCGCACGAGGCCTTCAAGCACTGGGATCTCGGGGACATCGTCGGCGTGGAAGGGATGCTGTTCAAGACCAACAAGGGCGAGCTCACCGTGAACGCGAAGCAGCTGCGCCTCCTGGTGAAGGCGCTGCGCCCTCTGCCGGAAAAATTCCACGGCCTCACCGACCAGGAAATCCGCTACCGCCAGCGCTACGTGGACCTGATCGTGAACCCGGAAGTGCGCGACGTGTTCGCCGCGCGCTCCAAGGTGGTGCAGTCGCTGCGCGACACGCTGACCCAGGAACACTACCTCGAAGTCGAAACGCCGATGATGCAGCCGATTCCCGGCGGCGCCTTGGCGCGGCCGTTCAAGACGCACCACAACGCGCTCGACATGGAATTGTTCCTGCGCATCGCGCCCGAGCTGTACCTCAAGCGCCTGGTGGTGGGGGGCCTGGAGCGCGTGTTCGAAATCAACCGCAACTTCAGGAACGAGGGCATCTCCACGCGCCACAACCCCGAATTCACGATGCTCGAGTGGTACTGCGCCTACCAGGATTTCAACTACATGATCGGCCTCACCGAGAAGCTGGTGCGCAACGCCGCGCTGGCCGCCTGCGGCACACTGGCGGTGACTTGCCAGGGCAGGACGCTCGATTTCGGCCAACCCTTCGCGCGCCTGCCGATCCCCGACGCCCTGCGCGGCCGGGGCATCGATGGCGACCTGCGCGATCGCAAGTCGCTCGCCGCGGCGCTCGGCAAGCTCGGCATCGAGCACCAGGCCGGCCAGGGCTGGGGCGCGCTGCAATTGATGCTGTTCGAAGCCGTGGCCGAAAAGCACCTCGCCGAGCCGACCTTCGTCGTCGATTATCCCGCCGAGGTCTCGCCGCTCGCGCGCCGCAAGGATGCCGATCCCGGTCTCACCGACCGCTTCGAATTGTTCATCGACGCAAAGGAAATCGCCAACGGCTTTTCCGAGCTGAACGACCCCGAGGACCAGGCCGAGCGCTTTCGCGAGCAGTCGGCGCGCAAAGACGCCGGCGACGCCGAAGCCATGACCTACGACGCCGACTACATTCGCGCGCTCGAAGTCGGCCTGCCGCCCACCGCGGGCGCGGGCCTGGGCGTGGACCGCCTGGTGATGCTGTTGACCGACAGCGCCTCGATCCGCGACGTGATCTTTTTTCCGCACATGCGGCCGGAGGCGTAAACGAAAGGCGTATGCTGTGCGTTAGCGGGGGATGTCACGTTAATCAGGAGATTGTCATGGAAAGCGAAGCAAAAGCTGGAATTCATCCGCTGGTGGCGACCGCATCGGTCGCCGTCCTCGTGCTCGCGGCCGTCGGTGTCGCCGCATTCACCGGCCTGCTGCCGGGCTCGGGCGGCACGAACGCGCCCGAGGCGCTCCCGGAAGCACCCAAGGTCGCCGAAGTGAATGTCGCCTCGCCCAAGCCCGTGCAGGCGAAACCAGCGGAGGCGAAACCCGCCCGGCCCAAGGCGGCGACGCCCAAGCCGGTGCAAGTGGCGGCAGCGCCGCAAGCCGTGCCGGTGCCCAAGTGCGCGGACTGCGGCGTGGTCGAGGCGGTGCAGGAAGTGGAAGTCAAGGGCGAAGGCACTGGAGCGGGCGCCGTGGCCGGCGGCGTCGCCGGCGCGGTGATCGGCAACCAGATGGGCTCGCGCAACAAGACCGCAGCGCGCGTGATCGGCGCCGCGGGCGGCGCGATCCTCGGCCACCAGATCGAGAAGAACGTGCGTACCAGCAAGCGCTACGACATCAGCGTGCGCATGGAAGACAGTTCGCTGCGCACGCTGTCGCAGGAGCAGCCGCCCACCTGGCGTGCCGGCGACCAGGTGCGCGTGGTGAACGACGCCCTGCAAGCGCGCTAGGCGGCCTAGAGCCGCAGCACTGCGAGTCCCGCCAGCACGGCGAGTGTCGCCGCCGCGCGCCGCGCGGTGAAGCGTTCCCTGAGGAACAGCGCGCCGAGCACCGCGGCGAACACCACCGAGGTCTCGCGCAGCACGGCCACCAGCGCCACCGGCGCCTGGGTCATCGCCCAGAGCGCCACGGCGTAGGCGCCGACCGCCAGGGCGCCGCCGATAAACGTCACGCGCCACTGGCGCAGGACGTGGCGCGGCGCCGCCGCGCCGCGCCGCAGGCAGCCGATGGCGAAAATCACCACGCCGTTGGCCACGAAGAACCACATCGTGTAACTCACCGGCGCGCCCGAGAGGCGCGCACCCTTGGCGTCGATCAGCGTATAGGCGGCGATCACGCAGGCGTTGATGAGCACGAAGGCGAGGGACTTTCTCTGCGCCGCCGGGTCGTGCGCGGAATGCGTGGCGAAGGCAAGGATCCCGGCGCTGATCAGCAGCACGCCCAGCGCCTGCCCGCCGGGCAGGGTCTCGCCGAACACCGCCCCGCCCGCCACGGTGACGATCAACGGGCCGCCGCCACGCATGATCGGATAGCTGAAGGACATGTCGCCCCAGCGGTAGGCGCCGGCCAGCGCCCAGAAGTAGGCGATGTGCACCGCGGCGGAGGCCGCGATCCACGGCCAGGATGCGGGCGCCGGCACGCCGAGGAACGGCGCCACCACCAGCGCCACCGCCCCGCTGCCCGCCGCCAGCCCGACGGCATCTAGCTGCTTGTCGGCGCCCGACTTGAGCAGCGCGTTCCAGCTCGCGTGCAGCACAGCGGCACCCAGCACCGCCAGCGTCACCGGCAGCGAGATTTCCATCAGGCGCGCAGCAGGTGTTCCAGGCCGAGGCGCGCGCGCTCGGCCGCGGCGCGGCCTTCGTCGATCGCCTCGCGTGCTCGGTCGAAGTCCATCATGCCGAAGTCCGGCAGGATCGGCGCGATGAGCGCGTCGGCGGGCTCGCCGCCGAGGCGGCTGCGGGCCACGCGCGCCTGCATGATGTCGAAGCTGGTGAGGAACACGCCGAGCGCCGAAGGCATGCCGGGATCGGGCGGTGCTTCGTTGTCCGGGCGCGTACGCAGGAAGCGCCCCCACCAGGCGGGCTTCTCAATTCCGCGCAGCGCCTCTTTTTCCCTCACGCGCTCGCGGTAGTAGCCGAGCTTCGCCCAGCTGAGATCCACCGCGATCACCAGGTCCGCGCCGAGCGCCCGGCACATGGAGACCGGCACCGGGTTGACCAGTGCACCGTCGACCAGCAGCTCGCCGTCGCGCAGCACCGGCGCGAACATGCCGGGAATGGCGATCGAGGCGCGTACCGCGTCGAGGACGTGGCCGTCGCGCAGCCATACTTCGCGCCCGGTGGCGAGCTCGGTGGCCACCGCGCCGTAGGGCAGCGACAGCTCGGCGATGTCGCGCAGCCCGAAGCGCGCGCGCATGAATTCGATCAGCTTGTTGCCGCGGATCAGGCCGCCGCGCCAGGTGAAGTCGAGCAGTCCGAACACGTCGCGCCAGCCCAGCGACACCGCCCATTCCTCCAGCCGCTCCAGCTCGCCGGCGGCGTAAGCCGCGCCGACCAAGGACCCCATGGAGGTGCCGCAGACGATGTCGGGGCGGATGCCCGCCTCGCCGAGCGCGCGGATCACGCCGATGTGCGCCCAGCCGCGCGCACCGCCCGCGCCGAGGGCGAGGCCGATGATGGGTTTGCGGGGTTTAACCATTTATTGAAGCGCCATGCAGGCCACGTGCCACGGTTTGGACCGTAAAAGCGCTCTCGTGTTCTTTGGCTCGGTGAATCTTCGAGCCAAAGAACACGAGATCTTGGAAGATCAAATGCGAACGAGAAAAATGGGGTCTGTCCCCATTCAAAGCCGTTCAAAAATCGCCGCGATCCCCTGCCCGCCGCCGATGCACATGGTGACCAGCGCGTAGCGCTTGTGCGTGCGCTCCAGCTCGTACAAGGCCTTCACGGTAAGGATCGCGCCGGTGGCGCCGATCGGGTGGCCGAGGGCCACCGCGCCACCATTGGGATTCACTTTCGCCGGATCGAGGCCGAGGTCTTTGGTCACCGCCAGGGCCTGCGCGGCGAAGGCTTCGTTCGATTCCACCACGTCCATGTCGGCGGGCTTGAGGCCCGATTTCTCGAATACGCGCTTCACCGCCGGGATCGGGCCGAGGCCCATCAGCTGCGGCTCGACGCCCGCGTGCGCGTAGGCCACCAGGCGCGCCATGGGTTTGAGTCCCTGCTTCTTCGCCGTGCCCGCATCCATCATGACGATGGCCGCACCGGCATCGTTCAGGCCGGAGGCATTGCCCGCGGTGACGGTGCCGCCCTTCTTGAACACGGTCTTCAGCTTTTGCAGGTCTTCCATCTTCGCCTCGGGGCGCACGTGCTCGTCGCTCGTGTACGGCACGGGGCCCTGCTTCGACTTGATCTCCACCGCCACGACCTGGCTGGTGAAGTGGCCCTTGGCCAGGGCGTTCGCCGCGCGGCGATGCGATTCGATTGCGAACTGATCCTGCTGCTCGCGCGTGAAGCCGTATTTCGCCGCGATGTTCTCCGCGGTGACGCCCATGTGGCCGTGGCCGAAGGGATCGTGCAGCGCGCCGCTCATCGCATCCACCACCGCGCCATCGCCCATCTTCTGGCCCCAGCGACCCGAGGGGAGGAAGTAGGCCGCGCGGCTCATGCTTTCCGCGCCGCCGCCCACCACCACGTCGGTGTCACCGAGCAGGATGTGCTGTGCGGCCGAGACGATCGCCTGCAGCCCGGAACCGCACAGGCGGTTCACCGTCAGGCAGGGCGTGCCAACCGGCAGGCCGGCGTCGAGCGCCGCCACGCGCGACAGGTACATGTCGCGCGCCTCGCCGTGGATCACGCTGCCCATCACCACGTGGCCGACCGAGGCCGGGTCGACCTTGCCGCGCGCGAGCGCCTCCTTGATCGCGATGGCGCCCAGCTTGGTCGGCGCAATATCTTTCAGCGATCCGCCGTAATCGCCGATGCCGGTGCGTGCACCCGATACCACCACCACTTCGCGCATGCTCATGCCAGTCTCCCGTGTAAGTCGTGCGCGCCCGCGCGCTCGATCATGACGTCCCTGAACTCGCCCGCCCTGCCGCCCTTGAAGCGTACCGTGCCGTCGATTCCCGGGGCATCGGCGCTCGAGCGTCCGACGCCCGGTGCGTCGACGAGCACCTGCAGTGTCTTCCCCACCTTGCCTTTCAGCTTGCGCGCGCTGATTTTTTCCTGCGCCTGCATGAAGCGCGCGCGCCGCTCTTCCTTCACCTCATGCGGCACGTGATCGGGCAGTGCGTTCGCCGCCGCGCCTTGCACCGGCGAGTAGGCGAAGCAGCCGACGCGGTCGAGCTGCGCTTCCTGCAGGAAGGCGAGCAGTTCCTCGAACTCGCCTTCCGTCTCGCCGGGAAAGCCGGCGATGAAAGTGCTGCGCACGGTGATCGCCGGGCAGATTGCGCGCCAGGACGCCAAGCGCTCGAGCACCTTCTCTGCGCTTGCCGGGCGCTTCATGAGCTTGAGGATCCTCGGGCTCGCGTGCTGGAAGGGCACGTCCAGGTAGGGAAGGATCTTGCCTTCGGCCATCAGCGGGATCACCTCGTCCACGTGCGGGTAGGGATACACGTAGTGCAGCCTGACCCACACGCCGAGTTCTCCGAGCGCTTTGCACAATTCGCTCATTTTCGTTTTGGTCGGCTTACCCTGCCAGAACCCGGTGCGGTACTTCACGTCCACGCCGTAGGCGCTGGTGTCCTGCGAGATGACGAGCAGTTCCTGCACCCCCGCCTTGACCAGGTTCTCCGCCTCCTGCATCACTGCGCCGATCGGCCGCGACACCAGGTCGCCGCGCATCGAGGGGATGATGCAGAAACTGCAGCGGTGGTTGCAGCCCTCCGAGATCTTCAGGTACGCGTAGTGCTCCGGCGTGAGCTTCACGCCCTGCGGGGGAACCAGGTCGGTGTACGGGTCGTGCGGTTTGGGCAGGTGCGCGTGCACCGCGCGCATCACGCCTTCAGTGTCGTGCGGGCCGGTGATCGCGAGCACGCTCGGGTGTGCCGCCTGCACCACACCGTCCTTGGCGCCGAGGCAGCCGGTGACGATCACCTTGCCGTTCTCGCTCAGCGCCTCGCCGATGGCCTCGAGCGATTCCTCGACCGCGGCATCGATGAAGCCGCAGGTGTTGACGATCACCAGGTCGGCGCCGCCGTAGTCCTGCGCGGTGGCGTAGCCCTCGGCGCGCAGCTGGGTGAGGATGCGTTCGGAATCGACCAGGGCCTTGGGACAGCCCAGGGAAACAAAACCGATCTTGGGACCCGCCACTACTTCTCGGCGTCGCTCTTTGGCGCCTGCGGCTGCGGGAAGCCGGGGAAAGAGAATCCGGAGAACATGTTGCGCGCCTGGCTTTGCAGCTGGTCCTGGAACTGCGCGAACATCTTCTGGCTCTGATCCATGTAGGCCTGCATCAGGCCCTGCATCGCCGGGCCCTGCAGGTTCATGAACTGCGCCCACAGGTCCTGCGAGGCGCGTGAGTTGTCGCCGTAGATGCGGTTCGACTGCTCCTGCAGCGCCTTTTGCATGTGCTGGAAAGCTTCGACATTCTTCTCCAGGTAGGAGCCCATGAAGCCCTGCATGGCGCCGCCGTAGGAGCGGATCATCTGCGACAGCAGGTCCGCGGAGAAGATCGGCACGCTGCCCGATTCCTCCTCGAGGATGATCTGCAGCAGGATCTGGCGCGTCAGCTCGTCGCCGCTTTTCGCGTCCAGCACCTGGAACTCCTCCTGCTTGATCACCATCTGCTTCACGTCCGCGAGCGTGATGTAGCTCGAGGTCTTAGTGTCGTACAGCCGGCGGTTGGGGTACTTCTTGATCAGGCGCACGGGGTGTTCCAACTTGACTTTCGGATTGGCGGCCATGAGTCTACTCCTCAATACATGTGCTGGCCGCCGTTGATCGAGATATTCGCCCCGGTCACGAATGCGGCCTCTTCGGAACAAAGGTAGATGATCAACCCGGCGACTTCATCGGGCTTGCCGAGCCTGCCGACCGGGATCTGCGGCAGGATCTTGGAATCCAGGATTTCCTTCGGGATCGCGGTCACCATCTTGGTGCCGATGTAGCCCGGCGAGATGGTGTTCACCGTGACGCTCTTCTTCGCCACTTCCAGCGCCAGGGCCTTGGTGAAGCCGTGGATGCCGGCCTTGGCCGCCGAGTAGTTGGTCTGGCCGAAGGCGCCTTTCTGGCCGTTGACCGAAGACACGTTGATCACCCGTCCCCAGCCGCGGTCCACCATGCCGTCCATCACCTGCTTGGTCATGTTGAAGCAGGAGTCCAGGTTGGTGCGCATCACCGCGTCCCAGTCCGCCTTGCTCATCTTCTTGAAGGTCATGTCGCGCGTGATGCCGGCGTTGTTCACCAGGATGTCGATCGGCCCGGATTCCTGCGCGATTCTGCGCGCCTTGGCCGCGCAATCGTCGAAATCGGCGACGTCCACCGGGTAGGCGCCGAACGCGTAGCCCTGCGATTTCATCTCGTCGAGCCAGCTCTTGTGCTTGGTGTTGGACGGCGAGTAGGTCACCACCACCTTGTAGCCGGCGTCCGCCATCTTGGTGGAAATCGACTCGCCCAAACCGCCCATGCCGCCGGTGACGACGGCGATCCGCTGCTGCGCCATTGCGTTTCCCTCCTCCAAAACCAGTCTACTACATCATGTGCATGCCGCCGTTCACCGAAATGTTGGCGCCGGTGATGTAGCCGGCTTCCTCCGAGGCGAGGAACGCGACCACCGCGGCGACTTCCTCGGGCTTCGCCAGGCGCCCCATCGGGATCGAGGCGATGATCTGCTCGCGCACCTCGGCGCGGATCGCCATCACCAGGCCGGTCTCGACATAGCCCGGCGACACGGTGTTGACGGTCACGCCTTTGCGCACCACTTCCTGCGCCAGCGCCTTGGAAAATCCCGCCATGCCGGCCTTGGCCGCCGAGTAGTTGGTCTGGCCGAACTGGCCCTTGATCGCGTTCACCGAGGAGATGTTGACGATGCGGCCCCAGCCGCGATCGCTCATGCCGTCGATCACCTGGCGCGTGACGTTGAATACGCTGTTCAGGTTGGTGTTGATCACCGCCGTCCAGTCCTGCTCGGTCATGCGCTTGAACACGCTGTCGCGCGTGATGCCGGCGTTGTTGACCAGGATGTCCACCGACCCGACCACCGCGCGCACCTGGTAGAACATCTGCGCGCAGCTCTCGAATTCGGACACGTCGCCCTCGGCGGCGTGCACGCGCATGCCTTCACCGCGCATCGCGTCCAGCCACTCGGCCTTCTTGTCGTAGCCCGGCAGGCAGCCCGCCACCACCGTGTGCCCGGCGGCGCCCAGGAGCCGGCAGATCGCGGTGCCGATGCCGCCCATGCCGCCGGAGACGAAAGCCACGCGCGCTGCCACGGTCCTGGCCTGCGCCTCGGTGGCGCGCTGCCGCGCGATCACCGCGCTCATCGTTCCACCGCCAGGGCCACGCCCATGCCGCCGCCGATGCACAGCGACGCCAGGCCCTTCTTCGCGTCGCGCTTCTGCATCTCGTACAGCAAAGTCACCAGGATGCGGCAGCCGGAGGCGCCGATCGGATGGCCGAGCGCGATCGCGCCGCCGTTGACATTGACCTTCGAGGTGTCCCAGCCCATCTGGCGGTTCACCGCAATCGCCTGCGAAGCGAAGGCCTCGTTGATCTCCATCAGGTCGAGGTCCTTGGGCTCCCAGCCGGCGCGCGCGAGGCAGCGCTTGGAGGCCGGCACCGGGCCCATGCCCATGTACTTCGGGTCCACACCCGCGGAGGCGAAAGCCTTGATGCGCGCGATGGGCTTCAGGCCCAGCTCCTTCGCCTTGCGCGCGCTGGTGACGATCACCATCGCCGCTCCGTCGTTGATGCCGGAGGCGTTGGCCGCGGTCACCGTGCCGTTCTTGTCGAAGGCGGGCTTGAGCGCCTGCATGGCCTCGAGCGTCGCTCCATGGCGCGGGTACTCGTCGGCGGCGAACAGCGTGGGCCCCTTCTTCGACGCGATCTCGAAGGCAATGATCTCGTCATTGAAGCGGCCGGCCTTCTGCGCGGCCTCGGTCTTGTTCTGGCTGCGCACCGCGAACTCGTCCTGCTCCTGGCGCGTGACCGCGTACTCCTTGGCCACGTTCTCCGCGGTGACGCCCATGTGGTACTGGTTGAACGCGTCCCACAGGCCGTCGACGACCATCGAATCGATCATCTTCACGTCGCCCATGCGAAAGCCGTCGCGCGAGCCGTTCAGCAGGTGCGGCGCCGCGCTCATGTTCTCCTGCCCGCCCGCGATCACCACGTCGGCGTCGCCGTTGGCCACCGACTGCGCGGCGAGCATCACCGCCTTGAGCCCCGAACCGCACACCTTGTTGATGGTCATGGCCGGGATCATGTCGGGCAGGCCGGCCATGATCGCCGCCTGGCGCGCCGGGTTCTGGCCGACGCCCGCGGCGAGCACCTGGCCGAGGATCACCTCCGACACCTGCTCCGGCCGCACGCCCGAGCGCTCGAGGAGCTTGCGCATCACGTGCGCGCCGAGTTCGGAGGCCGGCGTTTTCGCCAGCGAGCCGCCGAATTTTCCGATGGCGCTGCGCGCCGCACCGACAATGACGATGTCTTCCATGCTGTTCTCCTGGTTCGCTTAACTTGTTTTCTGTTTGACGTAGCGGCCGGGCGCCGGCTCGATCGCCTGGTAGCGGGCGTTGCCCGGTTTCTTGCGCGCCCTGCACTTGCCGCCGCCGTACTGCGCGAGCCAGCCGGCCCATTGCGGCCACCAGCTCCCCGGGTGCTCGGCTGCGCCTTGCAGCCAGGCGTCCGGATCCTGCGCATGACTTGCGCCCGCCCAATAGCTGCGGCGGTTCTTCCC
>JANMSV010000172.1:0-14547 GCA_031389685.1 Betaproteobacteria bacterium
GGCGTGACGCTGGTGGTGCTACTGCTGATCTATGCGTTCTTCCGCTTCACGCCGCTCGGCTTGGCGATGCGCGCAGCGGCGCAGAACCCGGAGTCCGCGCGCCTGGTGGGCATCCGCGTCGGCTGGATGCTGGCGCTCGGCTGGGGCCTCGCCGCGGCGATCGGCGGCGTGGCCGGCATGATGGTGGCGCCGATCGTCTACCTCGACCCGAACATGATGGGCGGGGTGCTGCTCTACGCCTTCGCCGCGGCGCTGGTCGGCGGCATCGACAACCCGGGCGGCGCGGTATTCGGCGGTTTTCTCGTGGGCGTACTGGAGAACGTGCTCGGCGCCTTCGTCATCGGCAACGAAGTGAAGCTCGCCGTGGCGCTGGTGCTGATCATCGGCGTGCTGGTGGTGAAGCCCTCGGGCTTCTTCGGCAAGGTGTTCGTGACCCGCGTATGACCAGGCGCCAACTGATCCCGATCGCCGTCTTGCTGCTCGCGGCTTGCGCGCTGCCGCTGGTGGTGAGCGACTACCGGGTGTTCCAGTTCAACCTGGTGCTGGTGTACGCCATCGCGCTGCTCGGCCTGAATATCCTCACCGGCTACAACGGCCAGATCTCTCTCGGCCACGGCGCGTTCTACGCCATCGGCGCCTACTGCGCGGCGATCCTGATGGACAAGTACGGCGTGCCCTACTGGGCGACGCTGCCGGTGGCGGGCGCGGTGTGCCTGGTGGCGGGCTTCCTGTTCGGCCTGCCGGCATTGCGCCTGGAGGGCCTGTACCTGGCGCTCGCGACCTTCGCGCTCGGCGTGTCGCTACCGAGCCTGCTCAAGTACCACCGCCTGGAAAAATGGACCGGCGGCGTGCAGGGCATCGTCATCAACAAACCCGAGCCGCCGTTCGGGTTGCCGATCAACGCCGACCAGTGGCTGTACTACTTCACGCTGGCCGTGACAGTGCTGATGTTTGTGCTCGCCTGGAACCTGCTGCGCGGGCGCATTGGGCGCGCAATCGTCGCCATCCGCGACCAGCACATTGCCGCCGAGGCGATGGGCATCAACACGGCGATGGTGAAGTCGCTCGCCTTCGGCGTGTCGGCCATGTACACCGGCATCGCCGGCGCCCTGGGCGCCATCGCCATCCAGTACGTGGCGCCCGACAGCTTCAACATCTTCGTGTCGATCGTGTTCCTGGTCGGCATCGTCGTCGGCGGGCTGGCCTCGATCTCGGGGGCCATCTACGGGGCGCTGTTCATCCAGTTCGTGCCCAATATCGCCGACGAAATCTCGAAGGCTGCCCCCTGGGCGATCTTCGGCATATTCCTGATCGGCTTCGTGTACCTGATGCCGATGGGGATTGCGGGTGCCGTGCGCATGGGACTAGCCCGGCTACAGCGGAAGGCGCAGAATAAGTAACGTTCCACCTTAGGAGGAGGAAATCATGAAGCTCGTACCAATCGCAGCATTGCTTGCCATGGCGCTGGCGTCCCCGGCCGCTCTGGCGCAGAAGAAATACGACCCGGGTGCGACCGACAAGGTCATCAAGATCGGCAATACCAACCCCTACAGCGGCCCCGCGTCCGCCTACGGCACGATAGGCAAATCGATCGGCGCCTACTGGAAGATGGTGAACGAGAAGGGCGGCATCAACGGGCGCATGGTCGAATGGATCTCCTACGACGACGGCTACAGCCCGCCGAAGACCGTGGAGATGGTGAGGAAACTCGTCGAACAGGACCAGGTGCTGTTCCTGTTCCAGACGCTCGGCACGCCGCCCAACACCGCGATCCACAAGTACATGAACGCCAAGAAGGTGCCGCAGGCATTCGTCGCCACCGGCGCCACCAAGTGGAACGACCCGCGCAGTTTCCACTGGACCATGGGCTGGCAGCCGAACTACCAGACCGAGGGCCGGATCTACGCCGCCCATATCCTGAAGAACAATCCGAAGGCGAAGATCGGCATCCTCTACCAGAACGACGACTACGGTAAGGATTACCTCAAGGGCATGAAGGACGGCCTGGGCGACAAGGTGGGCATGATCGTCAAGGAAGTGTCGTACGAGGTGACCGATCCCACGGTGGACTCGCAGATGGTGCAACTGCAGGCCTCCGGCGCGGACACATTCTTTAACATCACTACGCCGAAGTTCGCGGCGCAGGCGATCCGCAAGGCTTACGACACCGGCTGGAAGCCGATGCACTACCTCAACAACGTGTCGTCATCCATCGGTTCGGTGCTGAAGCCGGCGGGCCTGGAGAAATCGGTCGGGTTGATTTCTACGCAGTATCTGAAGGATCCCACCGATTCACAGTGGGCAAATGATCCTGCCGTCAAGGAATGGGAAGCGTTCATGAAGAAGTACTACCCGGAAGGCAGCCTGATTCAGACGGAGAATATGTATGGCTATACGGTGGCGCAGACCCTGCACCAGGTGCTGAAGCAGGCAGGCAACAACCTGACCCGCGCCAACGTCATGAAGCAGGCGGCGTCGCTGAAAGGCTATCGTCCGGATACCATGCTTCCCGGAATCCGTATCAACACCGACTCCGGTGATTTCGCGCCGATCGAATCTGAGCAGTTGATCCGCTTCGACGGCACGTCGTGGCAGCGCTTCGGCGAGATCATCGGCAAATAGACGCGGGTTCGAAAGCGTCAAGGGCGGGCGCGCAAAGCGCCCGCCCTTTTATTTGGCGCGCTGTTACCTGAACAGCGCCTTCGCCCAGGCCTTCTCCCAGTCGTGGCCGAGCATGTCGGTTTCGCGACCGTCGGCCTCGTAGAACTTGTTGGGAATCTGGAACATCGCGAGCATCAACCCGCCCTGCGCCCCGCCCCAGGCCTCGTGCCGGCTGCCCGCCGGACGCCAGACATAGTCGCCGGCCAGGCACTCGCCCTCGCCGCACATCAGGCTACCCTCCAGCACGTAGGTCTGCTCGATCAGCACGTGCTGGTGGTCGGGGAGCTTTGCCCCCGGCGCCATCCTTACGAGCGCAGTCATCACCCCGGTCTCGCGGTCCACCAGGAGTGTCTTGGTCTCGACGCCGGCAAAACGCGTCTTTTCCCAGGGTAAGCCGGCGACTTCGACAAAGCGCGAGGCGAGGGGCGGCAGGCCGGCCTGTTTCGTTGCCTTCGGGATCATGGCGCTCATAGGCCCCATCCTATAATCCAACGGGCCAGGTCCGTCAACCCGGTCAAGCGCAAGTAGCGCGCGGCAGGCGCGCTAGCCTTTCCTGTGCTCCCCCACCTGCACGATCTTCATCGTGTTGGTGCCGCCCGCCTTGCCGATCGGCTCGCCGATGGTGAGCACGATCAGGTCGCCTACCTTCACCACGCCGTTGTCGACCAGCACCTTCTCGGCCTCCTGCAGCAGCTCCTCGCGGTCGTGGCCGACGTATTTCACCATCAGCGGATAGACGTCCCGGAACAGCGCGCAGCGATAGCGCGTCTGCGTCTGCGAGGTGAGCGCATAGATCGGCACGCCGCAATTGAGGCGGCTCATCCACAGCGCGGTCGAGCCAGATTCCGTCAGCGTGGCGATCGCCTTCACCTTGAGGTGGAAGGCGGTGAATAACCCTGCCATGGCGATCGACTGGTCCACCCGCTTGAATACGCGGTTGAGGAAATCCTGTTCGAGGCTGATCGGCTGCGTCTGCTCCGCCTCGACGCAGATGCGATCCATCGCTTCGATGGTTTCCACCGGGTACTTGCCGCTCGCCGACTCCGCCGACAGCATCACCGCGTCCGTGCCGTCGAGCACCGCATTGGCGACGTCGGACACCTCGGCGCGCGTCGGCACCGGGCTGGCGATCATCGATTCCATCATCTGCGTCGCGGTGATGGTGAGCTTGTTCTGCTCGCGCGCCAGGCGGATCATGCGCTTTTGCAGCGCCGGCACCGCGGCATCGCCCACCTCCACGGCGAGATCGCCCCGGGCCACCATGATCCCGTCGCAGGCGTTCATGATGTCGAGCAGCGCTTCGTGCTTCACCGCCTCGGCGCGTTCGATCTTGGCGATCAGCATCGCCTTGCCGCCGGCGGCGCGCAGGAGTTCCTTCGCCATGGTCATGTCGGCGCCGGACTTGGGGAAGGACACCGCGAGGTAGTCGGCGTTGATCTTCGCCGTGGTGCGGATGTCTTCCATGTCCTTGGGTGTGAGCGCGGCCGCGGTCAGCCCGCCACCCTGGCGGTTGATGCCCTTGTTGTTGGACAGCACCCCGCCGTGGCGTACCCTGGTGTGCACCTGCTCGCCGCGCACCTCGGTCACGTCGAGCACGATCTTGCCGTCGTCGAGCAGCAGCACCGCGCCAGCCTCCACGTCGCGCGGCAGCTCCTTGTAGTCAAGGCCCACGCGTCCCTGGTCGCCGAGCCCGCAGGCCGCGTCGAGGATGAAGTTCTGGCCCTTCTCCAGCAACACCTTGCCGTCCTTGAACTTGCCGACGCGGATCTTGGGACCCTGCAGGTCGCACATGATGGCGACCGTGCGCCCGGATTTGCGCCCGATGTCCTTCACCAGTTCGGCGCGCTTCAGGTGGTCCTCGGCCGTGCCGTGCGAGAAATTGAGGCGCACCACGTCCACGCCGGCGCGGATCATGCGCTCGAGCACTTCGGGTTCGCTCGACGCGGGGCCGAGGGTGGCGACGATCTTGGTGCTGCGCAGCATCAGGCTCTTTCTTCGAGGACGGCGACCGCGGGAAGGGTCTTGCCCTCGAGAAACTCGAGGAACGCTCCGCCGGCGGTCGAAATATAGCCGATGCGGTCCGCGACGCCGAACTTATGGATGGCAGCCACGGTGTCGCCGCCGCCCGCGATGGTGAACGCGCGCGATGCGGCGATCGCGCGCGCCATCGTCTCGGTGCCCGCCGCGAACGGCGCCTTCTCGAATACGCCGACCGGACCGTTCCACACTATGGTGCCGGCGTCCTTCAGGCTGTCCGCGTACGCCGCTGACGTCTTCGGCCCGATGTCGAGAATCATCTCGTCCGCGAGGACAGCGTCGGCGGACTTCGCCGCGCCCGGTCCGTCCAGGCTCTTGCCCACCACCACGTCCTCGGGAATCGGCACGCGGGTTGCCGCCATGATGTTGCGCGCTTCGCCCACCAGGTTGGGCTCGGCCAGCGACCTGCCGACCGGCTTGCCCGCGGCCAGAAGAAATGTGTTGGCGATGCCGCCGCCCACGATCAGGCGATCCACCTTCCTCGCCAGCGCCGCCAGTACCGAGAGCTTGGTCGACACCTTGGACCCCGCGACGATGGCGACGAGCGGCCGCGCCGGGTTGGCGAGCGCCTTGCCAAGCGCATCGAGTTCGGCGGCCATGAGTGGGCCCGCGCAGGCCACTGCGGCGAACCGCGCCACGCCGTGCGTGGTCGCTTCTGCGCGATGCGCCGTGCCGAAAGCATCGTTCACAAAGACGTCGCACAAAGCGGCAATCTTGCGCGCCAGCGCCTCGTCGTCCTTCTTCTCTCCCTTGTTGAAGCGGCAATTTTCCAGCAGCACGACTGCGCCTGGCTTGACCTCCACGCCATTCACCCAGTCCCGCACGAGCGGCACCTCGCGCTCGAGGAGCTCGCCCAGGCGCCGGGCCACCGGCGCGAGCGAGGCCTTCGCGTCGAACTCGCCTTCCTGCGGCCGCCCGAGGTGGGAGGTCACCATCACCGCGGCGCCCTTGTCCAGCGCGAGCCGGATGCCGGGGACGGAAGCGCGGATGCGAGTGTCGTCGGTGATGTTCCCGGCCTCGTCCTGCGGCACGTTCAGGTCGGCCCGGATGAAGACGCGTTTGCCGCGCAGCTCCAGGTCGGCCATGCGCTTGAAGCGCATGGCGCTACCTGGCATTCATCAGCGCAACCGCCACGTCGAGCATGCGGTTGCTGAATCCCCACTCGTTGTCGTACCAGGCGCCGACCTTGACCAGCGTGCCTCCGCTGACCTTGGTCAGCGCCGCGTCGAAGATCGAGCTCGCCGGATTGTGGTTGAAGTCTGAGGACACCAGCGGCTCGGTGCTGTACTCGAGGATTCCCTTCAGGTCGCCATCGGCCGCCTGCCTCACCGCCTTGTTCACCTCGTCCACCGAGGTCGCCTTCTTCGCCACGAACGACAAGTCGACGATCGAGACGTTGATGGTCGGCACGCGGATCGAGTAGCCATCGAGCTTGCCGTTCAGGTGCGGCAGCACCAGACCCACTGCGGCGGCGGCGCCGGTCTTGGTCGGAATCATGTTGTGCGTGGCGGAGCGCGCCCGGCGCAGATCCTCGTGGAACACGTCCGTGAGCTCCTGGTCGTTCGTAAAGGAGTGCACCGTGGTCATCAGTCCCGCGACCACCCCGATGCTGTCATCGAGCGCCTTGACCAAGGGCGCCAGGCAATTGGTGGTGCAGGAGGCATTGGAAATCACTGCGTCGGTGGCTCTCAGCGTACTGTGATTCACGCCCATGACCACCGTGCGGTCGACATCCTTGTCGCCCGGCGCAGAGATGACCACCTTTTTCGCGCCCGCGGCAATGTGCGCCGCACCGCCCTTCGCCTTGCCGTTGAATAGCCCCGTGCACTCCAGCACCACGTCCACGCCGAGGGCCTTCCAGGGGAGCTTTGCCGGATCGCGCTCGGCGAGCACCTTGAGCTTGTCGCCCTGCACAACAATGGCGTCGCCTTGCACTTCGACCGAAGCGTCGAACCGTCCGTGGGCCGTGTCGTACTTCAGCAGGTGGGCGTTGGTTGCCGCGTCCCCCAGGTCATTGATGGCGACGAACCGCAGGTCGTGCTTCTTGCCGCCTTCATAGTGCGCACGCAGGATCATGCGGCCGATGCGGCCGAAACCGTTGATGGCAACGTTGATGGTCATTGGACGACGCTCCTTACTGCTTTCTCGACGTTCTCGGCGGTGAAGCCGAAGTGCTTGAACAATTCCGCGCCAGGCGCGGATTCACCGAAGCGGTCGATGCCGACCACCGCGCCCTCGAGGCCCACGTACTTTCTCCAGAATGAGGTGACCCCCGCCTCCACCGCGATGCGCGGCAGGCCGCGCGGCAGCACCGACTCGCGGTAGGCCGCGTCCTGCCGGTCGAACACGCTGGTCGAGGGCATGGACAGCACCCGCACGGGGAATTCCAGGCGCTGCTGCGCCGCCAGCGCCAACTGCACCTCCGACCCGGTGGCGATCAACACCGCTTTCGCCCCGGGCGCATCCGAGAGCACGTAGCCGCCGCGCCCGATGGCCTCCAGTGACTCGCGCTTGACGTGCGGGACGTTCTGCCGCGTCAGCAGCAGCGCAGCGGGCCCGTCCCTGCGTGCAATCGCCGCGGTCCAGGCCGCGGCCGTTTCCACCGCGTCGCAGGGACGCCAGACATCCAGATTGGGGATCAGGCGCAGGCTGGCGGCGTGCTCGACCGGCTGGTGCGTAGGCCCGTCCTCGCCCAGACCGATGGAGTCATGCGTGAACACGAAGATCGAGCGCAAGCGCATCAGCGCCGCCAGGCGCAGTGAATTCCTCGCGTAATCGGAAAACACGAGAAAAGTGCCGCCGTACGGCATGCAGCCCCCGTGCAGGGCGATGCCGTTCATCACCGCGCCCATGCCGAATTCGCGCACGCCGTAGAACAGGTAGTTGCCGCCGCCGTCGCGGCCGATCACCTTCGAGGACTTGACCATGGTCAGATTCGAGCCGGTCAGGTCCGCCGAGCCGCCGACCAGCTCCGGCACGGCGGGCAGCAGCACCTCCAGCGCGTTCTGCGAGGCCTTGCGCGTGGCGACGGCCTCCGCCTTCTGGTCCGTTAGCGCGATCAGTGCGCGCGCCTGGTCGGCGAAATCGGGCGGCAGGTCGCCGGCGCTGCGCCGCTTGAATTCCGCCGCCTGCGCCGGAAACTGCTGTGCGTAGGCAGCGAGCAGTTTCGCCCAACGGCGTTCGGCAAGCTTGCCGCGCTGTTTCGCGTCCCAGCCGGCGGTGATGTTCTCCGGGATCTCGAAGGGCGGGTGGTTCCAGCCGAGCGCGGCACGCGTGGCTGCGATCTCCTGTTCCCCCAGCGGCGCACCGTGCGCGGCGCCGGTGTTGGCCTTGTTCGGCGCGCCCTTGGCGATCACGGTCTTGGCGCAAATCAGCGTCGGCCGCGTTTTCTCGCGCTTTGCCTTCTTCAGCGCGCGGTCCACCGCCTCGACGTCGTGCCCGTCCACATGCGGGATCACCTGCCAGCCGTAGGCGGCGAAGCGCTTGGGCACGTCGTCCGTGTACCACTGCCGGATCTGCCCCTTGTCGGAGTCGATCGAGATGCCGTTGTCGTCGTACACCGCGATGAGCTTGCCCAGGCCGAGCGTGCCGGCAAGCGCGCAGGACTCGTGCGATACGCCTTCCATCATGCAGCCGTCGCCCAGGAACGCGTAGGTGTGGTGGTCCACAAGATCGAAGCCCGGCCGGTTGAACTCGGCGGCGAGCAGCCGTTCGGCGAGCGCCATGCCCACCGCATTTGAGATGCCCTGCCCGAGCGGACCGGTGGTGGTCTCCACGCCGGGCGCGCAGCCGAGTTCCGGATGGCCGGGCGTCATGGAGCCCAGTTGCCGGAAGCGCCGCAGCTGCACCATCGGCAACGCGTAGCCGGTGAGATGCAGCAGGGCGTACAGCAGCATCGAGCCGTGCCCGTTCGACAGCACGAAGCGGTCGCGGTTGGGCCAGGCGGGATTGGCGGGATTGTGCCGGAGGTGGCGGCCCCAGAGCGCCACGGCGATCTCGGCCATGCCCATCGGCATGCCGGGGTGTCCGGACTTGGCGGCCTCGACCGCGTCCATCGAAAGCGCCCGGATGGCGTCGGCGAGCTCGCGGTCGGACGCTGGTGGAATCATGGAAGACAGGAATTATACTCGGCGGGGTGAGCGAACTTCCTTTCTCCAGCCCGCGGGATTTCGAGCATCGCGTCGGCGGCACAGCGGCGGGAGCAGGTCTGTGGTTCGTATTCCGCGGCGACCAGCTCCTGGTGGAGGTCGGACCGCTGGACCCGCGCCCGGGCGACGACCCGCGGGTGCGGGAGCGGCCCAGCTGGGCCAGACTGCCGTTGCTAAAAAACAACAAGGGGTTGTGGTCGGAGCCTGTTCGAACGCTATATCTAGGGGGCCTGGGGAGCACCGACTGCTGGGCCGCCGAGGTCGCCGGGGCCGAAGTGCCGCCGGGCCACGGCTGGATCGGGCTGCGGGCGCTGTTCTCGGTGCTGGAGGATGCGCACTTCGCGCTGGCGGGGCGGGCGCTGCAGCTCCTCGAGTGGGACCGCAGCCATTGTTACTGCGGCCGCTGCGGCACGCCCACACTGGCCAAACCAGAGGAGAGAGTGCGCGTGTGCCCGGCGTGCAAGCTCTCGGCGTATCCACGCGTCGCGCCGGCGGTGATGGCCCTGGTGAAGCGCGATCGCGAGTTGCTGCTCGGCCGCAGCCCGCATTTTCCGCCCGGCATGTACAGCGCGCTGGCGGGGTTCGTGGAGCCCGGCGAGACGCTGGAGCAGTGCGTGGCGCGCGAAGTGGCGGAAGAAGTCGGCGTGACGGTCACCAACCTGTCTTACTTCGCGAGCCAGCCATGGCCTTTCCCCCACAGCCTGATGATCGCCTACGTCTGCGACTGGGTCGGCGGCGAGATCCGGGCGCAGGAACGGGAAATCGAGGCCGCGGATTGGTTCGACGTATTGCAATTACCTAAACTTCCAAGCAAAATCTCGATCGCGCGGCGCCTGATCGACGCTGTTTCTGCGGACATCCGGCGCAAATTTCAAACCGGCGCTTAGCTGTGCATGTGTAAGTGCGCGGCGGCCCAAGAGGGGTATTGCACGAATTGAACAACTTTGAAGTACTCGGTTTTACGCCGCAAGGCGGTGACACGAGGGCGCAGCCTGGAGTAGGTGCAGGGCTGCGCCTTCGCGTTTTTCGGGGAGCGGGAAAATGAACGGTCTGCATCTGATTGGTGATCTGGGCGGTTGTCGCTGCGATCCGCAGCTGCTGCTGGACGGTGCAGGCTTCCGGGCCAAGTGCCTGGAGCTCGTCGCGCAGTCCGGCCTGACGACGATGGACGCGACCTTCCACCAGTTCGAGGGTTCGGGCTTCACCGGCACCGTCGTGCTGGCGGAGTCGCACATTGCCCTGCATACCTGGCCGGAAAAGCAGGGGCTGACGCTCGACGTGTACGTCTGCAACTACAGCGACGACAACAGCGCCAAGGCGCGGTTGCTGTTCGACTCGATCGTGGCCTATTTCCAGCCCACGCAGTGCGCGCGGCACGAGGTCGAGCGCGGCGCTCACCTGCTGATGGAGCCGTTGAACGACTCGACGGGCTTCTACATCAAGGCCTCGCGCCAGGTGGGCGAGTGGCAGACGCGCTTCCAGCGCATGCAGATCTACGACACGCCGCAGTACGGCAAGCTGTTCCGCCTCGACGGGTTCAACATGACCTCCGAGAAGGAAGAGTTCGTCTACCACGAGAACCTTATCCACCCGGCGCTCAGCGCGCACCCGGCACCGAAGAAGGTGCTGATCATCGGCGGCGGCGACGGCGGCTCCTCCGAGGAGGCGCTCAAGCACCCCTCGGTCGAGCAGGTGACCATGTGCGAGATCGACGCCGACGTCATCCGGGTGGCGAAGGAGCACTTTCACGCCGTGCACCACGGCGTGTTCGACAGCCCGAAGCTGAGGGTGCTGGTCGGGGACGGCATGAAGTTCGTGCGCGAAACGCAGGAACGCTTCGACCTGATCGCGCTCGACCTCAACGACCCGATGGGTCCGGCGGAGGCGCTGTACTCGGCGGAATTCTTCCAGCAGTGCCGGCACGCGCTCGCCCCGGGCGGCGCGCTGACGCTGCACATCGGCTCACCGGTGGCGCGCCCCGAGCGCGTGGGCGAGCTCGCGCAGCGGCTGAACGGCATTTTCCGTATCGTGCGGCCCTACATAATGTACATCCCGCTGTATGGCTCGCTATGGGCGATGGCGGTGTGCTCGGACAAGCTCGATCCCAAGGCTTTCACGGCCGACGAGATCGACCGGCGCATCGAGCAAAGGAAGCTGACCGACCTGCGCTACTACAACGGCGAGACCCACGAGGGCGTATTCGCGCTGCCCAACTTCGTGCGTGACCTGGTGACGCCGCCGCGCCTCAAGCAGCAAGCGCGCGGCCGCCGCCTGGGCGTGGTGCGCGCCGCCGCGAAGTAGGTCCCGGCGCGCCTAGCGCGCGCCGAATTTCAGCAGCAGCGATTCGATCGCGCCGTCGCCGGTCTGCCGCGACATGTCGAGCGCCGCCGCGCCGCCCGGTGCCTGCAGGCCCGGGTCCGCACCGCGCTCCAGCAGCAGTTGCACCATGCTGTAGTCGCGATTGTGCACCGCCGCCATCAGCGGCGTGTAGCCATTGGAATCGCGTTTGTCGGCCCAGCGCCCCAGGTCGAGCAGCTGCGCGACCGCCTCGCGATCGCGGTACAGGACCGCCGTCATGACGTCGTTGTACTTCAGCCCCGTGGCGGCCGGCCCGGACACCGGCGCCGCCATCATGGGCGCGGAAAGCGCGGGCCGCGCTTGCGGCTCGGGCTTTTCCGGCGCAGGTGCTTTCGGCGCAGCAGCGACTTCGACGACCGCCGGCTTGGGTTCCGGCTTGGGCGCGGGCGCGGCAACAGGCGCCGGCTTGGGCTCCGGTTTCGGTGCCAGCTCCGCGACCGCGGCAGGTTTGGGCTCCGGCTTGGGAGCAGGCGCAGCCATGGGCTCCGGCTTGGGCGCAGGTGCCTTGGCCACCCCGCCAGGCCTGGATGCCACTGGTGCCGGCGGCGGGGTATCGTCCAGCAGCCCCGGCAGGTACTCGTAAGCGAGGTATCCGAGCGCCGCGACGATTACCACCCCCCCCAACACAACCGGCAGCAGCCTAGTGGAAGGCTTACCTGGTTCAGCAGCCGACGCCTCCGGCTGCGCCGCGTCCTTTTTCTTGCCAAAGCCGAACATGGTTTGTCTCCCCGGGCCGCTCAGTTGGTCGTTTTCAGCACGTCGCGCACGATCTCGAACAGCTGGTCGATCTCATTCTTGCGGATGATCAGCGGCGGCGCGAGCGCGATGATATCGGCCGCGACGCGAATGTAGGCGCCGCGCTCAAAGGCCTTGACGTGCGCATCGAGCCCGCGCATGCCAGGTGCCCCGGCGCGCGGTGCGAGCTCGATCGCCGCGATCAGGCCCACGTTGCGGATGTCGATCACGTTGGGCAGCCCTTTCAGCGCGTGCGCCTGCTCCTCCCAGTACGGCCACAATTCCGCCGCGCGCGTGAGCAGCCCCTCCTCCTCGTACACTTGCATGGTGGCGAGGCCCGCCGCGCAGGCGAGCGGGTGCGACGAATAGGTGTAGCCGTGCGGCATTTCGATCGCGTTCTCGGGCCCGGTCATGAACGCCTGGTAGATGCGCTCGCGCATGAACACGGCGCCCATCGGCACCGTGGCGTTGGTGATGCCCTTGGCGGTGGTCATCAGGTCGGGCATCACGCCGAAATGCTGCGCGCCAAAGGGCTTGCCAAGCCGCCCCCAGGCCGTGATCACCTCGTCGAATATCAGCAGGATGCCGTGCTTGTCGCAGATCGCGCGCAGGCGCTCGAGGTAGCCGACCGGCGGCACCAGCACGCCGCCCGAGCAGGCCACCGGCTCGACGATCACTGCGGCAATGGTCGACGCGTCGTGCAGCGCGCACAACCGCTCCAGGTCGTCAGCCAATTCGGCGCCGTGCTGTGGCTGGCCGCGCGAAAATGCGTTGCGCTCGAGGTCGTGCGTATGCCGGATGTGGTCCACGCCCGAGATCAGGGCACCGAAAATCTTGCGGTTGCCGACCATGCCGCCCACCGCCGTGCCGCCGAAATTGACGCCGTGGTAGCCGCGCTCGCGCCCGATCAGCCGCACGCGGTGGCCTTCGCCGCGGGCGCGATGGTAGGCAAGCGCGAACTTCAACGCAGTGTCCACCGACTCCGAGCCCGAATTGGTGAAGAACACGCGCTTCAGGTCGCCGGGCGCCATTTGCGCCAGCTTGTCGGCGAACTCGAAGGCAAGCGGGTGGCCCATCTGGAACGCCGGCGCGAAATCGAGCTCTGCCACCTGCTTTTGCACCGCCTTCACGATCTTCTCGCGGCAGTGCCCGGCGTTCACGCACCACAGGCCGGAGGTGCCGTCGATCAGCTTCCTGCCGTCCGGGGTGTAGTAGTAGATGCCCTCGGCCCGCGACACCAGCCGCGGCGCCTTCTTGAAGTGCCGGTTCATGCTGAAGGGCATGAACAAGGCCGAGTCCTCAAGGGTGGGAACGGTGGCGCGCTCGTTCATCACGATTCTCCTAGGCTGCGGCTCGGGTCGCCACAGCGATCCCGGCCTTGTTCAGCGCCGCGTGCAGGAGCACATTGCAACCCGCGGCAAGGTCGGCGGGCGTGGCGCTTTCGATCTCGTTGTGGCTGATACCGCCCTCGCAGGGGATGAAGATCATGGCGCTGGGCGCAACCCGCGCCACGTACACCGCGTCGTGCCCGGCCCCGCTGACGATGTCGCGGTGGCTGTGGCCGAGGGCGCGGGCCGCTTCGCGCACGCCCGCCACCACGCCGGGGTCGAACTCGCAGGGCTTGAAATAGACGTTCTCCCGCAAATCGATCGCCACTTTACATTCGCTTTCGATGGCGCGCGCCGCGCGCTGCAGTTCCTCGCACATCGCGTCCAGCGTCGCGGCCTTCGCGTTCCTGAAATCCACCGTGGTGCGTACCTCGCCCGGGATCACGTTTCTCGAGTTCGGCTTCACCTGCATGAAACCGACCGTGCCGCGCGCGGTGTCGGGAAAGGCCTTCGCGATGCGGTTCACTTCCAGCACCAGGCGGCTGGCGCCGATGAGCGCATCGCGCCGCAGTTCCATCGGTGTCGGACCGGCGTGCGCATCCTGGCCGGACACCGTCACGTCGTACCAGCGCTGGCCGAGCGCGCCCAGCACCACGCCGATGGTCTTGCCTTCGTTCTCCAGCACCGGCCCCTGCTCGATGTGCGCCTCGAAGTAAGCGCCGAGCGGGTGCGGCTGCGCCGTGCCGGCATAGCCGATCTCGCTGAGCGCCTCGCCCACCGCCACGCCCTCCAGATCCTTTTGCGCGCGCACGTGCGCGAGTGTGAAGGCGCCGGCGAAAACGCCCGAACCCATCATCACCGGCGTGAAGCGCGAGCCTTCCTCGTTGGTCCAGGAGACGACTTCCATCGGCGCGCGAGTGCGGATCCCCGCGTCATTCAGGGTGCGCAGCACTTCCAGTCCGGCCATCACCCCATAAGCGCCGTCGAACTTGCCGCCCGAGGGCTGCGAATCAAGGTGGCTGCCCATGGCAACCGGCGCCAGCGCGGCGTCGGTGCCAGCGCGGCGGGCGAATATATTGCCGACGCCGTCCACCTCCACTGCGAGCCCGGCTTCGCGTGCCCAGCGCGTAAACAGGTCACGCGCGCGGCGATCCACGTCGGTGAGCGTGAGGCGCTTGACCCCGCCCTTGGGCGTGGCGCCGATTGTCGCCAGCTCCATGAGCGAGTTCCAGAGGCGGTCCGCGTTGATGCGCAAGCTGTCCATAGCGGCGATTGCTGTG
>JANMSV010000198.1:0-15807 GCA_031389685.1 Betaproteobacteria bacterium
ACGCTGCCGATCGCGTCGCTCGCGTTGCCCTGCAGGTCGGTCCGGCCGTCGCCGTCGAAATCCACCGCGTAGCGCAGGTAGCTCCCGGGCATGAACTGCGGGATGCCGATGGCGCCGGCGTAGGAGCCCTTCATGGCGAACACGTCGAGCTCCATCGCGCGCGCGAACAACAGGTAGTTCTCCAGCTCGCCGCGAAAGAACGGCGCGCGCGGCGGGTAATCGAAGGCGAGGGTGGCGAGCGCGTCGATCACGCGCCAGCGGCCAGTATTGCGCCCGTAGAACGTCTCCACGCCGATGATGGCGACGATGATTTCCTCCGGCACGCCGTAATTACGGCGCGCCCGCGCCAGTTGCGCGGCATGCTCCTGCCAGAAGGCGAGGCCGGCGCGCTGGTGGCGCTCGTTGACGAACATGGCCCGGTATTCGCCCCAGGAGCGCGACTGCGTCTCGGGCTGCGCGCGCATCGCCGCCAGCACGGCGTCCTGGCGCCGGGCGCCCGAGAACACGGCACGCAACTCCTCCGCGTCGAAGGCATGTCGCTCCACGAGCCCGCGAATGAATTCCTGTACGTCCGCGTGCAGCGCATAGGTCGCGCCGGCCGAGTCGTCGGCGCGCGCAGGCGTTGCCGCCAGCAGCAGCAGCAACAGGGCCAAAGCGGCGCGCACGGTGCTCATGCGACGCGCAATTCGCGCACCCGGCGCTCGAGCTCCGCGATGCGCTCGCGCGCGGCTTCGCGCCCGTAGCGCGCGCCGATGTAAAGCGCGGCGATGGCGTATATCGCGGGGGCGGCGGCAGGCAGCCGTCGCGCGGCGCGCTCGGCGTAGTCGCGCGGTCCTTCGGCCGGCGCCCGCGCCACGCCGCTGACGCCGAGTTTGCGGCAAAAGGCCTGCCAGGCGCGCTGCACCGGGTCGGGCCGCGCCAGGCGGCGCAGGGACCAGGCCAGCAGCAGCAGCGTGAAAATGCCGAGGATCGACGCCATCGCGGCGGTGAGTTTGCGCCAGTCGACGTCGCGCATGCCGAGGCTGGTCATCAGGTCGCGCTGGCGCTCCAGGCCGTAGCCGAGCACCCAGACGTTCCAGCGGTGCGCGAGCGCTTCCCAGTTGCTGCGCAGGCCGCGCAGCCACTCGAGCTGAGGCCGCATCAGCAGGGGCAACGGGTCGCCCTGGCGTGCGGCGCGCGCCAAGCCGAGATCCACGCGCCCCGGGACCGCCGCGGCGGTGGGATCCACCCGCACCCAGCCGCGACCGGGAAGATGGACCTCCGCCCAGGCGTGCGCGTCGGACTGGCGCACGGTGATGATGCGGTCCACCGAATTTACTTCGCCGCCCTGGTAACCCGTGACTACGCGCGCCGGCACGCCCGCCGCGCGCATCAGGAACACGAAGGCGGAGGAAAAATGCTCGCAGAATCCCTCGCGCGCATCGAACAGGAACTCGTCCACCGACTCGCGCCCGAGGAGCGGCGGCTCGAGCGTGTAGCCGAGGCGGCTGGCGCGGAAGTACTCCACCGCGCGCAGCAGCACCTGCAGGTCGTCCTGCGCGTCCCGGCGCCACTCCTGCGCGAGCGCGCGGGCGCGCGGATTCGCGCCCGGCGGCAGGGCGAGCGCGCGGCGGATGCCGCCGTCGCTCGCGCGCGCGTTCTGCTGCGGCTCGGCCAGCGATGCCAGCGCATAGCGCATGCGCGTGCGGATTGGCGAGGCGGATACGAGCATGCCGTCGTTGGTAAAGCGCGCGAGGGGCGGCAGGCTCGCTGCGCTCTCGAGCACGAACATCCAATTGCGGTTGTGCGGTTCCAGCGTAACCACGTAGTCGTAGCGCCCCACGCCCTCCGGCGGCTCGAACCGCTCGACCCAGCCCGGGCCCATGCGCCAGGTGCGCCCGTCGAAGTCCCACAGCACCGGCCCGCGCCAGTAGCGTTGCCGGGGCGAGGGCGGATTGCCTTCGAACTCGGCGCGAAACGCGATGGCATCCGATTGCGCCAGCTGCGAGATGTTGCCCGGAGACATGTCGTCGGAGAGCCCGGTCATGGCGGCGTAGGCGTCCTGCGGCAGTCCCCACAGCGGGCCCTGCACGCGCGGGAACAGGAGAAACAGGACCAGGGCGGCCGGCGCAGCGTGCGCCAGCAGCAGGCCGGCGGTGCGCAGGTTGGCGCGCATCGGCCGCTGCGGAGCGCTCAGGCCGACCAGCGTGGCGGTCACCGCAAGCAGCGCGGTGCCCATCAACAGCGCGGTGGGGATGCTCTGCGAGTACAGCAGGTTGGTCATCACCAGGAAGTAGCACAGGAACGCGGCCACCGCCGCGTCGCGGTGCGTGCGCATTTCCATCATTTTCAGCCCGGAAAACAGCACCAGCAGCACGATGCCCGAGGTGCGTCCGAACAGCGTGCGGTACTCCAAGTACACAGCGCCGATCGCCAGCGCCGCGACCGCGAGGATCAGCCAGCGTGCCGGCAGGGGCGTGCGCGCGACGGCGAGTTGCGCGCGCCAGGCATACAGGGCGAGCACCAGCAGGGTCAGCCACCAGGGCATGCGCAAGGCGTGCGGTGCGGCGACCAGCAGCAGCGAAAGCAGCAGCCAGCCCAGGTCACGCAGCGCAACGGCGCGCTGTTCGGGAGCCCAGGGGTGCGCGGCGCTCATGCGCCCTCGTGCAGCGCGAGCGCCTGCAGGCAGGCGGCGCGATGCGCCTCGCCGCGGTCGGGTGCAAGCTCGACGCCCGGCAGGCGCAAGGCGTAGCGCAGGCCCGCCTGCTCGGCGGCCAGCACCCAGCCGGCGAGGCGCGACAAGCGCTGCTCGGCATCGAGCGCCGGCAGCTGCGTCCAGTCCAGCCACAGCTCGGCGTCCGCGGCGCCGCTGAATTGCTTGGTCAGCATTTCCTCCGAGCGCGCCACCGCTTTCCACGCCACATGGCGCGGGGGATCCTGCGGCTGGTATGCGCGCAGACCGGAGAAGTCGTCGGTGCCTTGCGCGTGGGTGCGCGCGGAGCCTGCGGCGGTATCCGGGGCTGGCGCGGGCAGCGGCGCGCGTTCGGGGCGCGGGTAGACGAGGCAGCGGGCCTCGGGCTCGACATAGCTCCAGGCGCGGAACAAGCCCAGCGGGAAGCGTGTTTCGAGCATCACGCGCGTGAGTGCAAACCAGCCCCGCTTGGCAGTGGGCACCGCCAGCACGGCCTCGCCCACGCTGCCCGCCTCCAGGCCGAGCACAACCTGGGCACCGCTTTTCTGGTGTCGCACCAGCAGCGCGGGACGGTCGTGGCGCGCGCGGTTTTCCAGGAACAGGCGGAATTGCGCCGCTGCGCCCGCAAAGACCGGTTCGGCGCGCCCCGTGCTGATCATCAGGCGCGCCAGGTTGCGCGTGGTGTGCACCATCGCGACCAACCCCAGGCCGGCCAGCAGGAAGGTCAGGGCGAAGCCCAGTTGCAATGCGTAGTTGATCGAGCCGATGAGCAGGATGCCGAGCGTCGCGGCGTAGAACCATCCCAGGCGGGTCGGCAGGATGTAGACGCGGCGGTGGCCCAGCACCACGCTGCCGCGTTCCGGCGCGGCGTAGCCGTAGTACCAGCGGCGCAAGCGCGGACCGGGGAGCAGCGCGCGGATCATCCTAGCTCGTGGCCCCCTGGAAGCCCCAGCGCACCTTCCACGCCGCCAGCACCGCACGCGGGTAATCCGGCTTTCCCGCGCTGCCGTTGTAGCGCCCGAGGGCGCGGAAATAATCGCCCTTCTCCAAGTCGAGATAGTGCCGCAGGATCACGCAGCCGTAACGCAAGTTGATCCTCAGGTGGAACAAGTTGTGGTGGCGCGCGCCGATCAGCTTGGTCCAGAACGGCATGACCTGCATGTAGCCGCGGGCCCCCGCCCTGGACACCGCGTACTTGCGAAAATTGCTCTCCACCTCGATCACGCCCAGCACCAGCTGCGGGTCGAGCCCCGCGCGCTGCGCCTCGAAATGGATCGTGCGCAGCAATTCCAGGCGCTGCTTGCGGTCGGCGATGCGCTTTTCCAGGCGCCGTGACATTTCGAAGATCCACTTGTGCCCATCCTCGCGCTCGCGAAACTGCAGCTCGGGCACCGACTTGTCCGCAATCGCGGCCGACAGCCGGCCGCGCAGGCTCTCGGCGAGAGGTTCGTAAGTCTGCGCGCCCGCGTGGGTGGCGGACGGGGAGGACAGGGCGGCGGCGAAGACAGCGGCCAGGGCGCCAGCGCGCATCATGCGGCGTCGAGGCGCTCCTTGAGCAAGGCGATCGCCTGCGCCAGCGGAAGCGCCTGCGGCTGGGCGGCGAGTCGCGACTTGTACTCGACCTCCCCGGCGGCGAGGCCGCGCTCGGAAAGCACGATGCGATGCGGGATGCCGATCAGGTCCATGTCCGCAAACAGCACTCCCGGGCGCTCGTCGCGGTCGTCCATCAGCACGTCGACGCCCGCGGCGAGCAGCTGCGCGTAGAGCTGGTCGGCGGCGGCACGCACGCGCTCGTTCTTGGCGTAGGCGATCGGCACCAGGCAGGTGGAGAACGGGGCCAGCGGCACCGGCAGCAGGATGCCGCGCTCGTCGTGCCCCTGCTCGATGGCCGCCGCCACGACGCGCGTCACGCCGATGCCGTAACAGCCCATTTCCATGGGTCGCGACGCGCCCTTTTCATCGAGCACGGTGGCTTTCAGCGCCTCGGAGTACTTGGTGCGCAGCTGGAAGATGTGCCCCACCTCGATTCCGCGCTGGATCCGGAGTCTGCCCTTGCCGTCGGGGCTGAGATCGCCCTCCATGACGTTTCTGATGTCGGCGACCAGCGATGGTTCCGGCAGGTCCCGGCCCCAGTTCACGCCGGCGAGGTGAAAGCCCTCTTCGTTCGCCCCGCAAACGAAGTCGCCCATGGCGGCGACCGTCCGGTCGGCGACGATCCGCAGCGGCGTCCCGGCGCCGACGGGGCCGATGTATCCCGGCGGAACGCCCAGGGCGCACCGGATCTCGCCTTCGCTGGCGAAGCGAAACTGGCCGATGCTCTTTTGCGCCTTGACCTCGTTCAGCTCGTGGTCGCCGCGCAGCAACAAGAGCAGGAAATCGTCGTCGTGCATCAGCGCGATGGCCTTGACAGTGCGTGCGAGCGGCAGCTTGAGCAAGGTGGCCACGTCCTCGCATCGCGTCTTGCCCGGGGTCGGCACCTTGCGCATGGACTCGACGGCCGCGGCGCGCGGCGCCTCCGGGGCCAGCGCCTCGGCCAGTTCGATGTTGGCGGCGTAGTCGGAGTCGGGGCAGTAGGCGATCGAGTCCTCACCGGACTCGGCCAACACCTGGAATTCGTGCGAACCGGTGCCGCCGATGGCGCCGGTGTCCGCCGCCACGGCGCGGAACTTCAGGCCCAGGCGGGTGAAGATGCGCGTGTAGGTGTCGTACATGCTGCGGTATTCGCGTTCCAGGCTGGCATGGTCGGCGTGGAACGAATAGCCGTCCTTCATCACGAATTCGCGTGCGCGCATCACGCCGAAGCGCGGCCGGCGCTCGTCGCGGAACTTGGTCTGGATCTGGTAGAAATGCACCGGCAGCTGGCGGTAGCTGCGCAGCTCGCCGCGCGCCAGGTCGGTGATCACCTCTTCGGAGGTCGGCTGGATCACGAAATCGCGCTCGTGCCGGTCCTTGAAGCGCAGCAGTTCGGGCCCGTAAGCCAGCCAGCGGCCCGATTCCCGCCACAGCTCGGCCGGCTGCACCGCCGGCATCACCAGCTCGATGGCGCCCGCGCGGTTCATCTCCTCGCGCACCACCGCCTCGACCTTGCGCAGCACGCGCAGGCCCAGCGGCAGCCAGGAGTAGATGCCGGCGGCCAGGCGGCGGATGTAGCCTGCGCGGATCATCAGCCGGTGGCTGACGAGCTCCGCGTCGGCGGGCGCCTCCTTGATCGTGCCGAGGTGGTATCGGGATGTGCGCATCGGTCTGGCGCCGCGTTGTGTTTGCGGTGCGCCTGTGAAAAAATGCGAGGGAATTCTAACTTAGGTGGTGTGGCCATGCTCGACCGAGACGGCTATCGTCCGAATGTCGGCATCATCCTCGCCAACGGCCGTAACGACGTGTTCTGGGGCAAGCGCGTCAATCAGCACGCTTGGCAGTTTCCCCAGGGTGGCATCAAGCACGGCGAAACGCCGGAGCAGGCGATGTTCCGCGAACTTGAGGAGGAGATCGGCCTCAAGGCGGACCACGTGCGCGTCCTCGGGCGCACGCGGCAGTGGCTGCGCTACGAGGTGCCGGAGAAATGGTTGCGTCGCGACTGGCGCGGCGCCTACCGCGGCCAGAAGCAGATCTGGTACCTGCTGCGCATGGTGGGCCGCGACTGCGACGTCAAGCTGCGCACCAGCGAAAAACCCGAATTCGACGCCTGGCGCTGGCATGACTACTGGGTGCCGCTCGAGGCGGTGATCGAGTTCAAGCGCGAGGTGTACCGCGAGGCGCTCGCTGAACTGCACCATTTCCTCGGCGCCGACCGCGTACGGCGCGCGGAGGCGACGACGCGCTGAGCGCCGGCGCTCCGGGATAGTCGTCGTCAATAGCTCGAATTGCCAAAATTGATTGGATTTATCGGCACCGCCGGCGTAACTTGGCTGCGCCAAGCCGATTCGTACTGCAAGCCAACGCAGGACACAAGGAGAAAGTGATGAAAGCACTCAAAGACACCAAGACCCACGACAACCTGAAGGCCGCGTTCGCCGGCGAGTCGCAGGCGAACCGCCGTTACCTGTACTTCGCCGCGAAGGCCGACGTGGAAGGCCAGAACGACGTCTCGGCACTGTTTCGCTCCACTGCGGAAGGCGAAACCGGGCACGCGCACGGGCACCTGGAATACCTGGAGCAGGTGGGGGACCCGGCGACCAATCTGCCGATCGGGCGCACGCGCGACAACCTGAAGGCGGCGGTGGCAGGCGAAACCCACGAGTACACCGACATGTACCCGGGAATGGCGAAACAGGCACGCAGCGAAGGCTTTACCGAGATCGCGGACTGGTTCGAGACCCTGGCCAAGGCCGAGCGTTCACACGCCAACCGTTTCCAGAAGGCCCTCGACGCCCTGGCGGACTGAGGATGCCCAGAGTCGAGCGCGACAGCCTGATGTCGCTCGAAGCCTACGCGCGCGAACGCCACGCGTTCCGCGCGCGGGTCATCGAGCACAAAAAGCAGCGCTCGGTGCACCTCGGCGCGCACGTCACGCTGGTGTTCGAAGACGAGCTCACGATCCGGTACCAGATCCAGGAGATGTTGCGCATCGAGCGCATTTTCGAGGAGGCCGGGATCCGGGGCGAACTCGACGTTTACAACCCACTGGTGCCTGAGGGCAGCAACCTGAAGGCCACCATGATGATCGAGTACCCCGACGCCGCGGAGCGCCAGCGCGAGCTGGCGCGGCTCAAAGGCGTCGAGGACCGGGTGTGGGTGCAGGCGGCGGGCTGCGCGCGCGTCCACGCCATTGCCGACGAGGACCTGGAGCGCGAGAATGACGAGAAGACCTCGGCGGTGCATTTCCTGTGCTTCGAGCTGGATGCGCAGATGCGCAAAGTCCTGCGCGATGGCGTCGGCCTGACGATGGGCGTCGATCATCCGCAGTACCAGGCAAGCGTCGAGGTGGCGGCGGAGATACGCGCCGCTCTGGTTGCCGACCTCGTCTGAACCGAGGCGCGGCGCCTGGTCGCGACGCGGCGGGCACCCCCGCGCGGATCGTGCCGGAGGCGACTAAAGCAGGACCAGGTTGTCGCGGTGGATCAGTTCCGGCCCGTCGACATAACCCAGGATCGCTTCGATTTCGCTGGATGGCCGGCGCATGATGAGCCGGGTTTCCGAGGCAGCGTAGTTCACCAGGCCGCGCGCGATCTCGCGCCCTTCCGGTCCGAGGCAACCCACCACCGCGCCGCGCTCGAATTCGCCGCTCACCGCGCTGACGCCGATCGGCAGCAGGCTCTTGCCGTCGCGGGTCAGCGCGCGTGCCGCGCCGGCGTCCAGTGCCAGCGTGCCGCCGAGCGTGAGGTGGTCCGCAAGCCACTGCTTGCGCGCGGCGAGCGGCGTGGTCCGGGCGAGCAGCAGCGTGCCGACGCGCTCGCCCTGCGCCAGCCGCACCAGCACCTCGGGCTCGCGCCCGGAGGCGATCACGGTATGCGCGCCGCTGCGTGCGGCGCGCTTGGCGGCCAGCACCTTGGTAATCATGCCGCCACGCGCCAGGATGGACCCCGTGCCGCCGGCCATCGCCTCCAGGCGCGTTTCTCCGGCGACCGCTTCCTCGATCAAGCGCGCCTCTGGCACCCGACGCGGATCGGAGTCGAGCAAGCCCGCCTGGTCGGTGAGGATGATCAGCGCGTCCGCTTCCACCAGGTTGGCGACCAGGGCGGCAAGCGTGTCGTTGTCGCCGACCTTGATTTCGTCGGTGACCACGGTGTCGTTTTCGTTGATCACTGGAATCACGCCGAGCTCGAGCAAGGTCAGCAGCGTGGAGCGCGCGTTGAGGTAGCGCTGCCGGTCCGCCATGTCGGCATGCGTCAGCAACACCTGCGCGGTGGCCAGGCCATGCTTGCGAAAGCAGGTTTCGTAGCATTGCACCAGTCCCATCTGCCCCACCGCGGCCGCAGCCTGCAGCTTGTGCAGCGCATGCGGGCGCTGCTTCCAGCCCAGGCGCTGCAGCCCCTCGGCGATGGCGCCGGAGGACACCAGCACGCAGCGCCGGCCGAGCGCGCGCAGCTGCGCGATCTGCGCCGCCCAGCGCGCAATCGCCGCCACGTCCAGGCCACGCCCATCGTTGGTGACGAGCGCACTGCCGACTTTGACGACCAGTGTGTTGGCGCTGGAGATCGGGCCGGGCATCGGCGTCAGGCGGCGCGCTTGGCGCGCTTCCCCGGGGCGTCGCCGGCCAGGAGGCGGTAGGCTGCATTGCACAATTCATCGCAGCCTTTGCCGCTGATCGCGCTGATCTTGAACCAGGACCCCTTGTAGCGCAGCGCGCGCAGGATGCGTGCAATACGCGCGTCCGCGTCCTGTGCCAGGTCGATCTTGTTGAATACCAGCCAGCGGGGTTTGCGGTACAGCGCCTCGTCGTACTTCTTCAACTCCTGCGCCAGGGCGCGCGCATCGCGGGCCGGGTCGGCGTCCTCGTCGAGCGGCGCGATGTCCACCAGGTGCAGCAGCAGGCGGGTACGCGATAGATGGCGCAGGAACTGGTGGCCAAGACCGGCGCCCTCGGCCGCGCCCTCGATCAGCCCGGGAATGTCGGCGATGACGAAGCTCGCCTCAGAGGCCACGCGTACCACGCCGAGCGACGGATCGAGCGTGGTGAAAGGATAGTCCGCCACCTTGGGCCGCGCGCTGGATACCGCGCGCACCAGCGTGGACTTGCCGGCGTTCGGCAGCCCGAGCAGGCCGACGTCGGCGAGCACGCGCAGCTCGAGGGCGAGCTGGCGGCTGTCCCCCGGCAGTCCGCGCGTGAACTGGCGCGGCGCGCGGTTGGTGCTGGACTTGAAATGCAGATTGCCGATGCCGCCTTGCCCGCCCTTGGCCAGCAGGGCGCGCTCGCCATCGCGCGCCAGGTCGGCAATCAGTTCGCCGCGGACCGCATCGCGCACCAGGGTACCGACCGGCACGCGCAGTTCCACGTCGCGCCCGCCGCGACCATACTTGTCCGAGCCGCGCCCGCCGTCGCCGTTCTCGGCGCGATGGATGCGCGCGTAGCGGTAGTCGATCAGCGTATTGATGTTCCGATTTGCCACCGCCCAGATGCTGCCGCCGCGGCCGCCGTCTCCGCCGCTGGGTCCGCCGCGCGGCACATACTTCTCGCGCCGGAACGCGGCGCTGCCGTCGCCGCCCTTGCCGGCGTGCACCTCGATTTTTGCCTCGTCGATGAATTTCATGGCGCAGAAACTAAAAAGCCCTACCGCGAACGATAGGGCTTTTCGCGGTGTTTGGCCTGCAGGTCAGGCCGGCACGATACTTACGGTCTGCTTGTTGCCCGCGCCCTTGACCGCGAACTGCACCTTGCCGCCCGTCCTCGCGTACAGCGTGTGGTCGCGCCCGATGCCGACATTGACACCGGGATGCACCCGCGTGCCGCGCTGGCGCACCAGGATCTGACCGGCGTTGACCTGCTCGCCGCCGTAGGTCTTGACCCCCAGCCGCTTGGACTGCGAGTCACGGCCGTTGCGCGAGCTGCCGCCTGCTTTCTTGTGTGCCATGGATCCGCTCCCTGCTCAGGCGCCGGCGACGATAGCGTCGATCCGGACCTCGGTGTAGTTTTGACGATGTCCCTGCGTCTTCTGATAGTGCTTGCGCCGGCGCAGCTTGAAGATCTTCACCTTCTCGCCGCGGCCATGCGCCAGCACGGTCGCCGTGACCTTGGCGCCCGCAACCAGCGGCGCGCCGACGCGCGCCGCATCCCCCGCGCCGACCATCAGTACCTGGTCGAAGGAGACTGCGGCGCCGATTTCGGCGACGAGCGTTTCAACGCGCAATTGTTCGCCGGATTGGACCCGGTACTGCTTGCCGCCGGACTTGATGATCGCGTACATGGGGAATTGGCCGCCAGAGCTTCGCAAAGACTTGGAATTATAGAAGAATCCGGCTCCTGCCGTCAAAGCCTTGTATGCTACGGTTCGCGCCCCGCGGCCCCGCCATGCACGAGAATTCTGCCAGCGCACTCCTGTCCCCCGTCGCCGACGACATGCGCCAGATGGATGAGTTGATCCGCGTGCGCCTGGATTCGGACGTGGCGCTGGTGCGCCAGGTGGCCGAGTACATCGTGGCGGGCGGGGGCAAGCGGCTGCGCCCCGCGCTCCTGCTGCTCGCGGCGGGTGCCGTGGGATTCCGCGGCGCCGCCCGCCTGGAACTCGCGGCCGTGGTGGAGTTCATCCACACCGCGACCCTGTTGCACGACGACGTGGTCGACGAATCACCGCTGCGGCGAGGGCGTCGTACCGCCAATGCGGCGTTCGGCAACGCCGCTTCCGTGCTGGTGGGCGATTTTCTGTATTCGCGCGCGTTCCAGATGATGGTGGGGCTGGAGAGCTTGCACGTGATGCGCGTGCTGGCCGATGCCACCAATACCATCGCCGAGGGCGAAGTTCTGCAGCTGATGAACTGCCATGACGCGGATGTCGACGAGGCGCGCTACCTTGATGTCGTGCGGCGCAAGACGGCGAAGCTGTTCGAAGCGGCGGCGCGCCTCGGCGGCATCCTGGGCGCGGCGGCTCCCGAGCTGGAGCAGGGCCTGGCGACCTACGGCATGCACCTGGGGACCGCGTTCCAGGTGGTCGACGACGTGCTCGATTATTCGGGCGCCGCGCAGGAGACCGGCAAGAGCCTGGGCGACGATCTCGCCGAAGGCAAGCCGACCCTGCCGCTGATCCGCGCGATGCAGGCCGGGGGCCCCGCCGAGCGGGCGTTGGTGCGCCGTGCGATCGTCGAGGGCGGGCGAGCGGATTTCGCCCCCGTGCTGGCGGCGATCAAATCGACGGGCGCGCTGGACTACGCGCGCGCAACCGCGCAGCGCGAAGCCGAGGTGGCGAGGCGCTCGATCGCGCGCCTGCCGCCGTCTGCCTGCAAGGAATCTTTGCTAGAATTGGCGTCCTTTTCGGTGACGCGCCGCAGCTAATGTTGCGCAATTCGGGGTGTAGCTCAGCCTGGTAGAGTACTGCGTTCGGGACGCAGGTGTCGCTGGTTCGAATCCAGTCACCCCGACCATCCCCAGTTTCGTGGAGTTTCCTAGAATAGGGCCATGGGACGCCTGATCTTGCTCGCGCTGGCGGTGCTGGTCCTGGTGTGGCTGCTGCGCCGCGCGCTGCACGCTCGACGCAGGGATGCGGCACGGCCGCCGGGCGTTCCGGGTGAACTGGTGCGCTGCGCGCACTGCGGCGTGCACCTGCCGCACGTCGAGGCGCGTAGCGCGGACGGCGGCGTCTATTGCAGCGAAGAGCACGCGCGCCTCGGGCCGCGCCGGCACTGATGGCGAGCCTGGCGTACGCGCCCCTGTTCGCGCGCGAGGACCGACCCCCGGATTCGTTCTGGATCTCGCTGCGCTATTTCAATCTGTACCGCATCGCGGTGGCGCTGGTGTTCCTGGGCTCCACCTACTTCGCCTACGAACCGATCAGTTTCGGCGCCCACGACTTGCGCCTGTTCCGCGCGGTGTGCGTCGGCTACCTGGTGCTGGGCATCGCGCTGCAGGTCGTGGTGCGCTCGGTGCCCGAGCGCTTCAACCTGCAGTTGTCGGCGCACGCGCTGCTCGACGTGATCACCATCCCGCTGCTGATGTACGCCAGCGGCGGTATGCGCAGCGGCCTTGGGGTGATGCTGCTGATCTCGCTCACCGGTGCCGGTCTGGTGGCGCCGCTGCGGCTGAATTTCCTGTACGCCGCGCTCGCCACCATCGCGGTGCTGCTGGAGGAAAGCTATTGGGTGCTGGCGCTCGACCTGCCCGCAGCGAATTTCGTGCCGCCGGCACTGCTGTCGATGGGCTACTTCGCCACCGCCGGCGCCACCGGCTGGCTGGCGCAGCGCCTCGCGGCCAACGAGCGCCTGGCGCGCGAGCGCGGCCGCGCGCTCGCCAACCAGACGCGCGTCAACCAGCTGGTGATCGCGGACATGCAGGACGGCGTGCTGATGCTTGACCGGCAGGGCCGCGTGGTCGAACACAATCCCCAGGCCATGCGGCTGCTGGGCATGGATGCGCTGCGCGGCCTGGCGCTGGCCGCGGTGCTGCCCGGGCTCGAGTCGCGCTGGCGCGCCTGGCGCGCCGATGGCGCTCGGCCGCCGGTATTCGTCGATCTGGAGGCACGCGGCAAGGAAGTGCGCGCACGCCTGCTCGATACCGGCACCGAGGACCGCTACACGGTGGTATTCGTCGAGGACATGACGCGCTCGCGCGAGCAGGCGCAGCAGCTCAAGCTCGCCGCGCTCGGCAGGCTCACCGCCAACATCGCCCACGAGATCCGCAACCCGCTGTCGGCGATCAGCCACGCCTCCGAGCTGCTCGCCGAGGAGCGCCGCGACCAGGACCGCAGCCGGCTGACGCGCATCATCCATGACAACGCGCTGCGCCTGGAGCGCCTGGTGGCGGACGTGCTGCAGCTCAACCGGCGCGACCGCGTCGCCGCCGAGCGCATCGCGCTCAACGCCTGGCTGCGCGCCTTCGTCGAGGAGTTCAACGCCAACGAAGCGGTGGCCGCCGGACGCATCTTGTTCGAGCCGTCGCGCGACGCCTGGGTAGAGTTCGACCGCGAGCACCTGCGCCAGGTGCTGTGGAACCTGCTGCGCAACGCGGTACGCCACGCGCGCGCCGATGCCGGCAGCGTGCGCCTCGCGGTGAGGGCGTACGGCGATCAAGTAGAATTGAACGTCATCGACAACGGTCCGGGCGTGCCCGAGTCCGTCCAGGGGCAGTTGTTCGAGCCGTTCTTCACCACCGACAGCAAGGGGACCGGACTGGGCCTGTACCTGGCGCGGGAACTGAGCGCCGCCAACCGCGCGCAGCTCGAGTACGTCGCCGACCTGCCGGGCGCGCATTTCCGGGTCGTGTGCTGCGGCGGGGCGGCGGCGTGAGGCGCGCCGAGCGCAGGCCGGCGCAGCGTGAGCGCCAGGTGCTGGTGGTCGATGACGAGCCCGACATCCGCGAGCTGCTCGAGCTGACGCTGGCCAAGATGGGCCTGGGTGTGGTGGCGGTCGGCTCGATCGCCGATGCGCGCGAGCAGCTGACGCGCGCGCGCTTCGACCTGTGCCTCACCGACATGCGCCTGCCCGACGGCGAGGGGCTCGACCTGGTGCGCCACATCGGCAGCCTCGACAACGACCTGCCGGTCGCAGTGATTACCGCCTATGGCAGCGCGGAAAACGCGGTGGCGGCGCTGAAAGCGGGCGCGTTCGACTACGTGTCCAAGCCGGTGGGACTCGAGCAACTGCGCGCGCTGGTCAAGTCCGCGCTGTCGCTGCCCGACCAGAAGCCGGCTACTCAGCGCGAACAACGACTGCTTGGCAACAGCGCGCCCTTGGTGGAGGTGCGGGATCTCATCGGCAAGCTGGCGCGCACGCAGGCGCCGATCCATATCTCCGGAGAGTCCGGGAGCGGCAAAGAACTGGCTGCTCGACTGATCCACGAGGAAGGTGGACGCCGCGAGCGTGCATTTATCCCTGTCAATTGTGGAGCCATCCCCGAAACCCTCATGGAAAGCGAGCTGTTCGGCTATCGCAAAGGGGCGTTTACCGGGGCGAGCGACGATCGTGACGGTTTTTTCCAAGCAGCCCACGGTGGCACTCTTTTTCTGGATGAGGTCGCTGAGCTGCCGTTGTATATGCAAGTCCTTCTCCTGCGGGCCATTCAGGAGAAGCGCGTGCGCAAGGTTGGCGCCACGCAGGAGGATCCCGTTGATGTTCGGATCATCAGCGCGACAAATCAGAATCTGGCGGGTTTGGTGGAGGCGGGCCGCTTCAGGCGAGATCTCTATTACCGGCTAAATGTCGTCGATGTAACAATGCCTCCCTTGCGCGAGTGCAGTGAAGACATTCCGTTTATCGCAACACAGATATTGCAGCGCTTGGCCGCGCAGAACGGGGTGTCTGCGCCCAAGCTGTCAGACCAGGCGCTGCAACAACTGATGGCCTATGACTTTCCTGGCAACGTGCGCGAACTGGAAAATATCCTGGAGCGGGCGATTGCCTTGTCAGCGTCGGACGAGCTGACTCCAAAGGACTTGGCGTTGCACCGAATCGCCCCGGACGAGCAGGAAACCGAGGGGGCGCAACAGCCAAAGGCGCATGGCGGACCGGAAGACGTTCCATTGCCTTCATACCTTGATCGGGTAGAGCGGGAAGCGATACTGGCAGCCTTGGACAAGACCAGATTCAATCGAACCGCTGCCGCTAGGCTTTTGGGCATTACCTTCAGGCAGTTGCGCTACCGCATGCAGCGGCTCGGCATCAAGGATGAGACTCGGCCCTGACGGGCGGGTCGCGCGGGCGCGCTACGTCGCCACGCCGAACTGCGACGCGCGCCCCGCCGGCGCGCGGATCTCGCTGCTGGTGCTGCACTCGATCAGCCTGCCGCCGGGCGAGTTCGGCGGCGACACGGTCGAGCGCCTGTTCACCAACCGGCTCGACGCCGGCGCCCACCCCTATTTCCGTGACATTGCGCACCTGCGCGTCTCGGCGCATTTCTTCGTGCGGCGCGACGGCAGCCTGCTGCAGTTCGTGCCGGTGCACCTGCGCGCCTGGCACGCCGGCGCTTCGTGCTGGCGTGGTGCGGGGCGCTGCAACGACTACTCCGTCGGCATCGAGCTGGAAGGCACGGACCGCGCGCGCTATGCCGACGCACAGTATCGGTGCCTTGGCGCGCTGGCGCGCGCGCTCGCCGCGCGGCTGCCCTTGCGCGCCTGCGCGGCGCACAGCGATGTGGCGCCGGGACGCAAGACCGATCCCGGCGCGCACTTCGATTGGGCGCGCTTTCTCGCCGGCCTGGCCCAGCGCTAGATTTGGTGGTTCAGGGGCGCTGGCGTACCATCCCTAGTAGGTTCGCTGCACTGCGCCATTCGCCCTTGCGCCGCGCGGCAGCGCTGCGGCGCTTGCAAAATATAAATGCCGTGGTACATTGCCCCCACTAGAACTAGTGAGCAATCAGTGGGTCAGCACTAGGTATTGTGGTTTTGGTGCAGGTCGTCACAGAACCGCAAGCTTTGCGGCGGGACGGCCGGGCGCAACGGGCGCAGCAGGCAGTTCATCGCAGGGGCACGGGAGACAGCAACATGCAGATCGCGCAGGAGAGTGCAGCAACGAACCCCGTCCCGGGCGAGAGCGTTGCCGACTCCAGTTCCGCGCTG
>JANMSV010000206.1:0-12912 GCA_031389685.1 Betaproteobacteria bacterium
GATGGTCATCAGGACTTTCTGGACTTGGAAATCTTGGGGTGCGTGGGAAGCGCAACGCCGATCAGGCAGTCGCGCGTAACGAGAGCGGCGAGGCGCTCCCCGCTCCAGCCATCGGTACCCTCCGGGCGTTGCGGCAGCACCATGTAGCGCATGTCGGCGTTGGAGTCGTGCACGCGGATCTTCACTTTGGGCGAAATCCTGGTGCCGAATTCGGCCAGCACCTTGCGCGGCTCTCTCACCACGCGGCTGCGGTAGGGCCGCGACTTGTACCATTCCGGCGGGATGCCGAGGAGCATGCGCGGGTAGCACGAGCACAGCGTGCAGACAATCACGTTGTGCGCTTGCGCGGTATTCTCGACCACGATCAGATTCAGGCCGGGCACTTCGAAGCCGAGCTCCTCGGCCGCGCGGCTGCCTTTGGCCAGCAGGCGCTCCTTGTAGGCCGGGTCGAGCCAGGCGCGCGCCACCATCGCCGCGCCGCGCTCCGGGCCGCGCGCGCGCATCGTCGCCATCGCACCCGCGATCGCGTCGTCGGTCACCACGCCCTTCTCCACCAGCAGCTCGCGCAGGCTGATCTCCATGAGCTGGAAGTAGGAGTACGGCTGGTAGCTTCCGGTCTCTTTTCTCATTCGAGCCAGTGCTGGTAAATCTCGACTTCGATCACGTCGGCGGCGCCGCCCTGGTAGCCGGCCCAGACGTCCTTCTGCAGGAAACGCACGCGGTACAGGGGCTGCGCCGGGAGCCCGTCGCGCTGCTGCGCCAGCTCCTCTGGATTGGGGAACGCGCCGCACACCCGCTCGACGACGCCCGCATGGCCGCGAATATAGAACGGCGTGCGCACGTGGCCGAGCGGCGCGGCCTTCCTCACGCGCACGCGGTCCCCGGGTTGATACCTAGCGTCGAGCACGCTTTTCCACCTCGGCCATCTTGCGCGCGAGATCGTCGGTGCTGAGGACGCCGCGCTGGATCATGGTCTGGGTGAGCGAGATCACCCAGCGCTCGTAGTAGCCCATCTTGTCGTAGTCCGCAGGCGGCAGCGATTCGATGTTCTTGCGCAATTCGTCCACCGTCATGCGCTTTTTCCCGCCGACGACGCCGACCAGCAGCATCATCATGGCATCGACGCGCAGTTCCCAGTCGTCGTAGGCATGCTCGGTCCGCCGCACCTTGCCGGCGGGCAGGCCGCCCATGTCGTGGTGGCTGCGTTCGATCACGGCGGCATGCTACAGCAGGTCGCGGCGCACCATGGCGTGGATGCCCTTGTTGCCGTCGACGAGCTGCGTGACGTGCAGGTCGCAGGCCAGGCTGCAGAACACATAGGCCTCGGCGGGCTTCCAGCCCTTCATCTCGACCAGCCAGGCGATCATGTCGCGCAGCGCCTGCTTGGCCGCGTCATCCAAGTCCAGGTCGAGGCCGAGCGTGATGTAGTGCGTGGGCGTAATGGCGCGCGGCATGGCGAGCTTCATCTTCTTGTGCAGCACCAGCTCGAAGGTTCCCTTGAGGCAGGTCTCCAGTGCCGTGAGGCACACCTCGCCGTCGCCCTGCACCGCATGGCCGTCGCCGGCCGAGAAATTCGCGCCCGGCACGAACACCGGCAGAAAGAGCGACGTGCCCGGCACGTACTCCTTGCAATCAACGTTGCCGCCGAATTCGCGCGGCTCGACCGTGGAGATGCGCCCGTACTCGGGTCGCGGCGCCGTGGCGAGGATGCCGAAGAAGGGCTGCAGCGGGATCGACGGACCCCAGGCGAGCTTCGCGGTCATCTTCTTGCGGTCCAAGGGAATGACGCGCGCCTGGAACTCGGGAAAGTCCTCCGGCAGCGTGCCCCGCAAGGGCCGGATCACGTTCCAGCCCCAGTCGGCGGTGAGCTCGATAGCCTTGATGCGCACTTCGAGCGTGTCGCCGGGCTCGGCGCCGCGCACCGCGATCGGCCCGGTGAGGATGTGCGGGCCGAGCGTGGGTTTGAGCTTGGTGAAGATCTCCCGATGCACGGGACTGTAGCGCGCCTCGCCGGGTGCGACATCCGGCCAGCCCGAGACCGTGTCCACCACCACCGTGTCGCCGGAATCCACTTCCAGCCGCGACGGCAGCTTGGCGTCGAAAAATCCCCAGTGCACGTTTTCCAGTGAAGGGTCCAGACGGTGCTGTGCCATGTGCGTTCTCCTTAGTGCGCGCGGGCCACGCCCAGGTGCTGGTCGAGGATCTCCGGTTCGCGCTCCAGCTGCTTCGGCGTGCCCTCAAACACGAAGCGGCCCGCCGACACCACGTAAATGAAATCCGCGACCGACATCGCCAGCGCGAAATTCTGCTCCACCAGCAGCACCGCGTGGCCGTGCTCGCGCATGCTCTGCATGATCTCGCCGACGTGCTGCACCAGCTTGGGCGCGAGGCCCTCCGAAGGCTCGTCCATCAGGATCAGGTCGGGATTGGCCATCAGCGCGCGTCCCACTGCGAGCATTTGCTGCTCGCCACCCGAGAGCGCACCGCCCGGATGGTTGATCCGCTCGGCGAGTTGAGGAAATTCCTGCAGCACCGCCTCGAGGTTCCAGCGGCCCGCGCGCGGCCGCGCCAGTCCGCTCGTCGGCAGCATCAGGTTCTCACGCACCGTGAGCGAACGGAAGATGCGCCGGCCCTGCGGCACCAGCGCAATGCCGCTTTGCGCGATGGCGTAAGGCGGCCGGCCTCGCAGCGAAGCGCCCTTGAAGTGGATTTCGCCCTCGCGCGGCGGGGTGAGGCCGGCCACCGAGCGGATGAGCGTGGTCTTGCCCATGCCGTTCCTGCCGAGGATGGCGACGATGGTGCCCGCGCGCAACTCGAGGCTCAGCCCCTGCAGCACGTAGCTGTCGCCGTAGTAGGTGTGGATGCCGCGGACGGAGAGCAGCGCGTCAGCCATGGCCGAAGTACACCTCGCGCACTTCCGCGTTGGCACGCACCTCCTCGGGGGTGCCCTCCAGGATCACCTTGCCCTGGTGCAGCACGGTGACGCGGTCGGCGAGCGCGAGCGCCACGTCCATGTCGTGCTCGATCATCACCAGCGTGATGTCTCTCGGCAGTGCGCCGATCATTTTCGAGATGCGCTGGCGCTCGCTCGGCGACAGGCCGGCGCAGGGCTCGTCGAGGAACAGCACTTTCGGACGGGTATTCAGCGCCAGCGCCAGTTCCAGCTGCCGGCGCTCGCCGTAGGACACCAGCTTCACCGGCTGCGCGGCGCGGCCCGCTAGCCCCACCGCCTCGAGGCCTTCCAGGGCCTGGCGGCGCACTTCGGCAAAGGCGCCCACCGAGCGGTGCATGACCCACTTGCGCCGGTCTGTGCCGACGATGGCGAGCGTCATGTTCTCCAGCAGCGTCAGTTCGGGGAACACGTTGGTGATCTGGAAGGTGCGGCCCATGCCGAGCGCGGTGCGCCGGTACTCGGCATCGCGCGTCACGTCGCGTCCGAACAGCGACACGCTGCCGCGCGTGGGCTTGAGCGTGCCGGTGATGCAATGGAACAGCGTGGTCTTGCCCGCGCCGTTCGGGCCGATCAGCACGCGTCGTTCGCCGGCCGCCACTGAAAGCGAGACGCCATCCACGGCCGCGAGGCCGCCGAACACCTTGGCCAGCGCGCCGACTTCGATCGCGAACGGGGTCACGGCCCGGGCTCCTTCGGCTGCGAAAAGCGCGCCCGCAGCCGTCCCGCGACGCCGACCAATCCGTCAGGCGCCCACAGCACGGTGGCAATAAACACCGCACCCATGATGGCGTGGTGCATCTCGAAGAAGCTCGACACCCAGTTACGCAGCCCCAGCACGACACCCGCGCCCAGGAACGGGCCGATGATAGTGCCGCTTCCACCGACGATCGCCATCAGCGCCGCCTCGACCGAGATCGGGAACGAGGAGGCGACCGGGTTGACGAAGCGGTTGTAGTACACGTAGAGCACGCCGGCGAGGCTGGCGAGCGCCCCCGACAGCACGAACGCGGCATACAGGTGCGCGCTGGTGCGGTAGCCCAGGCTCTGCATGCGCGTCTCGCTCGCCTTGATGCCGCGCAGGCCCAGGCCGAAGGGCGAGCGGATGAGGACGCGGTAGCCAAGCGCGCACAGGATCACCACCGCGAGCACCAGGTAGTAGTACTGGGTGTGCGAGGCGACGCCCACGCTGCCGATTGCCGGAAACGGCACATTGGTGACGCCGTTGTCGCCGCCGGTGAACGACGACCAGCGGTGCGCCACGCCCCACACCACGTAGCCAAGCGCGATCGTAATGAGGATGAAGTACACGCCGCGCGTGCGCACCGAGATGCCGAACACCGCCGCCAGCAGCGTGCCGGCGAGGATGCCGGCCGGCGCGGCGAGTGCGGTCGGCACCGCGTAGCGCACCTGCAGGATGGCGACGGTGTAGGCCGACACGGCGAAGAACGAGGCGTGGGTGAGCGAGAACAGGCCCGCATGGCCGAGCAGAAGGTCCACCGAGAGCGCGAGCAGGCCGAAGATGAGCATCTGCGTCGCGAGGCCGGTCCAGAACGGGCCGGCGACGTAGGGCAGCGCCAGCGCTGCCGCGAGTGCGACCAGACCAAGTGCGAGCCGGCCCCGATCCACGCTCAGTGCTCCTTGCCCAACAGGCCGCGCGGCCGGAACAGCATCAGCAACGCGATCGGGCCGAACAGCACGAAGTACGAGAAATCCGGCAGCAGCCAGCGCCCGTAGGCGTCGAGCAGGCCGACGATCAGCGCGCCGATCATCGCGCCCCCGAGGCTGCCGAGGCCGCCGACGATCACCACCACCAGCGCGTACACCAGAATCTCCCATTCGGCGCCCGGGTACAGCGTGAGGAAGGCCCCGCCGACCACCCCGGCCATGCCGGCGAGGAAGGAGGCCAGCGCCGACACCATCACGAACAGCAGATCGACGTTGATGCCGGTGGCGTTGACCTGCTCGCGGTCGTCCACCCCGGCGCGCACCACCGCGCCGATCTGGGTGTTCTTGTAGAGCAGCCACAGCACCGCGCCGACGAACACGCCGAAAAAAATCATCACGAAGCGGTACATCGGGTAGTAGACCTCGCCCGGCAGGATCACCGGGCCGCGCAGCATCGGCGGCACCGGCACCTTGAGGTTGTCCCCGCCCCAGATCGCGAGCGCGACGTCGCCGAGCACGAAGGCCACCCCCACGGTAAGCAGCACCTGCGCGAGGTGGTTCTCGCCGGTGCGCCGGATGAGGAAGCGATCGATGAAGTAGCCCAGCAGCGCGATGGCGGCGCCGCCGGCGACGATGGCCAGCGCGAAGCTGCCGGTCTTCTGCGCCACCGAGAGCCCGATGTAGCCGCCGAGCAGGTAGTAGGCGCCGTGCGCCATGTTGACCACGCGCATCAGGCCGAAGGACAGCGTGAAGCCGCTGGCGAGCAGGAACAGCAGCGCCGCGAGCGACACGCCGTTGATCGCCTGCAGGATCGCGCTGGTCATCATTTACGCGCTGGCAAGAAAAAGGGCGGGCGCATCCGCCCGCCCCCGGTCGCGATCACGCGCTCAACGCTTGTACGGGCCGCGCGCGAGGAATTCCTTCGGGTCCCAGTTCCAGAACTGCGACACGCCCTCGTAGGTCTTCACCGGCACGTTGGTGAGCACCTCGCCGAGCACCGGGTGCTTGATCTTCTGGATCTTCGAAATGTAGACGTTCTGGATCGGGTTGTCGTAGGCGTCGAGCTTGAGCGGCCCGCGCGGCGCCTTGATGCTCACGCTGCGCATTGCCTTGAGGAAGGCTTCACGATCCTCGACCCGGCCCTGGATGGAGTCGATCGCCGCCTTCGTCCACAGGCCCGCCGAATACGCCGATTCGCCGAACCAGGACGGCAGGCGCTTGTAGGCCCTGGCGAACGCCGTGGTGAAGGCGATGTTCTCGGGCGTCTGGAGGCCCGCGGCGTAATTGAGCGAATTGCCGATCAGGCCGATGGCACGGTCGTCCATCTGCGGCAGCACGTCCTGGTGCATCCAGTAGCCGCCATAGATCTTCTGTTTCTTGTCCATGCCGAAATTGAACCAGGCCTCGAACAGGCGCACGCGGTCGGCGCCCACCACCACCGCCGACACGCCGTCGGTGTCGGCGGGGATCGCGGCGATGGTCGGGCCGTAGTCCTTGGTGCCGATCGGGTTCCAGATCATCTTCGCCACCTTGCCGCCCAGCGCGGTGAAGGTGCGCACCGCGCCCAGCGTCACTTCGTGGCCCCAGGTGTAGTCCTGGCCGATGAAGGTGACGTTGCGCAGGCCGAGCTCCTTGTACATGTACTCGCCCCAGGGATGGCCGATCTGGCTCGCCGAAACGGCGGTGCGCACCACGCTCGGGGTGCGGTCCCACTTGGTGATCACGTCGGCGCCGGCCGCGTCCATCACCAGCGGCACCCCGGTTTCCTTGCTGACCTGCGCCACCGCCGGGCCTTCGTGACCGCACAGCGGGCCGACGAGGAAATGCACCTTCTCCTGGTGCACCAGGCGGCGCGCCTGCGTGAGCGCCTGGTCAGGATTGCAGGTGGTGTCGGCGATCACGTACTCGACCTTGCGGCCGCCCGCGGTATGCCCGGCCTGCTCCCAGAACAGCTTCCAGCCCTCCACCATGTCCTTGCCGGGCGTGGCGAGCGGACCGGTGACCGGCGCGAGCACGCCGATCTTGATCGGGCCGGTCTGCGCGTGCGCAGCGGCGCCCATGCCGAGCGCGGCAAGCAGCGCCACGGCGCTGTGCAGCGAAACTTTCGTTTTGAGCGGGTTCATTGAGCTTCCTCCTTAAGGTCGAGCAATTATACTGAGACCATGGCCGACGATCCCCTGCGTTTCGGCAGCAACCGCGGCGCGCCACGCAGCGAGGACGACCCGCTCCTTTGCGGACGCGGCCGCTTTACCGACGACCTGCGTTTCGCGGGCCAGGCGTACGCGGCGTTCGTGCGCGCGCCGCACGGCCACGCGACGATCCGCGCGCTCGACGCCGCAGCCGCGGAAAAGATGCCTGGTGTGCTCGCCGTCGTCACCGGCGACGAACTGGCGCGCGCCGGGCTCGGCGCAATCCCGCCCGCAGTACTTCTCCCGGGGCGCGGCGGCAAGGCGATGTTTGGCCCCGCCATGCCGGTGCTGGCGGCGCAGCGAGTACGCTACGTCGGTGAGCCGGTGGCGCTGGTGGTCGCCGAGACGGCAGCCCTGGCGCAGGACGCCGCCGACGCGGTGCAGGTGGACTACGACGATTTGCCCGCGGCCGCCGACATTGCCGGCGCTAGCGCATCCGGCGCTCCTGCCCTCTACGCCGAGGCCCCGGGCAACATCGCGCTCGACTGGGAGCACGGGGATGCCGCGGCGGTGCAGGCCGCGTTCGGGCGCGCCGCGCACACGGTCGCCGTGCGCCTGGAAGACACGCGGGTTGCACCCACCGCGCTCGAACCGCGCGCCGCAATCGGCGAGTGGGACGCGAAAACGCAGCGCTACACGCTCACCGCCGGCACGCAGGGCGTGTCGGTGGTGCGCAAGCTCCTTGCCGAATCGGTGTTCAAGCTGCCGCCCGGGGCGATCCGTGTCGTGACGCATGACGTCGGCGGCGGCTTCGGCATGAAGGTGCAGACTTACGCCGAGTACGCGGCGCTGCTGTACGCCGCGCGCCGCTGCGGCCGCCCGGTGCGCTGGTGCGCAACGCGCCTGGAGAGCTTCCTCGCCGATACGCACGGCCGCGACGGCGTGCTGGACGGCGAATTGGCGCTGGATGGCGACGGAAAATTCCTCGCGCTGCGCGCGCGCTCCCAAGTCGGCATCGGCGCCTATGCCTCCACCTACGCCGCGGTGGTCGCCACCAATAACACCAAGAACTGCCTGTCCAGCGTCTACGTGATTCCCGCGATCCACATCGGCGTGCAGATGGTGCTGACCAACGCCGCGCCGCTCGGACCTTACCGCGGCGCGGGCCGGCCGGAAGCGATCTACCTCATCGAGCGCCTGATCGACGTTGCGGCCCGCCAGACCGGCATCGACCGCGTGGAGCTGCGCCGCCGGAACATGATCGCGCCCGCGGCCATGCCTTACAAGGCGCCGAGCGGCCAGACGTACGACAGCGGCGAATTCGAAGCGGTGCTCGACAAGGCGCTGGCGCTCGCCGACTGGAAGGGATTCCCGGCGCGGCGCGCGCGCTCGGAGTCTGCAGGCCGGTTGCGCGGCATCGGCCTGTGCTGTTTTCTCGAAGTCGCGGGCGGCAGCCCACTCAATGAGATCGCGGATCTGCGTTTCGAGCCCGACGGCAGCATCGTGCTGCGCAGCGGGACGCAGGCCATGGGCCAGGGCCAGATGACCACGCTGCCGTTGATCCTCTCGCGCTTGCTGCAGGTGGACGTGCAGCGCATCCGCATCGTACAAGGCGACAGCGACGAAGTGCCCGCCGGGATCCCGACGGTCGCCTCGCGCTCCACCATGATGGCGGGGGGCGCGATGACGCGCGCCGCACAGGAAGCGATCGGCAAAGGCAAAAGCCTCGCCGCCGAGCTGCTCGAAGCGGCGGCGGCGGACATCGAATACAGCGCGGGCAACTTCCGCGTCGCGGGCACCGATCGCGTCGTCGCGTGGAAGGAGCTCGCGCAGAAGAAAGGCAAGCAACTCGATACCGTGGCGAGCTTCTCTGCGCCGGAAATGAGTTTTCCGAACGGCTGCCACGTGTGCGAGGTGGAGGTCGATCCCGAAACCGGCGTCGTCGCGGTGGTCGGCTACGCGGCGGTGGACGACGTCGGCAAGGTGGTGCACGAAACCATCGTCGAAGGGCAGATCCACGGCGGCGTGGCGCAGGGCCTGGGCCAGGTCCTGGGCGAGCACGTAGTTTATGGCGAAGACGGACAGTTGCTCACGGCCTCGTTCATGGATTACCCGATACCGCGCGCCGACGATCTGCCGATGCTCAAGCTCGGCCACCACGTCGTGCCCTGCACCACCAACCCGCTCGGCGCGAAGGGCGCCGGAGAATCGGGCGTGGCGGGGTCGCTGCCCGCGGGCGTGAACGCGGTGCTCGACGCGCTCGCCGCGCGCGGCGTGCGGCACCTGGACATGCCCATGACGCCGCAGCGCGTCTGGGCCGCATTGCAAAAAGAGGGAAAGACATGAACACGTCAGCGAAAGACCTGCGCGTGCTGGTGACCGCCGGCGCGGCGGGCATCGGCCTGGCCATCGCGAAGACCTTCCGCGAACATGGCGCGCGCGTGCACGTGTGCGACGTCGACGACCAGGCGCTCGCGCAGCTCGACAAGGACATTCATCGAACGAAAGCAGATGTGGCGAACGTCGCGGACGTCGAGCGCCTGTTTGCGGACGCAATGCGCACGCTCGGCGGGCTCGACGTGCTGGTCAATAACGCGGGCATCGCCGGCCCCACCGCCAAGGTCGAGGATATCAAAATCGAGGACTGGGACCGCTGCATCGCGGTGGACCTGAACGGCATGTTCTACTGCACGCGCAAGGCGATGCCGCTGCTCAAGGCGGCCGGCGGTGGCTCGATCATCAATCTCTCGTCCATCGCGGGGCGGCTGGGCTTCCCCCTGCGCACGCCCTATGCCGCGGCGAAGTGGGCGGTGGTGGGTTTTACGCAGAGCCTCGCCGCGGAAGCCGGGCCGGAGGGCGTGCGCGTCAACTGCATCCAGCCCGGCGTGGTCGAGGGCGATCGGGTGGAGCGCGTGATCGACGCGAAAGCCAAGGGCATGGGCATCAGCAACGACGAGATGCGCGCGCGCCTGCTCGGCAGCGTGAGCCTGAAAACGATGGTGAGCGCTCAGGACGTCGCGAACACGGCGCTGTTCCTCGCCACCGACGCCGGCAAGCACATTTCCGGGCAGGCCCTGTCGGTCTGCGGCGGCGTGCGTTACATGGTCTAGGAGACGAACAATGGCAGCAGCTCAAGGCAAGGTCATCATCACCTGCGCGGTCACCGGCGCGATCCACACGCCGACCATGTCGCCGCATTTGCCGATCACGCCCGAGGAGATCGCCGAGGCCGCCATCGGCGCGGCCAAAGCCGGCGCGGCGATCGTGCACCTGCACGCGCGCGAGCCCGCGGACGGCCGCCCGACGCAGGACCCGGCGATGTTCATGCGCTTCCTGCCGCAGATCAAGGCAGCGAGCGACGTAGTGATCAACATCACCACCGGCGGCGCGCCGACCATGACGGTGGAGGAGCGCCTGCAGCCGGCGCTCAAGCTGGCGCCCGAAGTGGCTTCGCTCAACATGGGCTCGATGAACTTCGGCCTGTACGAGATGCTCGGGCGCTACAAGGAGTTCAAGTACGACTGGGAAAAGCCCTACCTCGCCGGGTCGGACGAGCGCATCTTCAAGAACACCTTCAGGGACATCGCCCATATCCTGAGCTCGTGCACCAAGAACGAGACGCGCTTCGAGATCGAGTGCTACGACATCGGCCACCTGTACACCGCCGCGCATTTCCTCGACCGCAAGCTGGTAAAGCCTCCGCTGCTGATCCAGTCGGTGTTCGGCATCCGCGGCGGCATCGGCCCGCATCCCGAGGACGTGATGCACATGAAGCGCACCGCGGACCGCCTGTTCGGCGACGCCTATTACTGGTCGGTGCTGGGCGCGGGGCGCAACCAGATGTTCATCGCGGCGATGTCCGCGGTGATGGGCGGCAATGTGCGCGTGGGCCTGGAGGACAGCCTGTGGCTCGGGCGCGGGCAGCTGGCGAAATCCAACGCCGAGCAGGTGGCCAAGGCGCGGCGCATCATCGAGGAAGTCGGGCTGCAGGTGGCGACCCCGGACGAGGCGCGCCAGATGCTCAAGCTCAAGGGCGCGCGCAACGTGAACTTCTAGGCACCAAAGTGAAAACGGTGGCAGGTCAAATTGATGTGCGAGCCAATGAAAAAGCCCGGATAGACCGGGCTTTTTCACAACTTGGTTGCGCAATCAGAATCTAAAGATGGCGCTGACACCCATCACACTGACATCACCTGTCCCAGTGGTATTGAAGTCGCCAATATCGTTATATTTCTGATATTCCACCCGCAATGCGGCATTCTTCGACAGCTTGTAATTAATCCCAACGCCGTACGTCAGGTCTGTTCCGGATGCGCTCGCCGATCCAACCAAACCAGTCCCATCCGTGGTGTCAACATCCCAACGGAAAAAACCAACTTTTCCATACATTGACCACTGTTGATTGATCGGCGCAATGCCGACCGCCAGCGCTTCAAAACCGCTTGCCGCGATGGAGGCTGACCCGAACCCCGCAAATGAAGCTGTCGCTTCGCCTAAGTCCGTATAGCCGATTTCTACGGCAAAGTTTTGGTTGACCTGATATCCGCCAAAGATTTTGAACGCCGTGTCCTTCTCGTCGCACGAGATTCCCGGACCAGCTATACCGTCGCAGGCGCCTTTGATTTCTGACATGCCAAGGCCGAGTCCACCATACCAACCCGAGTCCTGCGCCATCGAAGAGGTGGAGAAAGAAATCAGCGCGAGCAGAGCTGCCGCAAAAAGTTTCCTTGTTTGCAAGATCATGGTTTTCTCCAGAAATTTTGAGTTAACGAGCCAACTTACCAACGACAGATGTAACCCTTGTCTTCAGTCTTTTCTCGTCCGCGCCCATGGCTGACAAAGCGAACCGACAATAGGCGCAACCGTCAGCTATCACTATTCTTGATGTAACGCCTCAACCCAAGAAATGACACTACTCGCCCCAAGAATCAAAGGCAATCCCATCAAAGGGAATCCCATATCAAAGTTCAGGACCCGTTCAGATTGGGGATCAATGTCTCAACCCCGGGCATATGAATTCGCAGTTTGTGACTGGAATGCATGGGTCACAGCCACGTCACATGGCGCTGGCAACTCGCTGATTTTCGACCCTGATGTCGCGGTTCGCTGCCTAGCAGACCCACTCCGACACGGGCGCACGCGCCCCTTTTCGCATCCGCGGCTGCGGCCACCGCCGCTCGCCTGCGACTGCCACATCCACGTCTTCGGGCCGTTCGCCCGCTATCCCCTCGACCCCGCGCGCAGGTTCATCCCCGCCGAAAGCCTGCTCGAGAACTACCTGCGTGTGGCCGCGACACTCGGCACCGACAACGCGTGCCAGCGCGACGCGATGCTTGCGCTGGGCGAGCGCGCGCGCGGCATTGCGGTGATCGACGAAAACATCAGCCCTGCAGGGCTCGCCGAGCTCGACCGCGCGGGCTTCAAAGGCGCGCGCTTGAACGTCGTGCGGGCGGGCGGCAGCACGTCGCTCGAGGCGCTCGAGCGGGTCGCGGCGCGCGGCCGAGGTGGGCTGGCATGTACAGCTCCACTTGCGAGCGCAGGAACTCCTGGAAATTGAGGAGCGCCTCGCACGGCTGCCGACCGAGTTCGTCATCGATCACATGGGGCGCATGGACGTGCGGCTCGGTCCGACACAACCAGCGTTCCAGGCGCTGCTGCGACTTCTCGGCACGGGCCAGTGCTGGGTGAAGCTCTCCGCTCCCTACCGGATTGCCCTCGAAGGCCCGCCCTATGCCGCAGTCCTGCCCTTCGCACGCGAACTGTTGAAGTGCAACCCCGAGCGCCTGGTGTGGGGCACCGACTGGCCGCATCCTGACGTGGCCGTGGTCCCGGAGAATCCGGACTTACTTGACGTACTGCTCGATTGGGTGCCGGATGCGGGGATGCGCAACCGCATTCTGGTGGACAATCCGGCAAAGCTGTACCGCTTCTAGCGAAACGAATGGAGCCAAACAGAAAGTCCTCCGCACCCGCCGCGCGCTTCGATATCGTGATCGTTGGCGCCGGCTTTGCCGGGATGTACATGCTGCATCGCGCCCGCGCGCTCGGGCTCGCGGCACGCGTGTTCGAGGCCGGCGCCGGGGTGGGCGGCACCTGGTACTGGAACCGGTATCCGGGCGCGCGCTGCGACGTCGAGAGCATGGAGTACTCCTACCAGTTCGACGA
>JANMSV010000215.1:0-2112 GCA_031389685.1 Betaproteobacteria bacterium
CGCCACGAAGGGGGAGACGGGTATCTCCAGCTCGCGGAAGAGGGTTTTCTCGGCCAAGCGATCCCGGGCGGCGGCCAGCGCCTTGGCGTTCGGATGAATCGACCCAAGCGCGGAAAGGAGTTCCACGCTCTTCCCCGGCACGTTCTCGAACTCGTAGGTCAATACGTCTGCTCGCGCGGCCAGCCGCGCGAGCAGCGCCCGGTCGTCGTAGCCGCCACACAGGTGCTCTCCCAGCGGCGCGGCGCAAGCGTCGGGCGCGGGATCGAGAAAGACGAAATTCAGCCCCAGCGGATAGCCCGCGAGCGCGAGCAATCGCGCCAGTTGCCCGCCGCCGACGATGCCGACGATCATGCCTTCTCCCGGGGGTCGGGCCGCGCCAGCACCGCCTCGGTCTGGCTGCGCCGGAACTCGGCCAGCGCCGCGCGCACCTCGGGATGCTTGTTGCCGAGAATGCTCGCGGCGAGCAGTGCGGCGTTGACCGCCCCTGCTTTGCCGATGGCGAGCGTGCCCACCGGCACGCCGGCCGGCATCTGCACGATCGAGAGCAGGGAGTCGAGCCCGTTGAGCGCCTGGGACTGCACCGGCACGCCGAGCACGGGCAGAATGGTCTTCGCCGCCGCCATGCCCGGCAGGTGCGCGGCGCCTCCCGCGCCGGCGATGATCACCTCGATGCCGCGCGTCTCGGCGGTCGCGGCGTATTCGAACAGCAGATCCGGCGTGCGGTGCGCGGACACGACCCGCACCTCATGGGGGATGCCCAGCCGCTCGAGCGTCTGCGCGGCGTGTTGCAGCGTTTCCCAATCCGATGCGGAACCCATGATGAGGCCGACGAGAGGCTGCATGATTTTCTCCTCTGTTGTCAGAACTTGTCCGGCCGCAGCACTTCGACGTCGCCGATGAACAGGATCATGGCGTAGTTGTTGTAGTAGCGCTCCCTGAGGGCAGCGGCGATGGCGTGCGCGGTGTCCGCGGTGCAGATCACCTCGATGCGGATATTGGCGCTCACCTCCCAGCCCGCGTCGCGGATGCCGCGGCCACCCTTGCCGCGCGCGTCGGTGATGGTGTAGCCGTGTGCCCCCAGGCGTTCGATTTCGCGGGCGAGCTCGCGCTCCAGCGCGGCCTCGGTGACGATGGTGAGCAGCTTGCGATGTTCCAGGGACATGGCGTGTCATCCTCCCAGGCGATGGATGTGTTCGGCGAGCCAGTGGTAGAGGGGGATGCCCGCCAGGATATTGAACGGGAAGGTCACCCCCAGAGACGCGGCAAGCGACAGCGTAGGGTTGGCCTCCGGCACCGACAGGCGCATCGCCGCCGGCACCGCGATGTAGGAGGCACTCGCCGCCAGGGTCGCGAGCAGCGCCGTGCCGCCCACGGACAACCCCAGCGTCCACCCGAGCCCTGCGCCGAGGGTGCCCGAAACGAGGGGCATGGCGATGCCGAACGCGATCAGGAAAAGGCCGTGCCGGCGCAGGCTGCCCACCTGGCCGGCGGCGATCAGCCCCATCTCCAGCAGGAACAGGGCGAGCACGCCCTTGAACAGATCGAAGAAAAGCGCCTCAACGGGCTCGATGCCTTGCGGCCCGGCCACCCAGCCGATCAGCAGCCCGCCGAGCAGCAGCACGATGCTCTTGCCCAGCAGTACCTCGTGGGCCATCAGGCGCCATCGCGTGTCGCGATCGATGCCGCGCGCCAGCAGGATACCCACCACGATGGCCGGCATCTCCAGCAGCACGAGGAACACGGGCGTGTACTCCTCGAAGGGAACGTGCCGATAGGCGAGATACGCCACGGCGACGGCGTAGGTCCCCACGCTTACCGAGCCGTAATGGGCGGCGATGGAGGCCGCGTCGGCCCGCGCGAGACGCCCCGCGAAACGCAGCACGGGGTAGGCGGCCAGCGGCAGCAGAATGCCCATGAGCACCACTGCCGTCATTTGCGGCAGCAAGGCGGCAAGCGATTGGTTGGCCAGCTCCACGCCGCCCTTTAGCCCGATCGCGAGCAGCAGCAGGATGGTGAGGAATTCGTAGATCGCAGGCGGCAGGCGCAAGTCGGCGCGCAGCAGGCCGGCGGCCAGCCCCAGCAGGAAAAACAGCACGACGGGGTCGAGCGTGG
>JANMSV010000265.1:0-2988 GCA_031389685.1 Betaproteobacteria bacterium
CCGTGCTGCACGGTGACCACCGGGATGCCGGCCGCGGAGAGACGCGCCAGGTTGCGGAACAGGGCGCCACCCTGCACGAAACCCTCGACGCGGTACTTCAGCAGGTTGGCGCCGGCGCTTTCGACCAGGTGCACGAAGGGCAACCTGTTCTCCAGCGCGAGGCCCTGGGCGCGGATCAGCTTCTCGCGCCCCATGTGCTGGATCGCGCCGGCGTCGATGCCCGAGTCGCTCGCCACCACCATGCAGCGCACGCCCGATACGTAGCCGATGCCGCTCACCATGCCGCCGCCGGGAATCGTCTTTTCCGGGTCGGGATTGTCCAGGCAGTAGCCGGCCATGGACGACAACTCGAGCCACGGCGCGCCGGCGTCGAGGAGCCGCGCAATGCGCTCGCGCGGCAACAGCTGGCCGCGCTTGTCGAACAGCGGTTTTGCTTTCGCCGATTCGTCGCGCGTGCGAGATTCGAGCGCGCGCAGGCGTTCGATGAGCCTCAGCATGCTCGCGCGGTTGCGCTGGAACGCTTCGCCCGCGACGTCGATCTTCGACTGGATGGTCGGCATCAGGCGGGAAAGTAAGAAAGCATCTGCTTGGTCAGTGTCCACCAATGGAATATGATCCGTCAATGATTCCCCGGACACTCTTCACGCCGGAGCACGAGACCTTCCGCGACAGCGTGCGCAGGTTCATGGAGGAGGAGGTCAAGCCGCACGACGAGCGCTGGCAGGAGCAGGGCTACGTGGATCGCGAAGTGTGGCTGAAGGCCGGCGCCAACGGTTTCCTGTGCGCCTCGATGCCCGAGGAGTACGGCGGCTCGGGCGCGGACAAGCTCTACAGCGTGGTGCTGATGGAAGAGCAGGCGCGCGCCAACAACTCTTCGCTCGGCTGGGGCCTGCACTCGGAAATCGTCGCGCCCTACCTCGTGCGCTACGGCAATGACCATCTGAAGAAAAAATACCTGCCGAAAATGGCCGCCGGCGAGATGATCGGCGCCATCGCCATGAGCGAGCCCGGTGCCGGCTCCGACCTGCAGGCGGTGAAGACCAGCGCGTTGAAGAAAGGCGACAAGTACCTCGTCAACGGCTCGAAAACCTTCATCACCAACGGCTGGCACTGCGACCTGGTGATCGTGGTGGCGAAGACCGACCCGGCGAAGGGCGCCAAAGGCACGAGCCTGGTGGTCGTGGATACCTCGATGAAGGGCTTCACCAAGGGCAAGCGGCTGAAGAAACTGGGCTTGAAGGGCCAGGACACCGCGGAGCTGTTCTTCGACAACGTCGAGGTGCCGGCCGAGAACCTCCTCGGTCAGGAGAACAATGGCTTCATCTACCTGATGCAGGAGCTTCCCTGGGAGCGCATGCAGATCGCGATCGCGGCGGTGGCGAAAGCCGAGGCGGCCATCGAGTGGACCAAGGCCTACGTCAGCGAGCGCAAGGCCTTCGGCAAGCTGGTATCGAGCTTCCAGAACACGCGCTTCAAGCTGGCGGAACTTGCCACCGAGGTGCAGATCGCCCGCGTGTTCGTTGACCGCTGCCTGGAGTTGCTGCTGGAGGGGAAGCTGGACACCGCCACCGCATCGATGGCGAAATACTGGGTCACCGACCTGGAGTGCAAGGTGATCGACGAATGCCTGCAGCTGCACGGCGGCTACGGCTTCATGTGGGAATTCCCCATCGCGCGCGCCTACGTGGACGCGCGCGTGCAGCGCATCTACGGCGGCACAAACGAAATCATGAAGGAAGTCATTTCCCGCTCACTGGGACTGGGAGGCAAGGATGGCTAGTACCGAGGCAATGATCTTCGACGCGATCCGCACGCCGCGCGGCAAGGGCAAACGCGACGGTTCCCTGCACGAAGTGAAGCCGGTGACGCTGCTTGCCGGCGTGTTGCGGGAACTCCAGCGCCGCAACGACCTCGACACCGCCGAGGTGGAAGACGTGGTGATGGGCTGCGTCACGCCCTCGGGCGAGCAGGGCTCGTGCATCGCCAAGACCGCGGCGCTGGTCGCCGGCTGGGACTGGAAGGTGCCCGGCGTGCAATTGAACCGCTTTTGCGCTTCCGGCCTCGAGGCCGTGAACCTCGCCGCGCAGAAGGTGCGCTCGGGTTGGGAAGACCTGGTGGTGGCGGGCGGCGTGGAGTCCATGTCGCGCGTGCCGATGGGCTCGGACCGCGGCGCCTGGGCCTGCGACCCGCAAACGAGCCTGGACACCGCCTTCATTCCCCAGGGCATCAGCGCGGACCTGATCGCCACGCTGGAGGAATTCTCGCGCGAGGACATCGACGCCTTCGCGCTCAGGTCGCAGAACAAGGCCGCCGCCGCGCGCGAGTCGGGCCGCTTCAAGAAATCCCTGGTGCCGGTGAAGGACGCAGTCGGCAGCGTGATCCTGGACCATGACGAGTTCATCAAGCCGCACACCACGCTGGAAGGCCTCGCCGCGCTCAAGACCTCGTTCGACAAGTCGGGCGAGATGGGCTACGACGCGGTGGCGATCCGCCGCTACCCGCAGGTGGAGCGCATCCGCCACGTGCACACCGCGGGCAATTCCTCCGGTATCGTCGACGGCTCCGCCGCTCTGCTGATCGGCAGCGAGAAGAAGGGCAAGGCGCTGGGCCTGAAACCGCGCGCGCGCATCGTCGCTGCGGCGCTCTCCGGTGCCGACCCGACGATCATGCTCACCGGCCCGATGCCCGCGGCGAGGAAAGCGCTCGCCAAGGCAAAGATGAAGATCGGCCAGATCGACCTGTTCGAGATCAACGAAGCCTTCGCCGTGGTGCCGATGAAGTTCATGCGGGAACTCGGCGTCCCCGAGGAGAAAGTGAACGTGAACGGCGGCTCGATCGCCATGGGCCACCCGCTCGGCGCCACCGGGGCGATGATCCTCGGCACGCTGATCGACGAGTTGGAGCGCAGGAAGCTGCGCTACGGCCTGGCCACGCTGTGCGTCGGCGGCGGCATGGGCATCGCCACCATCGTCGAGCGCCTCTGATGCC
>JANMSV010000267.1:0-19890 GCA_031389685.1 Betaproteobacteria bacterium
GCGTCGCGCGTCGCCTCCACGTCGGCCGGGTTGATCCATTCGCGCCGCCCCTGCGCATCGCTGGAGTAGGACTCGGCGAGCACCATGCCCTGGGTGAGAAGGTTGGTGAACGGCTCGTCGAGTGCGAGCAGCCCTTCGCCCTTCAGCGCGCGCGTGAAGAAGCGCGAGTACAGCAGGTGCAGGATGGCGTGCTCGATGCCGCCGATGTATTGGTCGACCGGCATCCAGTATTTGGTGCGCTCGTCGAGCATCGCGCGCTCGTTGTCCGGGCAGGCGAAGCGCGCGAAATACCAGGACGAGTCGACAAAGGTGTCCATGGTGTCGGTTTCGCGCTTCGCCGGCTGGCCGCAGGAGGGGCACTGCGTCTCGTAGAACTCCGGCATCTTCGCCAGCGGGTTGCCGGTGCCGTCGGGCACCAGGTGTTCGGGGAGCTTCACCGGCAGCTCTTCGTCCGGCACCGGCACGTCGCCGCAGGAGGCGCAATGCACGATGGGAATCGGGCAGCCCCAGTAGCGCTGGCGCGAGATGCCCCAGTCGCGCAGCCGCCACTGCACCTGCTTGTCGCCCAGGCCTTTGGCTTTCAGGTCGGCCGCGATCGCGTCCACCGCAGCCTGGGTGTCCAGGCCGTCGTACTTGCCCGAGTTCATGCAGCTGCCGTATGCGGCGTAGTGGGGCTTCCACGGCTCGGGCACCGCGTCGCCTGCCGGGTGGCGGATCACGCACAGGATCGGCAGGCGGTATTTCAGCGCGAAGGCGTAATCGCGCTCGTCGTGGGCCGGCACGCCCATTACCGCGCCTTCGCCGTAGCCCATCAGCACGTAGTTGCCGACCCACACCGGCAGTTTTTCGCCCGAGATCGGGTGCGTGCAGTAAAGCCCGGTGGGCATGCCTTTCTTGTCCAGCTGCGCGAGATCGGCCTCCATCACCGCCCCGCGCTTGCACTCCTCGACGAACTGCGCGAGTGCGGCGTCCTTGCGCGCCGCGAAGGCGGCGATCGGGTGCTCGGCGGCCACCGCGCAGAAGGTGGTGCCCATCAGCGTGTCGGCACGCGTGGTGAATACCCACAGCAGCTTGTGTTCGCCGCCCAGTTCGTAGGGGAAGGCGACGCGCACGCCCTCCGAGCGGCCGATCCAGTTCTTCTGCATCAGCTTGACCTGCTCGGGCCAGCCGTCCAACTTGTCGAGCGCGCCGAGCAGTTCCTCGGCGTACTCGGTGATGCGGAAGAAGTACATCGGGATCTCGCGCTTCTCCACCGGCGCGCCGGTGCGCCAGCCGCGCCCGTCGATCACCTGCTCGTTGGCGAGCACCGTCTGGTCCACGGGGTCCCAGTTCACCAGGCCGGTTTTCTTGTAGGCGAGGCCCTTGCGGAACAGTCGCGTGAACAGCCACTGGTTCCACCGGTAGTACTCGGGGCTGCAGGTGGCGAGCTCGCGCTCCCAGTCCAGAGCAAAGCCCAGCCCCTGCAGCTGGCGCTTCATGGTGGCGATGTTGTCATGGGTCCATTTCGCCGGCGGCACCTTGTTCGCCATCGCCGCGTTCTCCGCAGGCAGGCCGAACGCGTCCCAGCCCATCGGCTGCAGCACATTGCATCCGCGCATGCGGTGATGCCGGGTGAGCACGTCGCCGATGGTGTAATTCCTCACGTGCCCCATGTGCAGTTTCCCCGAGGGGTAGGGAAACATGGACAGGCAGTAGAACTTGGGCTTGGCCGGATCCTCGAGCGCGCGGAAGGATTTTCGCGCTTCCCAGAAGGCCTGCGCTTCCTGTTCGACGCTCCGGGGATGGTATTGAGGCTGCATCTGTGAGGGTTTGCGCGGCAGGCGCGAATTCTAGCGCATCCCCCCGGGCGCAGTCCCGTATATGCTTGCGTTCAGGTCAACGGAGAAATCGATGAAACGCGTCTTTGCGATCCTGTGCGCGGCGCTCATAGTGGTCGTTTCCGGTCCGGCGCTCGCCGCGCCGGCGGCGGTGGTCGAAGGCGTGCAGATGCCGGCCTGGCTGGAGCGGGCCGGCGCGGGCGCGGTGCGCCGCCTGCCGCTCGCGCCCGGCATGGAATTGCGCGCTGGCGACGAAGTGCGCACCGGGCCTGGTTCGCGCCTGTACATCAAGCTTGCCGAGGGCAGCCTGGTGAAGCTGGGCGAGAACGCGTCGCTGCGCATCCTCGACCTTGCGCCCGAGCGCGACGGTTTCTTCAAGGCGGCGCTCAACGTGCTGGAAGGCGCGTTTCGCTTCACCACCGATCTGCTTGCCAGGGAGCGGCGCCGCGACGTCAGCATCCGCGTCGCCACCGTCACTGCCGGCATCCGCGGCACCGACCTGTGGGGCAAGTCGAGCCCCGATCGCCAGATCGTGTGCCTGATCGAAGGCAAGATCGAGGTCGGCGCCGAGGGCGAAAGCCCGGTGACCATGGACCAGGCGCGGCAGTTCTACCGGCGCGACAAGGGCCAGACGCAGCCGGTGGGCTTGGTCGAGCCCGTGCAGCTCGGGCAGTGGGCGCGCGAGACCGAGATCGACGATGCGCGCGGCGCCGCGCGCCAGGGCGGGAAGTGGAAGGTGACGCTGGCACGCGCCGACACGCAGGACGCGGCGCTCGAGGTGTACGACACGTTGCGAGCCGCCGGCTACGCGGCGGAGATCTACCCGACCAGGGCGGGCGATAAGCGCGTCTACCTGGTGCGCATCTCGCGCCTGAATTCGCAGGCCGGCGCCGAGGCGCTCGCCGAGCAGCTGCGCGGCACCGCGGGCGTGGACGAGCCGAAGGTATCCGGCTAGGCGGCTTATAATCGCAGCGCTTTGTCGCTGCACCTCGAACACCTCAACCCCGAACAGCTCGCCGCCGTTACGCTGCCCGAAGGGCACGCGCTGATTCTCGCCGGCGCGGGCAGCGGCAAGACGCGCGTGCTCACCACGCGCATCGCCTGGCTGCTCCAGGCGGGCGGCCTGTCGCCCGCCGGCGTGCTGGCCGTGACTTTCACCAACAAGGCGGCGCGCGAGATGCTGACGCGCCTCAGCGCGATGCTGGCGGTGAATCCGCGTGGCATGTGGATCGGCACCTTTCACGGCCTGTGCAACCGCATGCTGCGCGCGCACCACCAGGAGGCCGGGCTGCCGCGCAGCTTCCAGATCCTCGACTCGCAGGACCAGCTCGCGGCGGTGAAACGGCTGCTGCGCTCGATGAACGCCGACGAGGACCGCTTTCCGCCGCGCGACCTGCAGTACTTCATCATGAGAAAGAAAGAGGAAGGGCTGCGCGCGCGCGACGTCGCGCCGGCCGACGACACGCAGCGCCGCTGCGTCGAGATGTACGCGGCCTACGACGAGCAGTGCCAGCGCGAAGGGGTGGTGGATTTCGCGGAACTCCTGTTGCGCAGCTTCGAGCTGCTGTCGAGGAATGAACCGCTGCGCGAACACTACCGCGCGCGCTTCCGGCACGTCCTGGTGGACGAGTTCCAGGACACCAACAAGCTGCAGTACCGCTGGCTGAAGCTGCTGGCCGGACCCGGCGCCAGCCTGTTCGCAGTGGGCGACGACGACCAGTCGATTTACGCCTTTCGCGGCGCCAACGTCGGCAACATGGCCGATTTCGAGCGCGACTACAAGATCGCCAAGGTGATCCGGCTGGAGCAGAACTACCGCTCGCAGGGCAACATCCTCGACGCCGCGAACGCCCTCATCGCGCACAACGCCAAGCGCCTGGGCAAGAATCTGTGGACCGCGAGCGGCGCCGGCGAGCCGCTGCGCGTGTTCGAGGGGCAGTCGGACGTGGACGAGGCGCGCTGGATGGTGCAGGAGATCCAGGCGCTCAAGCGCGAAGGCTCGCGCCTGGACCAGATCGCGGTCCTGTACCGCTCGAACGCGCAGTCGCGCGTGCTGGAGCATTCGCTGTTTACCGCCGCACTGCCTTACCGCGTGTATGGAGGCCTGCGCTTCTTCGAGCGCGCCGAGGTGAAGCACGCACTGGCCTACCTGCGGCTGATGGCTTCGCCCGCGGACGATAACGCTTTCCTGCGGGTGGTTAATTTCCCGGCGCGCGGCCTCGGCGCGCGCACCGTCGAGGCGCTGCAGGACGCGGCCAAGGCCGCTGGCCAGAACCTTTACGAAACGGCGCTGGCGTCGCCGGGCAAGGTCGCGCCTTTCGTGGCGCTGATCGAGTCGCTGCGCGAGGAGACGCAAGGCCTGACGCTCGCCGAGAAGGTCGAGCACGCAGTGGCGAAGAGCGGGCTGCTGGAGCACTACAAGACCGAGCGCGAGGGCGCCGACCGGATCGAGAACCTGAACGAACTGGTCAACGCCGCCGCCGCGTTCAGCGGCGAGGAACGCGAGGCGGAGCCGGGCGAAGACGCGGACCCGCTCAGCGCCTTCCTCACCCATGCCGCGCTGGAGGCGGGCGAGCACCAGGCGGGCGAAGGCCAGGACGCGCTGCAGATGATGACCATGCACTCGGCCAAGGGCCTGGAGTTCGACGCGGTGTTCGTGAGCGGCCTGGAAGAAGGCCTGTTCCCGCATGAGCAGAGCCTGGTGGAGAAGGACGGACCCGAGGAGGAGCGCCGCCTGATGTACGTCGCCCTCACGCGGGCGCGCAAGCGCCTGTACCTGTCTTTTGCACAGACGCGGATGCTGCACGGCCAGACGCGCTACAACCTGCCCTCGCGCTTCCTGGACGAGATACCCCAGGGCCTGCTGAAATGGCTCACGCCGCGCTTCGCCGAGAAGCGCAAGCCCGTGTCCAACTTCACGGCCGGCAGCTTCACGCGCGCCCCCAAGCGCGACCCGCGCTTCGGTGGCGCACCCGCTGGAACCGGCGGGGCGGCGAACGGCTTGCGCATCGGCCAGAGCGTGACGCATGCCAAGTTCGGCGCCGGGGTGATCGTGGACGCGGAGGGGCAGGGCATGGATGCGCGCGTGCAGGTCAACTTCGGCCGCCAGGGCGTGAAGTGGCTGGCGGTGGCGGTGGCGAAGCTGCAGGCGGCGTAGCGTCCGGGTCCGACCCGGCCGGCAGCGTGCGTTGGGCTGGAAATCGCGCTGTGAAGCGACTGCCGGCGCCGGGGCTGCTGTCGATCTCGAGCGTCCCCTGGTGGCGCGCGAGCGTGTGCTTGACGATGGCGAGGCCCAATCCCGTGCCGCCGGTATCGCGCGAGCGGCTGCGGTCGATGCGGTAGAAGCGCTCCGTGAGGCGCGGGATATGCTCTGCCGCGATGCCCGCGCCGCTGTCCTGGACGGCAAAGCTCGCGCCCGCTGCGGACTCGCGCCAGAGGAGCTGCACCTTGCCGCCCGGCGGGGTGTAGCGGATCGCGTTGCTGACCAGGTTGCCGAACGCGCCCAAGAGCTCGTGCTCCGAGCCCACCAGGTCGAGGGCCGGACTGCCTTCGAGCGAGACGTTGTGTTGCCCGCCCGAGAGCGCCCCGGCGTCGGCGAGCAGGCGCTCGAGCAGGGGACGCACCCGCACACGCTCCGCCGCGGGCGGCGGCGCCGACTCCAGCACTGAAAGCGTGAGCAGGTCCTCGATGATGCGCTGCATGCGCGCGGACTGCTCGCGCATCATGCCGAGGTAGTCGCGCAGCCGCTGCGCGTCCAGCTTGAGCTCCTGCACCGTCTCGAGGAAGCCCACCAGCACGGTGAGCGGGGTGCGCAGCTCGTGCGAGACGTTGGCGACGAAGTCGCGCCGCATGGTCTCCAGGCGCTCGGCCTGCGTCGTGTCGCGCGACAGCAGCAGTTTCTGCGCGCGGCCATAGGGAATCAGCTGCAGGCGCAGCGCGCGCCCTGCGCCGCGCTCGATGCGCACCGGGGGCGCGTCCTCTCCGGCGGCCAGGTATTGCACGAAGCGCGGCTCGCGCACCAGGTTGGCGAGCGGCTGGCCGTGATCCGCGCGGCCGTCGAGCTCGAGGTGCATCTCGGCGGTGGCGTTGCACCACTCGATGCGGTTCTCCGCGTCGAGGATCACCACGCCGTCGGGCAGCGCCTGGGCGGCGCGGCGAAAGCGCACCAGCGCGTCGGCGAGCATCGCTTCGCGCGCTGCCGCGGCACGCTCGAAGCGGTGCAGCGAGGTCAGCACATCGCCCCAGCTGCCCTTGCCTTCGGGCACCCTGCCCGCCACCGGATCGGCGACCCACCGGGCGAGGCGCGACAGATGCCACAGGTGATGCAGCAGCAGCGCGCCCAGGCCGGCGGCCAGCACGCCCCAGCCCCAGGCGGCCCCGGCGAGCGCGCCGGCAATGGCGGCAAGCGCGGCGATGGCAGCGGCCGAGGCTGCCGCGATGCGCGCGACGCGGCTCAAGCGGCCCGCAGCGCGTAGCCCGCGCCGCGCACGGTGTCGATCAACCGGTCATGGCCCGAGGGTTCCAGCGCCTTACGCAGGCGCCGGATGTGCACGTCCACCGTGCGCTCCTCGATGTAGACATGGTCGCCCCACACCTGGTCGAGGAGCTGGCTGCGCGCATACACGCGCCCTGGATGCGTCATGAGGAAGTGCAACAGCCGGAACTCGACGGGCGAGAGCTCCAGCCGCTGATCGCCCGCGCTGACGCGGCGCGACGCCGGGTCGAGCCGCAGGCCGTCCAGCTCGACCCTGTCGTCGGAGAGCTGCGGCGCGCGCCTGCGCAGCACAGCCTTGATACGCGCTGCCAGCTCCCTGGGCGAGAACGGCTTGGTGAGGTAGTCGTCGGCGCCGGCCTCCAGGCCCGAGAGCTTGTCCTGCTCCATGGCGCGCGCCGTCAGCATCAGGATCGGCAGCTCGCGCGTGCGCTTGGCCGCGCGCAGCCGGCGCGCAAATGCAAGGCCGGACTCCCCCGGCAGCATCCAGTCGAGCACCACGACGTCCGGCAGCCGCGCGCGGATCGCGGCGTCGGCCTGCTCGGCGCTCGATGCGCGGATCACCTGGTAGCCGGCATGCTCCAGGTTGACCGCGACCAGCTCCAGGATCTGCGGCTCGTCTTCCACCACGAGGACGCTGGCGGCCACTAGAGCCTCGTATGTCTTACGTCGGTGCCCTTGACGATGTAGATCACGTACTCACACATGTTCTTCGCGTGGTCGCCGATGCGCTCGATCGCCTTGGCGATCCATACGATGTCCAGCGCGGTGGTGATGGTGCGCGGATCTTCCATCATGTAGGTGATGAGCTGGCGCAGGATGGCGCGGAACTCGCTGTCGATGCCGGCATCGTCGCGGATCACCTGGGCCGCGCTGTCGCAGTCCAGGCGCGCGAAGGCGTCCAGCGCCCGGCGCAGCATCGAGATCGCAAGTTCGGCGGCGTGGCGCACGTCGACCGCGGGCGGCAGCTGCGCGTCGCCGCGCTGGTGGATGCTCTTCGCCATGCGCGCCATCTTCTGCGCCTCGTCGCCGATGCGCTCCAGGTCGGTCACCGTCTTGGCGATGGCGAAGATCATTCTCAGGTCCGAGGCGGCCGGCTGGCGCTTGACGATCAGCTGGCTGCAGTCGCCGTCGAGAGCGACCTCCATGCCGTTGACGCGGTGATCGTCGGCGATCACCTGCTCGATGAGGGCGAGATCGCCCGAGCCCAGCGCGTCGATGGCGCGCCGGATCTGCGATTCGACCAGGCCGCCCATCTGCAGCACGCGCGCGCGGATCGAGCCGAGGTCGAGGTCGTACTGCTTGGAGGCGTGCTCGGTCATCCGAAGCGCCCGGTGATGTAGTCCTCGGTCTGCTTCATCTGCGGCTTGATGAACAGTTCGTCGGTGACGCCGAATTCGATCAGTTCGCCCAGATACATGTAGGCGGTGAAATCCGACACGCGCGCCGCCTGCTGCATGTTGTGCGTCACGATCAGGATCGTGACCTGTGTTTTCAGGTCGTGGATCAGTTCCTCGATCGCGGCCGTGGCGATCGGGTCGAGCGACGAGGTCGGCTCGTCGAACAGCAGCAGCTCCGGGCCGGTGGCGAGCGCGCGCGCGATGCACAGGCGCTGCTGCTGCCCGCCCGACAGGTTGAAGGCCGGCTGGTGCATGCGATCCTTTACTTCGTCGAGCAGCGCGGCGTCCTCGAGCGCCTGCTCCACCTTCTCCTCGATCGCGCGGCGCGAGCTCTCGCCGCGCACGCGCAGCCCGTAGGCGACGTTCTCGAAGATCGACTTGGGGAAGGGGTTGGGCTTCTGGAACACCATGCCGATGCGCATGCGCACCTCGATCGGGTCGACATCGCGCGCGAGGAGGTCGGTGTCTTCCGGGTGCAGCACGATTTTCCCCTCGTAGCGATTGCCGGGATAGAGGTCGTGCATGCGGTTGAAGCAGCGCAGGAACGTCGACTTGCCGCAGCCCGAGGGGCCGATCAGCGCCGTGACCTTGCGCTCGCGCACCGTCATGGTGATGTGCTTCAGCGCCTGGAAATCGCCGTAATAGAACGACAATTCCCGGACTTCGGCCTTGGGGGCGATTTCCGTGACGGGGAGGTCGTTCACCATTTGATGTTACGGCGCAAACGGTAGCGCAGCCAGATGGCGAGCGCATTCATGGCGAGGGTCATTGCGACCAGCACGAAGCCCGCGGCCGCGGCATTGGCCTGGAAGGCCGCCTCGGGGCGTGAAGTCCAGTTGAACATCTGGATCGGCATCACGGTAAACGGGGACAGCAGCCATTCGAAGGACAGGAACGGCGCCTCGGCCTGCAGCGGCGCGGGCGGCAGAAAGGCGATGAAGGTCAGCGCGCCGATGGTGATGATCGGCGCCGTCTCGCCGATGGCGCGCGCCATGCCGATGATGATGCCGGTAAGGATGCCCGCCGAGGAGTAGGGCAGGATGTGGTAGCGCACGGTCTGCCACTTGGTGGCGCCCAGTGCGTAGGAGCCCTCGCGGATCACCTGCGGGATCGAGCGGATGGCTTCGCGCGTGGCCACGATCACCACCGGCAGGATGAGAAGCGCGAGCGTGAGCCCGGCGGACAGGATGCTCTGCCCGAGACCGAACTGGTAGACGAACAGGCCGAGCGCGAGCAGCCCGTAAACAATGGAGGGCACGCCGGCGAGGTTGGTGATGTTGATCTCGATGAGGTCGGTGATCCAGTTCCTGCGCGCGTATTCCTCGAGGTACACGCCGGCCGCGACGCCCAGCGGCACGGCGAACGCGGCCGTCACCACCATCACCAGCGTCGAGCCGACCCAGGCCGAGAGGATGCCGGCCTGGCCGGCGTGGCGGGACGGGAAGGCGGTGAAGAAGTTCCAGTCGAGCCGCCCGGCGCCCTTGAGCGCCATGTCGGCGAACAGTGCGGCGAAGGTGAGCACGCCGATCATCAGCGCGAGCACGCCGAGGAGCGCGAACAGCGCGTCGTAGCGCCTGTGCGACGCGATCAACGCCCGGATTTCAGTAGGCTTCACGGAAGCGCCTGCGCAGGACGTGCCCGGCGATATTGAACACCAGCGTCAGCAGCATCAGAGTCAGCCCGGCGGCGAAAATGGTCTGGTAGCCGACCGAGCCGTGCGGCAGGTCGCCCAGCGCCACCTGCACGATGAAGGCGGTGATGGTCGCTGCGGGCTCGAGCGGATTGAAGGTGAGGTTGGGCTGAATGCCGGCGGCGACGGCGAGGATCATGGTCTCGCCCACCGCGCGCGAGATGCCCAGGATGTAGGCCGCGGCGACCCCGGAGAAGGCCGCGGGAAACACGACGCGCAGCGCGGTCTGCAGTCGCGTGGCGCCCATTGCATAGGAGCCCTCGCGCAGGCTCATCGGCACCGCGCGCATGGCGTCCTCCGAGATCGAGGCCACGTAGGGAATGATCATCACGCCCATCACCAGGCCGGCCGAGAGCAGGTTGAAGCCCGGCAGCCCGGGGTAGACGCGCTGCAGGAGCGGCGTGACGAACAGCAGCGCAAAGTAGCCGTAGACGATGGTCGGCACGCCGCCCAGCAGCTCGAGGAACGGTTTGGCGATTTCGCGCAGCTTGAACGGCGCGAACTCCGAGAGGTAAATGGCAATCACCGTGCCCAGCGGTATCGCAATCGACAGCGCCACCATCGAGCTGGTCAGCGTGCCCGAGAGCAGCACCATGATGCCGTAATGCGCGTCGTCGAATAGCGGCGTCCATTGCGTGTCGGTGAGGAACAGCCAGATCGGCACCTGCTGGAAGAACAGCACCGATTCTTTCACCAGGATGTAGACGATGCCGGCGGTGGTGAACACCGAGACAAGCGCGGCGAGGAACAGCAGCGCCTCGATGGCGCGCTCGCGCAGGAGGCGCGAGCGCCTTTGCTTCAGTCTCGCGCCCGCTGCGGGTGGTGGCATCGCGCTTGAGGCCGGGCCGGGGACGGTCGACATGATGGATTAGTCCCGATTCTAGCTGCAATAAAAAAGAAACCCGCCCGCGCATTGCGGGCGGGCCCTCGTTCGCGCTACAGCTTGGCTTCCCGCCGCAGCAGCTCCTCGATGGTCACGCCGACGGCGGCGACACCGCCGAACACCGTGCCCTTCTTGCCGTTTTGCACGTGCTCCCAGGCCGTCTTGTAGGCATGGTCGGGGAGCGGCACGTACTTCACTTCCCGCGCCAGCTTGGCGCCGTGCGTCATGTAGTACTGCACGAATTCCTTTACCTCCGGCTTGCCGAGGGATCTGGCGTTCACGTAAATGAAGATCGGGCGCGCGAGCGGCGAGTAGGTGCCCTTGAGCACGGCTTCCATCGAGGGCGCCACCGGCTGGCCCCTGTCGTTTACGATCGGCACCGCCTTCAGCTTGTCCTGGTTCTCGACATAGTAGGCGTAGCCGAAGTAGCCCAGGCCATTGACGTCGCGCGAGACGCCCTGCACCAGGACGTTGTCGTCCTCGGAGGCGGTGAAGTCGCCGCGCGAGGATTTGGCTTTGCCCACCACCGCCTCGGTGAAGTAATCGAAGGTGCCCGAATCGGCGCCCGGGGCGAACAGGTTCATCGGCGCATCCGGCCAGGAAGGATTGACCTGGTTCCAGCGCATCACCTTGCCCTGCGCGGCCGGCTCCCATATCTTTTTCATCTCTGCAATCGTCAGCTGCTTGATGAAGTTGTTCTTCGGATTGATCACCACGGTCAGGGCGTCGAAGGCCACCGGCAGTTCGTAGTATTCGATGCCGGCGGCGCGGCAGTCCTCCATCTCCTTTTTCACGATCGGCCGCGAGGCGCCCGAGATGTCGGTCTCGCCACGGCAGAATTTCTTGAAGCCGCCGCCGGTGCCGGAGATGCCGACGGTGACCCGGATGGCGCCTTTCTTGGCCTTCTGGAAGTCCTCGGCCACGGCCTCGGTGACGGGAAACACGGTGCTCGATCCGTCGATCTTCACGATCTGCGCGTATGCGGGGGCCGCGGCGGCGAGCGCCGCGGCAATCAGCCAGTACTTCATCTCAGGTCTCCTTGTCATGGTCGGGCGCAGTCTAACGGGGGCTTGTTACCGCTTCATGACCGTCGCTGCAGTTCAGGCCAGCGCGGCCACGGCCAGGTAACGCGCCAGGCGGCCTGCGGCCATGAACGCGAGCACGGCGAGCCAGTTCACCCGCAGCCACCCTGCCGCCGCGCAGAGCGCGTCGCCGACGATCGGCAGCCAGGCAAAGAGCGTCGCCGGCGCGCCATAGCGTTGCAGCCAGCGCAGCGCCTTCGAGTCCGACTTCTTCTCCGGCAGCAGCCTGCCGATCAGGTAGGTGGTCATGCCGCCCAGGGTGTTGCCGGCGGTGGCGAACGCCACCGCCAGCGCCGCATGCTGCGGATGCAGCTTCAGGTAACCGAACAGTACCGCCTCGGAAGACAACGGCACCACGGTCGCGGCGAGAAAGCTGGCGACGAACAAGCCGGCGAGGCCGCCTTCGGGCGAGAGCAGGGAGTCCACGGAGCGGTGTGCTAGGCTTTTCGCGATGAAACGCGAAGATTATCTCGAGCGCATCCTGCGTGCGCGCGTCTACGACGTGGCGATCGAATCGCCGCTGGAGCTCGCGCCCGCGCTGTCCAGGCGCCTGCACAACCGGCTGCTGCTCAAGCGCGAAGACCTGCAGCCGGTGTTCTCGTTCAAGCTGCGCGGCGCCTACAACAAGATGGTCCACCTGCCGCGCAAGAAACTCTCGCGCGGGGTGATCGCCGCCAGCGCCGGCAACCACGCGCAGGGCGTGGCGCTCGCCGCGCAGAAGCTCGGTTGCCGCGCGGTGGTCGTGATGCCGGTGACCACCCCGAAGATCAAGGTGGACGCCGTGGCGGCGCGCGGTGCAAGGGTGGTGCTGCACGGTGATTCCTACGACGAGGCCTACGCCGAGGCCATGCGCCTGAAGCGCCGGCTGCGGCTTTCCTTCGTGCATCCCTACGACGACCCGGACGTGATCGCGGGGCAGGGCACCGTCGGCATGGAAATCCTGCGCCAGTGCGAGGGCCCGATCGACGCGGTGTTCGTCCCGGTGGGCGGCGGTGGCTTCATCTCCGGCATCGCCGCCTACCTCAAGCACCTGCGCCCCGGCATCAAGGTCATCGGCGTGGAGCCTGACGACGCCGACGCCATGACGCGCTCGCTCAAGGCCGGCCGGCGCGTGAAGCTCGATCATGTGGGCCTGTTTGCCGACGGCGTCGCAGTGAAGGAGGTCGGCAAGGAGACCTTCCGCCTGTGCCGCAAGCTGGTCGACGAAATGGTGCTCGTCGACACCGACGAGATCTGCGCGGCAATCAAGGACGTGTTCGAGGACACGCGCGTGGTGCTGGAGCCCGCCGGTGCGCTGGCCATCGCCGGCGCCAAGGCCTGGGTCGAGCGCCATGGCGCGCGCGGCAAGACCCTGGTGGCGGTGGCCAGCGGCGCCAATACCAACTTCGACCGCCTGCGCTTCATCGCCGAGCGTGCCGAGGTGGGCGAGCACCGCGAGGCAGTGCTGGCCGTGACCATCCCGGAGCGCCGCGGCAGCTTCCGGCGCTTCTGCCGCGCGCTGGGAGGGCGCAACATCAGCGAGTTCAATTACCGCATGTCGGACCCGCGCGAGGCGCACATCTTTGTCGGTGTCACGGTGCACGACCGCGAGGAGACGGGGCGCATCGTGCGCGGCCTGCGCCGCGCGGGATTTCGCACGCTCGACATGTCGAACGACGAGGTGGCCAAGGGCCACCTGCGCCACATGGTCGGCGGGCACCCGGCCCTCGCCGGCGACGAGTTCCTGTACCGGTTCGAGTTTCCCGAGCGCCCGGGGGCGCTGATGAAATTCCTCACGGCGATGAACCCGACCTGGAACATCAGCCTGTTCAACTACCGGAACTACGGCGCCGACTACGGCTCGATCCTGGTGGGCATCCAGGTACCGCCGCGCGAGATGGGCGACTTCAAGCGCTTCATCGCGCACCTGGGCTATCCCTGCGGCAACGAGACACGCAATCCGGCCTACCGGCTGTTCCTCAGATGACCGCACGCACGCTGCCGCTGGACGCGCGCCTGCAGCGCTACCTCGTCGCGCACGGCGCGCGCGAGACGGCGGTGCAGCGGGAGCTGCGCCGCGTCACGCAGCGCTTGCCGCAATCCGGCATGCAGATCGGCGCCGAGCAAGGCGCGCTGATGCAGCTGCTGGTGCGCCTGGCGGGCGCACGGCGCTGCCTGGAGATCGGCACCTTCACCGGCTATTCCGCGCTCGCCGTGGCGCTGGCGCTGCCGAGCAACGGCCGCGTCGTGTGCTGCGACGTGAGCGAAGCATGGACCTCGATCGCGCGCCGCTACTGGAACAAGGCCGGGGTCGCCGGCAAGATTGAGCTGCGCCTTGCGCCGGCACTGCAGACGCTGGATGCTTTGCTGAAGGCGGGCCAGGCCGGCACGTTCGACTTCGCTTTCATCGACGCTGACAAGGCGAACTACCTGAACTATTACGAGCGTTGCCTGAAGCTCCTGCGTCGCGGCGGCCTGGTCGCGGCGGACAATACGTTGTGGGGCGGCAGTGTCGCCGAGCCGCGCAACAAGACGGTGGACACGCGCGCCATCCGCGCGTTCAACAGGCAGCTGCTGCGCGACCGGCGCGTGCATATGGCGCTGGTGCCGGTGGGCGACGGCCTGAGCCTCGCGGTCAAACGCTAGTCGCCCCGCAGGACGCGCTCGTCCGCGTAGCACACCGGCGAGGCGAGTTCGCTCGTCGGCCCGGGCGCGCCGAGAAAAACAAGTTCCTGCGCGTCGCGCCGGTACACGCCGCGCTCGGTCACCACGTAATCCATCGGAATGTCCCAGGGTTGCGGATGGATGCTCGGCATGCGCGCCAGCTCGTAGCTCACGCCGATCACCTGCGGTTTTTTCACCAGGGTGGCCAGCGTGCGATCGAAGAAGCCGCCGCCGTAGCCGAGGCGAAAACCCTGCGCGTCCCAGCCGTTCATCGGCAGCAGCACTGCCCGGGGCTCGAGTGCACGCGAGTCGGCCGGGTAGGGAATGTCGAGCGGCCCGCGCGCCAGCGCCACGCCGGGATGCCACTCGCGGAACACGAGCGGCATCTTCGGCGCCACCACCACCGGGAGGGCGGTCAACGCGCCGGCCTCGCGCAGCGTTTTCGCCAGATGGCGCGCGTCGTACTCGTTGCGGATCGGCCAGCAAAAGGCAAGGGTTGCACTGCGCAGGCCGGGGAAGCCGCGTTCCAGGTGACTGTCGATCGCGCGCCTGCAGGCCTCAATGCGTCGGCTATCGAGCGCCATCCGCGCCGCGATCAGCCGTTCGCGCTCGGTCTTGCGCCAGGCTTTCAGCTCTTCGGGTCGCATTGCGCGTGCTATTCTTAGTACATGATTTATAGGCGTTTCCTGACTATAGCACTTGGCTGCGCGCTGCTGGCCGCAAGTTCGGTGCGCGCAAACGACGACGCGGTGCTCGGCGCGCACGCAGCCTACCGCGCCGGCAATCCGGACAAACTCGCGCGCCACGCGGCCGCCCTGATGGGCCACGCGCTCGAGCCGTGGATCGGCTACTGGGGCATCAGCCTGCGCATCGACGAGGCCAAGCCGGGCGAAGTACGCCGTTATCTCGAGCAGCACGCGGGAACCTACCTCGGCGACCTGATGCGCGCCGACTGGCTGAAGGAACTCGGCCGGCGCGGTGCATGGCAGGAGTTCGAGCGCGAGCTCGGGCCGCTGGTGCAGGACGAACTCGAAATCCGCTGTTACGCCTGGCGCGCGCGTCTGGCGCGAGGCGATTCCGATGCGGCCGCGGAAGCGCGCACCGCATGGCTGGAGCCGCGCGAGCTTCCCGACGGCTGTCAGGTCCTCGCCGAGCAACTGGCGAAAAACGGCGCCATCGACGCGGAGAGCATCTGGCGGCGCGTGCGTTTGCTGCTTGCAAATGCCCGGGTGAGCGCGGCGCGCCGCGCACTGGGCGCCCTGCCGGCCGCAGAGCAGCCCGACGAGCGCCTGCTGACGCAGGCGGCCACCGCGCCCAAGCGCCTGCTGGAGCAGCCGCCCCGAAACCTGGAGAGCCGCGCGACGCGCGAGATGGTCCTGTTCGCGCTGACGCGCCTGGCGCGCAGCGATGCACGGGCCGCCGCCGAAGTCCTCGAGGGCACGCTCGGCGAGCGCCTGCCGCCGCAGGACCGCGATTACCTGTGGGCGCAGGTTGCCGCACAGGCTTCGTTCGATCTCGACGAAAGCGCGCCCGGCTGGTTTGCTCGCGCCGGCGCGACGCCGCTCACCGACGAGCAACTGGCGTGGAAAGCGCGGTCCGCATTGCGCGCCGGTCGCTGGCAGGAGGTGCGCGCAGCCATCGATCCGATGTCGGCCGAGGCGCGCCAGGATCTGGCGTGGACTTACTGGTACGGGCGCGCGCTTGACGCGGCGGGCGATGCCGATGGCGCGCGTGCGTACTACCTGAGGATCGCGGGCCAGCCGTTGTATTACAGCCTGCTCGCCACCGAGGAACTGGGCGGCGAGGCGAGCATTCCAACGCCCCCCTATGAGCCGACGGAAGCGGAGGTGGATGAGGCACGGCGCCACCCGGAACTGCTGCGTGCGCTCGAACTGTTCCGCCTCGGCCTGCGCACCGAAGCCACGCGCGAATGGATGTTCGCGGTACGCCAAATGGATGATCGGCGCCTGCTCGCCGCGGCCGAACTGGCACGCCGGGCAGGGGTGTACGACCGCGCCATCGGCACCGCCGGCCGCACCGAGCGGCTGCACGACTACCGCGTGCGCTACCTCGCTCCGTTTCGCGAGGTTTTCAAGGAGTACGCGCTTGCCTACGAACTGGAGGAAGCCTGGGTGCTGGGCCTGGTGCGGCAGGAGAGCCGCTTCATCGTCGGTGCACGCTCGGGCGCCGGCGCCACCGGCCTGATGCAGCTGCTGCCGCACACCGCGCGCTGGGTGGCGGGGCGCATCGGCTACAAGGGCTATACGGCAAAGCGCGTCGCCGAGGTCGAGACCAACGTTACGCTCGGCACGCGATACCTCAGACATGTGCTCGACGGCACCGGCCATCCGGTGCTCGCCTCGGCGGCTTACAACGCCGGGCCCAACCGCGCGCGCCGCTGGCAGCCCGCGCAGGCGATGGAGGGCGCGATCTTCATTGAATCCATCCCCTTCAGCGAAACCCGCGAGTACGTGAAACGCGTGTTGGCGAACACCGTGCATTACGCCCTGCTGCTCGAGGGCCGCAGTGACCCGCTCAAGCGGCGCATCGGCACCATCCCGGGCCGTAAGGCGCAGCCGCAACCCGAAGACGAGCTGCCGTGAAGCGCCACGAGGACATCCTCGTGGTCGGCGGCTCGGGTTTCGTCGGCCGGCATCTGGTCGCGGCGCTCGCAGCGCGCGGCGCGCGCGTGGTCGTTCCCACGCGTCGACGTGAACGCGCCAAGCCCCTGTTCACGTTACCCACGGTGAAAGTGATCGAGGCCGACATCCACCAGCCGGGCGAGCTGGCGCGCCTCGCTTACGGATGCGACGCGGTGGTGAACCTCGCCGGCGTGCTGCACAGCCGGCGCGGCCGGCGCGACGAGCGCGGCCCCAACGACTACGGCCCGGATTTCGCGCGCGTGCACGTGGAGTTGCCGCAGGCGGTGGTGAACGCCTGCCGCGCCGCAGGCGTGAAACGGCTGCTGCACATGAGCGCGCTCGGCGCCGATCCCGGCGCACCCTCCGAGTACCTGCGCTCCAAGGGCATCGGCGAGCGGGCGGTGCTCGCTGCGGAGGATCTGGCGGTGACGGTGTTCCGGCCCTCGGTGATCTTCGGCCCGGAGGATTCCTTCCTCAACCTGTTCGCGCTGCTGGCGAAATATCTCCCGGTGCTGGTGCTGGCCTGCCCGCAGGCGCGCTTCCAGCCGGTGTACGTGGGCGACGTGACGGGCGCGTTCCTCGCCGCGCTAGACGAGCGTGGATCCGTCGGCAAGCGCTACGAGCTCGGCGGGCCGCGCCAGTACACGCTGCGCGAGTTGGTGCAGGCCGTGTGCGCGATCACCGGCCGGCGCCGGCTGATCCTCGGCCTGGGCGAGCGGCTCTCGTATGCCCAGGCGCGCATGATGGAATTCCTGCCGGTGAAGCTGTTGACGCGCGACAACGTCCGCTCGATGCAGGTGCAGAGCGTGTGCGCCGGGCCGTTCCCCTTCGGCATGGTGCCTGCGGCGCTCGAGGCGCTGGCCCCGGGCTGGCTCGCACCCGTCGGCCCCCGCGAGCGCTACCCGGACCTGCGCAGCCGTGCGAGGCGCTGATGTCGGAGCCGCTGCTGGTGATCGGCAACAAGAACTACTCCTCCTGGTCCCTGCGGCCGTGGCTGGCAATGAAGGTGCTTGGCATCGCGTTCCACGAGCAGCGCATCCCGCTCTACGGCGAGGGTTCGAAGCGCGAGATCCTGCAGCATTCGCCCGCGGGCAAGGTGCCCTGCCTGGTGGACGGGGCAACGCGCGTGTGGGATTCGCTCGCCATCCTGGAAACCCTCGCCGAGCGCGAGCCGCGGATCTGGCCGGCGGACCCGGGGGTGCGCGCGCGGGCGCGCTCGATTTCGGCGGAGATGCATTCTGGCTTTCCCAGCCTGCGCAATCACATGAGCATGAACATCCGCAAGCGCCATCCTGGCCAGGGGCGCACGCCGGAAGTGCTCGCCGAGATCGCACGCATCATCGACATCTGGAGTGAGTGCCGCGGACCGTTCCTGTTCGGCGCTTTCTGCGCGGCGGACGCGATGTACGCGCCGGTGGTGCTGCGCTTTCGCACCTACGAAGTGGGGCTGCCGCCGGTTTGCCGCGCCTACGCCGACGCGATGCTCGCACTGCCCGCGCTGCAGGAATGGATCCGCGACGCCGAGCGCGAGACGGAGTCGCTGCCGCAATTCGAACAGTACGTGTGAAAGCCTATGTCGTAGGCGGCGCGGTGCGCGACGACCTGCTCGGGCTGCCGGTCGCCGACCGCGACTGGGTGGTGGTCGGCGCCACGCCCGAGGAAATGGCGCGGCGGGGATACCGGCCGGTGGGCAAGGACTTCCCGGTGTTCCTGCATCCGCAGACGCACGAGGAATACGCGCTGGCGCGCACCGAGAGGAAGAGCGGCCGCGGCTACAAGGGCTTTACCGTGTACGCCGCGCCCGACGTCACGCTCGAGCAGGACCTCGCGCGGCGCGACCTCACCATCAACGCCATGGCGAAGGACGAGGAGGGACGCCTCATCGATCCCTACGGCGGCGAGAAGGACCTGCGCGAGGGCGTGCTGCGCCACGTGAGCGAGGCCTTCGAGGAAGACCCGGTACGCATCCTGCGCGTGGCACGCTTCGTCGCGCGCTTCGGTTTTCGCATCGCCGTGGAGACGCAGGCGCTGATGCGCCGCATGGTGGACCTGGGCGAAGCCGACCACCTCGTCGCCGAGCGCGTGTGGCAGGAGTTTTCGCGTGGCCTGATGGAGCCGCATCCGGCGCGTTTGCTCGAAGTGCTCGAGGGTTGCGGGCTCGCTGCGCGCCTGTTGCCGGAATTGAGTGCGGATCGCGCGGTGCTCGAGCGCGCGGCGCAGGCGGGCGCGCCGTCGGCGGTGCGCTTTGCAGTGCTCACGTGGGGCCTGGCACCCGAGGCGATCGAGGCGCTGTGCGATCGAATCCGGCCACCGAACGAGGAGCGGGAGCTGGCGGTGACGGCCAGCCGATGCAAGCCCTTGCTCGGCGCACAGTCAGCGGAACGACTGCTGGAACTGCTCAAGCGTGGCGATGCCATTCGCCGGCGCGATCGCTTCGAGCAAGTACTCCAGGCAGCGCGGCTGGCGCAGCCTGACCAGAATCTCGAACTAGTGAGGAAAGCGCTCGACGCGGCGGCATCCGTGGACGCCGGCGCCATCGCGCGCGAAGCGCCCGGGGATATACCGGCGAGCCTCGAGCGGGCGCGCCTGCAGGCGATCGCGAAGATTCTTTAGGTCAGATCAGCCTGCCGATGCCCCAGGCGACGAGGCAAAACAGCAACGTGCTGGCGAACGGCAGGGAATAATTCCGGCCACGCACGCTGAACCTGAGGTCGCCGGGGAGCCGCCCCACGCCCAGACGCGCGAGCCAGGGCGTGGCGATCGCCAGCACGGCGAGCGCGAGGAAGATGGTGAACAGCCACTTGATCATCGGCGCCGACAGGATAAACTCGCGCGCCCTGCCCCGCCACCGAGGATTCGCGACTTGATCGACCTGCACACCTGGAGCACGCCCAACGGGCGCAAGGTTTCCGTGATGCTGGAGGAATGCGCATTGCCGTACCGCGTGTTCCCGGTGAACATCGGCAAGGGCGAGCAGTTCCGGACCGAATTCCTCGCCCTCAACCCCAACAACCGCATCCCGGTGATCGTCGATCCTGAGGGTCCGGACGGCAAGCCGCTCACGCAGTTCGAGTCGGGGGCGATCCTGGTCTACCTGTCGGGCAAGACGGGGAAGTTCCTGCCGCCATCGGTGCGCGGCAAGTACATCGCGCTGCAGTGGCTCATGTTCCAGATGGGCGGCGTGGGGCCGATGTTCGGCCAGGCGCACCACTTCCTGCGTACGGCGAAGGAACAAGTGCCC
>JANMSV010000006.1:0-28421 GCA_031389685.1 Betaproteobacteria bacterium
AAGCACTCGCCGATGTTCGGGCAGGAGGCCTCCTCGCACACGGTATGGAGCTTCTGCTCGCGCAGGATCTGCTTGATCTCGTAGAAGCGCGTTCCCGCGCTCGCCGCCTTGACCCGGATCCACGCCGGTTTCGCCAGCGGCGCCTTCGGCACGATCTTGATCGGGATGCGGGCGGTCTTCTCCCGGCCCTTCTCCTTTACGCCGGCTTCACGCATCTCAGAGCCTGCTCGCCAGCAGGCGCGCGAGGCGGATACCGACTTCCTTCGCCGTGCCGGTCACGCCGAAATCGCGCGCCTGCACCACCTTCAGTCCCGGATAGCCGCAAGGGTCGATGGCGGCAAAGGGAGCCAGATCCATGTCCACGTTCAACGCCAGCCCGTGCCACGCGCGCCCGCGCGTGACGCGGATACCCAGCGAAGCGATCTTCGCGCTGCCGACGTAAACCCCCGGCGCGCCGGCCTGCCGCTCGGCCTCGATGCCGTAGCTGGTGAGGAAATTGATCACGCATTGCTCGAGCAGGTGCACGAACGCTTTTACCTTGATCCCGCGCCGCCCGATATCGACCATGGTGTAGATCACCGCCTGCCCCGGCCCGTGATAGGTGATCTCCCCGCCACGCTCGGCCTGCACCACTGCAATCCCGCTCGCCGCCTTCGGCCCGAACTTCGGATCCGCGCCCTGTCCCAGGGTATACACGGGCGGATGCTCCACCACCCACAGCTCATCGGGGGTCTCCGCGTCGCGGCCCTGGGTGAATTCGCGCATGCGCGCGAGCACCGCCGCATACTCGGCGAGGCCGAGGCTCTTGATGCGCGGCGCGAGCCCCACGTCCATCACAGCACCATCACCACCGAAGGGTGCTCGCAAAGATCCTGGTACAGGGCGTCGAGCTGCCCGCGCGAATTGGCGCGGATGATGCAGGTGACGCTCAGGTAGTTTCCCTGGCGGCTGGGGCGCAGTTCCATGGTGGCGGCATCGAAATCCGGGGCGTGCTTGCGTACGATGGAAATCACGGTGTGCGCGAAGCGCGCCTCCTTTCTCCCCATCACCTTGATCGGAAAGTCGGTGGGGTACGAGAGCAGCGATTCTTCGTTGGCAATCGGCATCAGGCCGAGACCGCCTCCTTGCGCATCACCTTCGCCTTGAACTCCTGGTAGGCCTGCCAGGCCTTCCTGAACAGCGGCCCGGGTTTGCCGTCGCCCACGGGTTTGCCGTCCAGCGTGACCACGGCAAGGATTTCCTTGGAGGAGGACGTCACCCACACCTCGTCCGCGCCGCGCACCTCGGATTCCGAGAGATCGCGGAATTCAATCGGAATCTTCGTCATCTGCGCGATTTCCACCACCACGTCGTAAGTGATGCCCGGCAGGATGAGGTTCGATTTCGGCGGCGAGAGCAGCAGGCCGTTCTTCGTCACGAACACATTGGAGGCCGAGGCCTCGGTGAGCATGCCGTCGCGAAACAGGATCGTCTCCGCCGCGCCCACGTCCGCCGAGGCCTGGCGCGCGAGAACATTGCCGAGCAGCGAGATCGATTTGATGTCGCAGCGCAGCCAGCGGTTGTCCAGTGCAGTGACCGCACCGACGCCTTTGTCCACCAGTTCCCGGGGCGGGTTGACCAGCGGGTTGGACATCACGAACACCGTGGGCTCGACAGCCGCCGGGAAGGCGTGGTCGCGCTTGGCCACCCCGCGCGTCACCTGGAAGTACACGCCCTGGTCCTCCCAGGGCTGCTGCGCGACGAGCTCGCGGATGATCTCGCGCCACTTCTCGCGCGCATAGGGATTCCTGATGCGCACTGCCGCGAGGCTGCGCTCGAGCCGCGCCAGGTGCTCGTCCATGCGAAACGGCGCGCGCGAATACACCGGGATCAGCTCGTACACGCCGTCGCCGAAGATGAAGCCGCGATCGAGCACCGGCACCATCGCCTGCTCGATCGGGAGGAATTTGCCGTTCAGGAAAACCATGCCTGCCCCGCTACTTGACCCACAAGCGCAGTGTATCCCAGGCGCGGCCGAGCAAACCCGCCGCGGCCACGCGCTCCAGCGCTACCACCGGGTATTCCCCCAGCGGCTCATTGCCCAGCGCGACGCGCAGCACGCCCACTTTCTGTCCCTTGGGCACCGGCGCCAGCACCGGCGGCAGCGTCAGCAACTCCGCCTGCAGCTTGCCCGCTTCGCCCTTGGGCACGGTCACCACCAGCCCGCGCGCAAACCCGGCCGCCACCCTGGCCTCGGCGCCCTTCCACACCTCGATCGACTTCACCGCCTCGCCCGGCGCGTAGAGCTGTACCCCGTCGAAGTTCTGGTAGCCCCAGTTGAGCAGCTTCTGCGACTCCTGCGCGCGGGCGGAATCCGTGCTCGCGCCCAGCAGCACCGAGAGCAGCCGCCGGCCGCCGCGCCGCGCGGAGGCGATCAGGCAATAGCCCGCGTCCTCGGTGTAGCCGGTCTTCACCCCATCCACGCTCGGATCGAGCCACAGGAGGCGATTGCGGTTCATCTGCGTGATGTCGTTGTAGCTGAATTCCTTCTGCGCGTAGTAGTGCGCGTACTCCTCCGGGAAATCGCGGATCAGCGCCGCGGCCAGCACGTAGAGGTCGCGCGCCGTGCTGGCGTGCCCCGGCGCGGAGTATCCGGTGGCATTGACGTAGCGGGTGTGCGCCATTCCCAGACGCGCCGCTTCGCGGTTCATCAGCACGACGAACGCCGGCTCCGAGCCGGCGCAGGCCTCGGCGAGCGCGAGCGCGGCGTCATTGCCCGAGTGCACCACCAGGCCGCGGATCAGCTCCTGCACGCTGACCGGCTTGCCCGGCGCGAGGAACATGCGCGAGCCGCCCGCGCGCCAGGCGCGCTCGGAGACCTGCACCTCGGCCGCGGCCGCCATGGTTTTCTCCCGCAGCGCGCGGAACACCACGTAAGCAGTCATCAGCTTGGTGAGCGAGGCGGGCGCGAAGCTCTCGTCGGCCTTCTCCGCGGCCAGCAATTGCCCGCTGGTGAGATCGGCCAGCACCCACGCCTTGCCGGCAAGCTGCGGCCGCGTCTGCGCCTGCGCGGCGGCGAGGGAAAATAGGAGGATCGTCCCGATCAGGAGCGCGCGCATGCGGGAAAAACTACCGCAGCGCGAGCGGCGTACCGCCCGGTACGAGCTGCTCGACCAGGACCCGCGCGCTGCCCGCCGCCACATAACCCAGTTTGTAGGCCGCGGCGTAAGACAGGTCGATGACGCGCCCGGCATGGAACGGCCCACGGTCGTTGACGCGCACCACCACCGTCCTGCCGTTGGCGAGGTTGGTGACGCGCGCGTAGCTCGGGATCGGCAGGATCGGGTGCGCCGCGCTCATCTTGTACATGTCGTACGTCTCGCCGCTGGAGGTGGGATTGCCGTGGAAACGCTTGCCGTACCAGCTCGCTGCGCCGCGCTGCTGGTACGGTCCGACGCGCGTCAGCGGCACATAGCGCTTGCCCAGCGTCTCGTAAGGGCGGTTGGCCCAGCGGTGCAGCGGTTCCGCCCTGGGAACCGCATCTGGCATCGAGGCAAGCCTCGCGCTGTCGCCGGGCCCGTCATCCTTGTAGTAGCCGCCCGGGCGCGTTTCGGGCGTGGAACTGCAGCCCGCGAGGAACACCAGCAGCAACGCGAGGCGCTTCATGCCTCGTACACCACGTTGCCGGCGACGATGGTCGTACGCACGCGCCCCGCGAGCTCCACGCCGAGGAACGGGGTATTTTTGCCCTGGCTTCTCAGCTCGCCGGGCGACACGCGCCAATGCGCCTGCGGATCGAACAGCACCAGGTCGCCCGGCGCGCCGGGCTCGATGCGGCCCGAGGCCACGCCGAGCACGCGCGCCGGCGCGCTGGTGATGCGCGCCAGCGTCTGCGCGAGGCTGAGTTTTCGTTCCATCCCCCACTTGAGTGTGAGCGGCAGCAAAAGTTCCAGCCCCGTCGCGCCGGGCTCGGCTTCCGCAAACGGCAGCAGTTTCTGGTCCGCGTCCACCGGTGTGTGGTCCGACACCGCGCAGTCGATGGTGCCCTCGGCGAGCGCCGCGGCGAGCGCCTCGCGGTCGCGCTGGCTGCGCAGCGGCGGCTCGAGGCGGCAATGCGAATCGAAGTAGCCCAGGTCCATGTCGGACAGGTGCAGGTGGTGGATACCGACATCACAGGTGAGCGGCAGACCTTCGTGGCGTGCGCGGCGCAACATGGCGACGCCGGCCGCGCTCGAGATGCGGCAGACGTGCACGCGCGCACCGGTGGCGCGCACCAGTTCGAACAGCTGCGCCAGCGCGATGGTTTCGGCGAACACCGGGATGCCGGCCAGGCCGAGGCGGGTCGCCACTTCGCCGTCGTGCGCCACGCCGCCCATGCCGAGCCACGCGTCCTCGGCGCGCAACCACACCGGGAAGCCGAACGTCGCCGCGTACTGCAACGCGCGCCACAGCACCTGGGTGTCGCCGATCGGCACATTGGCCTGAGAAAAGGCGACGCAGCCCGCCTCGGCGAGTTCCGCCATCTCGGTGAGCTGTTTGCCCGCGAGCTTCACGGTGAGCGCGCCCACCGGGTACACGCGCGCATGCGACAGCGCCTTTGCGCGACGGCGCAGCATGTCGACCAGGCCCGGCTCGTCGAGCGGCGGATCGGTGTCCGGCGGGCAGGCGAGGCTGGTCACGCCGCCCGCGACGGCGGCGTCCAATTCGGATTCGAGCCTCGCCTTGTGCTCGTTGCCCGGCTCGCGCAGCCGCGCCGCAAGGTCGATCAGTCCCGGGGCGACGACCAGGCCCTTGGCATCGATACTGCGATCGGGCGCGCCGCCGCCCTGGACAATCTTGCCATCGGCGATCAGCACGTCGCCCACCGCGTCGCGCCCGCTCGCCGGGTCCACCACCCTGCCGCCTTTCACCAGCAGCCTCATGCGCCCACCACCATGCTCATCACGGCCATGCGCACCGCGATGCCGAAGGTGACCTGCGGCAGGATCACCGAGTGCGGGCCGTCGGCCACCGCCGAATCGATCTCCACGCCGCGGTTCATCGGCCCGGGATGCATGACGATCGCGTCGGACTTGGCGAGCGCCAGTTTCTCGGCGGTGAGGCCGTAATGCTTGTTGAATTCCTGCGCGCTGGGCAGCAGTGCCCCGCTCATGCGCTCGTTCTGCAGGCGCAGCATCACCACCACGTCGGCGCCCTTCAGGCCCTCGCGCATCGAATGGCACACGCGCACGCCGAGCGCCGCCGCCCCGGCGGGGATCAGCGTCTGCGGCCCGATGACGCGCACTTCCGGCGTGCCGAGCGTGGTGAGGCCGTGGATCAGGGACCGCGCGACGCGCGAATGCAGCACGTCGCCGACGATCGCCACGGTGAGCGCGCCGAACTCCTTCTTGTAGTGCCGGATGGTGTAGAGGTCCAGGAGGCCCTGCGTGGGATGCGCGTGGCGCCCGTCGCCGGCGTTGATCACGTGCTCGTGCGGCTTCACGTGTCGCGCGACGAGGTGAGGCGCGCCGGAAGAGCCGTGGCGCACGATGAAGATATCGGCCTGCATCGCCGAGAGATTGGCCACCGTATCGAGCAGCGACTCGCCCTTGGACGTTGCGCTCACGGCGACGTTCAGGTTGATCACGTCGGCCGACAGGCGCTTGGCGGCGATCTCGAAGGTGGTGCGCGTGCGCGTCGAGCCCTCGAAGAACAGGTTGAACACGCTCTTGCCGCGCAACAGCGGCACTTTCTTGATGTCGCGTTCGGTGACCCCGGCAAAGGACTCCGCGGTATCCAGGATCTTCAGCAGTATTTCGCGCGGCAGCCCCTCGACCGACAGCAGGTGCTGCAGCTCGCCCTCGGCATTGAGTTGCGGGTTACGCTGCATGCTCGAGCTCCAGCGAGAGCCTGCCCTGGTGGTTGCGCTTCAGGCGCAGCCGCATGCCGGCGGGCACCTCGACTTTCGCGCCGGCGTACTGCGCGCAGACCGGCAGTTGCCGGCCATCGCGCTCCGCCAGCACCGCGAGCGTGATCGAGGCGGGGCGCCCGTAGTCGAACAACTCATTGATTGCCGCGCGCACGGTGCGCCCGGTATGCAGCACGTCGTCCACCAGCAGCAGGTCCTTGCCCTCCACATCGAAGGGAATCTTCGAACGCTTGGGATCCTTGGCCAGGCCCTGCTTGGCGTAATCGTCGCGGTAAAAAGCGATGTCCAGCAGTCCAAGCGGCTCCTTCAGGCCCAGCGCGGCGTGCAGCCGCTCGGCCACCCAGGCGCCGCCGGTGTGGATGCCGATCATGGCGCTGGAAGGCCGCAGGCGCGGCTCGAGCTCGCGCGCCAGCTGCTCGCACAGCTTTTCCGCGTCAGGCAGTGCGGCCATGGAAATACTGTTCGAGGATCAACTGCGCGGCCACCGAGTCGACCGCTTTGCACTGCGTGCCGCGCAGCAGGCTTTCGGCCTCGACCGAGGTGTAGCGCTCGTCGACGTGCGCCACCGGCAGGTGAAAGCGCCCCTCGAGCTGCCGGGCAAAGCGCTGCACGCGCCTGGCCAGCGGGTGCTCCCCGCGCTCGGCGACCGGCAGCCCGACCACCAGCGCGGCGGGACGCCATTCCTGCACCAGTTTCTCGATTGCCGCGAAGCCCGGGGCGGCGATGCCGGGCAACGGATGCGCGATGCCGAGTTCGGTCTCGCCAACCGCCACGCCAATGCGCTTTAAACCGAAATCGAAGGCGAGGACGGTGCGGGCGGCCTCAGGCATGTCCCGCCGAATCCGCCAGCCGCGCGTAGTCGACGCCGAGAAGTTCCATCGCCGCCGGCAGGCGTTCCTCCGCGGGCAGGTCGAAGAGGATGGCGTCTTTCGCCTCCACCGTGAGCCATGCGTTCTGACCCAGCTCGTGCTCGAGTTGGCCCGCCGCCCAGCCGGCGTAGCCCAGCGTCACCAGGATCTTCTGCGGCCCTTCGCCTCGTCCGACCGCCTCCAGGATGTCCTTGGAGGTGGTGAGGCCCACGGCGTCGCCCACCCTGAGCGTCGACTGCCAGTTGCCGGCGGGCTCGTGCAGGACGAAGCCGCGATCGGTCTGCACCGGGCCGCCGAAGTAGATCGGCGCCTGCGACAGCTCGCGGTCCTTGAGCGTGAGCGACAGGCGCTCGAACAGCGCCTGCAGGGTCATGTTGATGGGGCGGTTGACGACCACGCCGAGCGCGCCCTGGTCGTTATGCTCGCAGACGTAGGTCAGGCTCTTGGCAAAGTACGGATCGGCCATGCTGGGCATGGCGATCAGGAAGTGGTGCGTCAGGTTGATCGAGGACACGCGCGGGCGCCATTTTACCGCATGCCCTTCGACCCCGCCGCTCAGAAGCGCAATTTCTCCAGCGCGTCCTGCAGCTCGTGCAGCAGCCCGGCGACCTCCTCCACCGAGGCCGCGGCGCGGGTTGCCGCCGCCGCCGCCTGCTCCGCCCCGGAGAGCATTTCGCGCACCCCGCCGGCAATGGCGCTGGCCGCCGCGCCCTGCGACTGCGCGGTCTTCGACACCTGTCCGATGCGCTCGGCCAGCTCGCGCAGCCGCTCACCGAGTTCCGCGAGCGTGCGGCCCGAGGCGCTGCCGCCGAGCGCCTCGGCCTGCGTCGCCACCTGCGTGAGGAGATTTGCGGTTTTCGCCATCTCGGGCGAGGCGCCGCGCACCTGGTCCACGTTCTTCGCCGCAATGCGCACCCGCCGGCCAATGTCCTCGACCACTGCAAGTGCCGCCTGCACGGCCTGGCGCCCCTGCACCGCCGCCGTCACCGAGGCACGCGCGAGTTCCGCGGACTGATTGGCGCGCGCCGAGAGGTCGGTGACAGTGCGCGCCATGCCCAGCGCGCGTGCGCTGGCGCCCTTGATGCGCTCCGACTGGCGCTTGGCGGAATCGAGCAGCCCGTCGGCCGCGGCCTGCGCCGAGCCCGCGGCGCCGCCGACGCGCTCCGCGGCCAGCGCCACGCGCGCCACCAGCACGCGCAGGGCGTCGAGCGCGTCATTCAACGCGGCCGCGGCCGCATGGGTGATTTCGCTGCCCACCGTGGCGCGTGCGGTGAGATCGCCAGCGGCGAGGCCCTCCAGCTCGTGGCGCAGCAGCTCGATGGCCGCGAGGTCACGCTCGTGGTAGCGGCGCAGCACGGCGATGCGCCGCACGGCGTTCTCGCGCTGCCGCCGTTCGTCGTGCAGGAATGCCAGTGCGGCGAGCAGCAGCATCGCGGCGAGCGCCGCCGCGATCAGCGCGAGCGCGGCCGCGTAGGCGCCGCGCGCGGGCGCGGCGCGGTAGGCCGCCACCACGCCGTCGATCACCTGCAGCAACCGCTCGGAATCGGCATGGATGGCGCCGGCCGCGGCCTTGGCCTCCGCCAGCCGCGCGCGCGTGCCGAGCACCGCCACCAGCGCGTCGCGGTAGAGGCCGAAATTTTCGCCAAGGGCGGCGAGTGCGGCCAGCGTGTCTTCGTCGCGCGTCCCGGCGCGCAGGCGCTCAAGCGTGCTGCGGAACTCGTTCACGTCCTTGCCAAGCAGGAACTCGACTTCGGGTTCGACGCTGTCGGCGGCCAGCAGCTGCTGCGCGCCGCGTGCCATGCGCTGCGTGAGCATTACCAGCCGGCTCGCCGCGGCGATCTGCGCCGCCGGCGCGCCGCGCGCGAGCTCGAGGTTCTGCACGCGCTCGGCACGCTCCAGGAGTTTGGGATTGCCGCGCTCCATGCCGGCGGCCGCCGCCGCGAGCGCCGTGAGCAGCTTCTGGTCGCGCAACAGCGTGGCGGCGTGCTTCTCGGTGCGTTCCCAGTCGGCAAGCAGCACCTGCAGCGCCTGCGGCGCGCGGTTCTCGCGTCCCAGGCGCGCGAGCGCCGAGGCGAATGCGTCGCGGCTCGACTGGATCTGCGCGAAAGCCTCGGCATCACCGCGCAGGCCGCGCAGCGCGGCCTTGGCCAGGCGCTGCGAGAGCATGCGCAGCTCGCCCGCGGCCGCGACGTGGCCCTCGCCAAAATGCGCCTCGCGGTAGTCCGACCACGCCAGCCACAGCGCCGCGACCAGCAGCGCGGCGAGCCCGGCGGCGAGCATCGCGAGCTGGCGCCGCAGCGGCAGCAGCGCCACGCCGCGCCACGCCGCGCCGAGGGAGCTCAGGGCCAAGCGCGCCAGCGCGCGCTCAGATCTCGACCATCTCGAAATCTTCCTTGCGCGCGCCGCATTCCGGGCAGGTCCAATTGATGGGCACGTCTTCCCAGCGCGTGCCCGGGGCGATGCCCTCGTCCGGTGCCCCGGCGGCTTCGTCGAAGATGAAGCCGCAGATCAGGCACATCCAGGTCTTGTACTGCACTTGACTTTCGGTCATCGGGCGCGAGCGAGGGCTGAGTTAAAATCGTGCGGCATCTTAGCGTATTCCGCGCCGCGGCCGCGCCGCGCCCCCAATGCCTTGCGCTCCGCCCAACGTCCTCGCCTTCGCAGCTTCCGATCCGACAGGGGGCGCGGGAATTCAGGCCGACGTCCTCACGCTGGCGGGCCTGGGCTGCCATCCGCTGACCGTGCTCACGGCGCTCACGGTGCAGGACACGCACGGCGTGCAGCGGCTGCAGGCGGTCGACGCCGAGCTGGTCGCCGAGCAGGCGCGCTGCCTGCTCGCAGAACTCCCGGTGGCGGCGTTCAAGCTCGGCGTGCTGGGCAGCGCCGCCAACGCCGCGGTGGTGGCCGACATGCTCAGCGCGCGTGCGCGCGTGCCGGTGGTTCTCGATCCGGTGCTCGCCTCGGGCCGCGGCGACGCGCTCGCCGATGGCGCCCTGCTCGAGGCGCTGCGCGCGCGCCTTGCGCCGCTCGCCACCGTGATCACGCCGAACAGCCTGGAAGCGCGCGCGCTCGGCGGGGTGGATGCGCTGCTCGCGCTGGGCTGCCGCTACGTGCTGGTCACCGGCACGCACGCGGACACGCCCGAGGTCGTTAACACGCTGCACGACGCGCGCGGCGTGGTGCGCGAGGACCGCTGGCCACGCCTGCCCGCGAGTTACCACGGCTCGGGCTGCACCCTCGCCTCGGCGATCGCCGCGCGGCTCGCGCTGGGCGACGCGGTGCCCGAAGCGGTGCGCGCGGCGCAGGATTACACCTGGCGCGCGCTCGAGCGCGGCTACAGGCCCGGCAGCGGCCAGTACCTGCCCCGCCGATGAAGCTGCGCGGCCTGTACGCCATTACTCCGGAGAGTACGGAGCGTACGCAGCGCGTCGCGGCCGCGGTCGCCTCCGGCGCGCTGTGCGCGCTCCAGTACCGCAGCAAGTCCGCGAGCGCGGCGCAACGATTGCAGGAGGCGAAAGCGTTGGCGCTGCTTTGCCGCCGCCACGGCGTGCCCCTGATCGTCAACGACGACGTGGAGCTCGCGCTGGCGGTGGACGCGGCGGGCGTGCACCTCGGGCGCGACGACGGGGACCTGGCTGCGGCACGCGCGCGCCTGCCCGGGCGCATTCTTGGCGCCTCCTGCTACGACCGGCTCGAGCTCGCCGAGCGCGCGGTGGCCGCCGGCGCCGATTACGTCGCCTTCGGCTCGGTGTTCATTTCACCCACCAAGCCGGGCGCGGTGCGCGCGCCGCTCGCCCTGTTCGGCCACGAGCTGGGCGTGCCCAAGGTCGCGATCGGCGGCATCACCGTGCACAACGCCGCGCAGCTGGCGCGAGCCGGTGCCGACGCGGTGGCGGTGATCACCGACCTGTTCGATGCGCCCGATGTCGCCGCACGCGCACGGGAATACGCTAAGGTGTTCGCCCATGACATCGCGTAACGACGAACTCTACGCGCGCGCGCAAGCGCGCATTCCCGCCGGGGTGAACTCGCCGGTGCGCGCTTTTCGCGCCGTCGGCGGCACGCCGCCGTTCTTCGAGCGCGCCTCGGGACCGCACCTGTGGGACGCGGACGGCAAGCGCTACATCGACTACGTCGGCTCCTGGGGGCCGATGCTCGCCGGGCACACGCATCCCGCGGTGGTCGAAGCGGTGCAGTCCGCCGCGTCGCGCGCGCTGTCCTTCGGCGCGCCGACCGAAGCCGAGGTGGAATTCGCGGAATTGCTCTGCCGCCTCGTGCCGTCGATGGAGCTGGTGCGCCTGCTCTCCTCGGGCACCGAGGCGACCATGACCGCGATACGGCTCGCGCGCGGGCACACGGGCAGAAATCTGATCGTCAAGTTCGAGGGCTGCTACCACGGCCATGCCGATGCGCTGCTGGTGAAGGCGGGCTCGGGCGCGCTGACCTTCGGCAATCCGAGTTCGGCGGGCGTGCCGCCCGAGACCGCAGCGCACACGCTGGTGCTCGACTACAACGACGCGGCGCAGGTGCAGGCGCTGTTCGACCGGCAAGGCGCGCAGATTGCCGGCGTGATCGTCGAGCCGGTGGCCGGGAACATGAACCTGGTGCTGCCGGCGGCGGGCTTCCTGGAAACGCTGCGCGAGCAATGCACGCGCCATGGCGCGGTGCTGATCCTGGACGAGGTGATGACCGGGTTTCGCGTCGCCCCGGGCGGCGCGCAGGCGCGTTACGGCATCCGGCCGGACCTGACCACGCTCGGCAAGGTGATCGGCGGCGGCATGCCGGTGGCCGCGGTGGGGGGCAAGCGGGAGATCATGGAAAGAATCGCGCCGCTTGGGCCTGTCTACCAGGCGGGCACACTGTCCGGGAACCCGGTCGCAGTCGCCGCCGGGCTCGCCACGCTGAAGATCGTCGCGCAACCGGGGTTCCAGGAAAAGGTTGAAGCCACGACGCAGGCGCTGGTGCGGGGTCTTGCCGCCGAGGCGAAGCGCGCCGGCGTCGTGTTCTCGGCGCAATCCATCGGCAGCATGTTCGGTCTGTACTTTCGTGCGACAGCGCCGGGGAGCTTCGCCGAAGTGATGCAGTGCGACGCTGCGCGCTTCAGGCGCTTCTTCCACGAGATGCTGGCGCGCGGCGTGTACCTCGCGCCTTCGGCCTATGAAGCGGGCTTTGTCTCGGCCGCGCACGGGGCGCCGGAGATCGAGGCGACGCTGGCTGCGGCGCGCGAGGCGTTTTCCGCCCAGTAGGCGCGCGGCCAAGCCGTTCAGGGAATCTGCGCGGACTGCATGCGCGCCCGGATCACCTCCATGCGCCCCGCGATATAAGGCGTGGTGCGGCCGCGCTCGTCGCGCCGCGGGCTGGGCAGGATCGCGGCGAGCCACGCCGCCTGCTCGGCGTCGAGCGCAACCGCCGGCACCCCGAAGTGGTGGCGCGCGGCGGCCTCGGCGCCGAACACGCCCTCGCCCCACTCGGTGAAATTGAGGTAGAGCTCCAGGATGCGCCGCTTGTCCATGGCGATCTCCAGCATCCAGGTGATGAGTGCCTCCTGCGCCTTGCGCGGCCAGGAGCGTTCGCCCGAGAGGAACAGGTTCTTGGCCAGCTGCTGGCTGATGGTCGAGGCGCCCGCCACCACCCTGCCCTTGCGCTCGTTTTTCTCCATCGCTTTCTGGATCGCCTCCCAGTCAAAGCCGTCGTGGTCGATGAATTTGGCGTCTTCGGCGGCGATCACCGCCCGCTTGAGCTGCGGGGAGACTTGGGCGAAGGACACCCACTGGTGGCGCAGGTTCGCGCGCGGGTTCTTCGTGCGCAGCTGTTCCAGGCGCCGCTCCATGAACGCGGTGCTCTCGGGCGCCTCGCGCGCCCACCACAAGATGTGGGAGAAGTACCAGGCCTGCACCAGCAGCGCGCCGGCGGCGAACGCGGCGAGCAGCCAGCCCAGGCGCCTCAGCGCACGCACAAGGCGGCAAGCACCGCGCGCGTGTCCGGGCGCAGGCCGCGCCACAGGAGGAACGACTCGGCGGCCTGCTCCACCAGCATGCCGGTGCCGTCGCTTGCGGCCGCGCCCGCAGCGCGCGCCATGGCAAGAAATTCGGTGTCGCGTCCGTAAACCATGTCGTAGGCCAGGGCTCCGGGTCGGAACAATCCATGCGGGAGCGGCGGCAACTCGCCACTCAATCCCGCGGAAGTCGCGTTGATTACGAGGTCGAACGCCCGGCCCGCGAGCGCGTCGAAGCCGCAGGCCGCCGCGCCCGGGACGCGGTGCGCCAGCGCCTGGGCCCGCGGCAGCGTGCGGTTGGCGATCACGATACTCGCGGGCCGCTCATGCGCCAACGGTGCCATCACGCCCTGGGCCGCCCCGCCCGCGCCCAACAGCAGGACCTGCGCGCCGGCCAGCCTGCGCCCGAGGTTGACGGTGAGATCGCGCACCAGGCCGACGCCATCGGTGTTGTCGCCGAATGGCTTATCGCGGTCGAGGACCATCGTGTTCACTGCGCAGGCGGACGCGGCGCGCTCACTGGTCGCGGCGCAGTAGCGGAACGCCTGTTCCTTGAAGGGCAGCGTGACGTTCAGGCCCTTGCCGCCGCCGGCGCGGAATTTCTCCACCGCCGCCACGAACCCCTCCGGCGGCGCTTCGATCGCGCCGTACTCCATGTCCTCGCCGCAGGCGCGCGCGAACTGCGCGTGGATCCAGGGAGATTTCGAATGGGCGGCGGGATTGCCGATTACGGCATAGCGATCCGGCACGGTTTTATTCGGTCCAGATCCGGTCGCCCTTGCCGAAGAACCAGGTGCGCGTAATCACCAGCAGGTCGGTGTCGCGCCGGATCTCGGGCGGGAACACGGCGTAAGGCGACGCCATGCGCACGATCCTGTACGCCGCATCGTCCAGCAACTTCAGCCCCGAGGAACGGTCGAGCTCGATCGACTCGACGTTGCCGTCCGGGCGCAGAGTCACCGTCATGCGCAGGTTGCCGTAGTACCTGCCGCGCGCCGCCGCCGGGTAATTGACCGTGCCCACGCGCTCCACTTTCTGGCGCCAGTCCTCTTCGTACTGGGCGAAGCGGTACTCGACGGCGCTGGCGCCGATGAATTTTTTGCGCGGGCGCTTCTGGTAGGCCTCCAGCTGCCGGTCGATCTGCGCCTGCAGGCGCATCGCCGCCAGCGACAAGTCGGCGAGGTCGCGCCCGCCAGGCTCGGTCGCGGCCTCGTCGGCGCTCGCGCGGCGCTGTGCGTGCGCGGGCACGCGCGCGCTCGACTGGTGCGCCTGCGCAAGCAGCTTGCGCTGCTGCGCCTCGAGATCCTTCATGCGGCGCTGCGACTGCGCCAGGTCGCGGCCCGGCGCACGCGGGTCGATCACCGGCAACGGCGTCTTGGCGCGGCGGTTCTGGTCGGTGTCGCCGCCGCCTTCGAGGTTGGCCTGCGCCAGGGCGTCGGTGCGCCCCGGGCGCTGGCGCGACTTGGCATTGACGAGAATCACGTCGAGCGCCTGGTTGGCCGAGTTCCAGCGCAGCGCTGTTGGAAACTTGAAGTGCACCGACAGCAGGATCGCGTGCAGCAGGAGCGACGCCGCCACCGACGCGGTCAGTACGCGGGACCGGTGGTCGAGCCCGGACCAGAATTCCGCCGCGCCCGGAATGCTCTTCGCTAGCACAGCCTGCAATGGCACCTCGAGGCGATATTCCGCCGCCATTCTAGGGCTTTAGCGCTCGTCTCGCTCGTCGCCCGCCAACGCCGCACTGGCCGCGGACGCCAGGGTCTCCAGGTAGGTGCATGCCACATTGCGCTCGAGAAAGTCGATCCCCTGGATCGCCACGCGCACGCGCGTGCCCGGATCCAGGACCGGCAGCGAGGGCACGCGTGCCGCGAGCGGCAATCCCTCGAAGCGCACCTGGCTCTCGCGCAGCACGATGGCGTCCGCCTCCCGCATTCCCTCCTGCTCGAGCCAGCGCAGGCACCAGTAATTCTCCATGGCGCGCTGGTATTCGTCGTAACGCGCGTAGGTCACCTCGAAAGCGCGCAATGCCGCGAGCAGCGCGTCCGAGGTGCGCGCAAACGGCGGCTTGCGCCCGCCAAGCGCGGCGACCAGCTGCCACTGGTTGAGGAGGTCCACGTAGCGGCGCAGCGGTGAGCTCATCCACGCGTAGCAGGCCAGGCCCAGCCCCTCGTGCGGCTCGGCGTGCACGCTCATGCGCACCTTGCCGGAGGACTGCACCCGGTACAGCGCGGCAACGTCGCGCTCGGCGAGCAGTTCGCCCCAGGTCGCGTTGGCGAGGATCATAAGCTCGCTGACCAACTTGTCCAGCGGCGCACCGCGACGGCGGGGCTCGACGCGCACCCTGCCCTCGTGCACTCGGAACACGTAGTCCACGGCGCTGGCATTGACCGCCGGCTTTCCGCGGCGGACTTCGAGCGCTTCGGCGATGCGCCACAGTGTGCGCAGTTCCTCTTCGCGCGCCAGGCCGGTGGTGCCGCCGTGCTCGAAGGCGGCGTTCATCGCCTGCAAGTCGCCATGACGCAGATTGGCGGCAACGCGCACGCGTTCCAGGTGCGTGTGCCGCCCGCGCACCGAGAGATCGCCCGCGGCCACGTCCACGTAAAGCGACACCACCGCGTGCTCGGCGCCCGCGTCGAGCGAGTAGCGCTGCACCACGTCTTCGGGGAGCATCGTCACCTTGAAGCCCGGCATGTAGGCGGTGGACAGCCGCTCGCGCGCGATGGCGTCGAGCGGCGAACCGGGCGCAAAGCCCAGCGCGGGGGCCGCGATGTGAATCCCTACGCGCCACTCATCCGCCGACGTGCGCGTGAGCGAGAACGCGTCGTCGATCTCGGTGGTCTCCGCGTCGTCCAGGCTGAACGCCTCGACCGGCGCGAGCGGCAGCACCAGCGCCGGCTCGTGCACCTCGTGCGCGGGGAAGGCGGTGCCACGCGGGTAGAACTCGTACAGGAACCGGTTCAGGTGGTAGGCATGGGTGTCCGGGATCAGTCCGCAGCGCTCCAGAAGGCGCGCGCTCGTAAGCCCGGTCTCCCTGCAGGCCTGCTCGCAGGCCTTGGTTTCGGGCTTGTTACGATCCGGCGCGTAGAGCAGCTCGTCCTTCAGCGCGGCGATCTCCGGCGGGCACTCGAAGCGCGCAAGACACTTGGCCCAGCCGGCGATCGTGTCCAGCACCCGCTTTTTCTTCTCCGCCGAGGCAAGCGCCAGCTTGAGAGTTTCGCCTGGCGCGGCCTGGTAGCGGCCCCGGCCCCGGCGGTGGAAGTAGATCGGCGCCGAGTGCAGCTTGAGCAGCACCCCGGCGGCTTCCGCGGCGAGGGGTTCCCGGCCGACATACTCGCGCGCGAGGTCTTCGAAGCCGAACTCGCTCTCACCCGAGCACTGCCATAGGAAATCGCTGTCCAGGCCGGCGGAGAACTTGCCCGCGGCTTCCAGCAGCTCTCCGGCGCCCGGGCGCTCGAAGCGCATCAGCACGGCCGCCGCCTTGACCTTGGAGCGCCGGCCGTACGGGCTCTCGACCTGGAACGAGGCCGGGGCTTGCGCGAGCACGGTCCCGACCTTGAATTCGCCCTCCTCCTCGTAGAGCAGGTGCATCTCAACGCCTCACGCCGCGGCGAAGCCGGCGAATTCGAGAATGCGCGGCAGGTGTTGTGGAAAGGACTGCAGGGAGTGATCCCCGCCCTGGATCACGACTTGCTCGGCCCCGCGGTAGCGCTCGAGCGCCTTGCGGTAGTCAAGCACTTCGTCGCCGGTCTCGACCAGCAGCAGGTAGCGCGAGGGGGTGATGCGCGGCGCCCAGAGTCCCTGCCATTCCTGCAGGTGGGCCTCGGTCAGCTGGTAGGGCTCGCCGGTATGGAAGTTCTTCTGCTCGCCCAGACAGACGCGCAGGCCCAGGTGCGGGTCGATCGCCGGATTGATCAGCACGGCCCTGGCGTCGTGCTTCTCGGCGACGAACGTGGCGTAGTAGCCGCCGAGCGAGGAGCCGACGAAACAAAACTGCTCGTGCGGCCGCTGCGCTATCAGCGCCTCGATCGCGGCGATCGCGTCGTCGGCGAGCGGGGGCAATGCCGGGCAGGCGTAGCGCGCGCCGAGGCCGCGCTCGGCCATGTAGCGCGCCATCACCTGCGCCTTGTGCGATTGGGGCGAGGAGTTGAAGCCGTGCAGGTAGGCGATCATCGGCCGAGCGCGGCGAGGAGCTTTTCGTGAATTCCGCCGAAACCGCCATTGGACATTACCAATACATGGTCGCCGGCGCGGGCGTCGGCACTGATCGCGGCGACCAAGGCCTCGAACTGCTCGAAGCAGCGGGCGCGCTCGCCCATCGGGCGCAGCGCCGCGGCGGCGTCCCAGCCCAGTCCCGCGCCGTACACGAACACCTGGTCAGCGGCGGCCAGGCTCGCCGGTAAGCGGTCTTTCATCAGGCCGAGTTTCATCGTATAGGACCGCAGTTCGAGCACGGCAAGGATGCGCCCACCCGCCACCTGGGCGCGCAGTCCCTCCAGCGTGGTGCGGATCGCCGTCGGGTGGTGCGCGAAGTCGTCATATACCGCGACCCCGCGCGCGGTACCACGCAGCTCCAGCCTGCGGCGCACGCCTTCGAACTGCGCCAGCGCCTCGATCGCCGCCTGCGGCGCGACCCCGGCGTGGCGCGCCGCGGCAATCGCGGCGAGGGCATTCAGCCGGCTGTGCTCGCCCGCCTGGGTCCAGCGCACCCTGCCCAGCCCCCCGCCCTGCAGCCGAACCTCGAACCCACCCTCGGCGTCGGCATCGCCTGCCTGCCAGCCTTCCTCGACTCCAAATTCCTCCACCGGCGTCCAGCACCCCTGGGCCAGGACCCGCTTCAGCGCCTCGTCCCGGCCGTTCATGACAATTCGCCCCGAACGCGGCACGATCCGCACGAAATGATGGAATTGCCGTTCGATCGCAGCAAGATCGTCGAAGATGTCGGCATGATCGAACTCTAGATTATTCAAAATAACGGTCCTCGCCGGGTAATGCACCAACTTGGAGCGCTTGTCGAAGAAGGCGGTGTCGTACTCATCCGCCTCAATGACGAACAGATTGGATTCGCCCAAGCGGGCACTGACACCGAAGTTGGAGGGTATCCCTCCGATCAGGAACCCCGGCTTGCGCCCGGCGTGCTCGAGGATCCACGCCAGCATCGACGCCGTGCCGGTTTTGCCATGGGTCCCGGCGACCGCCGCCACGTGGCGGCCGGGCAACACCTGTTCCGCAAGCCACTGCGGCCCGGAGACGTAGCGCGCGCCGCGATCGAGGATCGCCTCCATCAGCGGATTGCCGCGTGTGACCACGTTGCCGATCACCCACAGGTCGGGCGCCATCTTGAGCTGCTCCGCCCCGTAACCCTCGACCAACTGGATGCCGAGCGCGGCGAGTTGCTCGCTCATTGGCGGATAGACGCAGGCATCGCAGCCCGTGACGCGCAAGCCCGACTGGCGGGCGAGTGCCGCGAGCCCGCCCATGAACGTGCCGCAGATTCCCAGGATGTGCAGGTGTGCGGCCATGGACCCTACGAAAACGAACCGGCTCGGGAAAGGGCCGCGATTCTACGCGATGGGCGCGGGGCCCGGTGCGCTATGATGCGCCGGCAATGAGCCGTCGAAGCACGCGGCAGAACGGTCTGCGAGCGGAGATTGCCGCCGCCGCAGCCCGCCTCATGGCCGAGGACGGCATCGACAACTTCGCGCTCGCCAAGCGCAAGGCCGCCCGCCAGCTGGGCGCCGCCGATACCGAGTCGCTGCCAGCAAACACCGAGATCGAAGAGGCGCTGCGCGCCTACCGGGCCCTGTACCAGGCCGAGGAGCACCCTGAGCTCATCCTGGAATTGCGCCGCGTGGCGCTTGACGCGATGCGCGCGCTGGAGCATTTCAGCCCTTACCTTACTGGCCCGGTCCTGAGCGGCCACGCCGGGCCGTACGCCGAGATCGAATTACAGCTCTACCCGGACAGCGCCAAGGACGTCGAACTCTTCCTGCTGGACCGGAACATCGCCTTCGAGACCTCCGAAGGCCGTCGATTCTCTGGCGATCGCACGCGTTCGGTCAGCGTCTTTACCCTGGACTGGCACGGCGCGCCGTTACGCCTGTCGGTCCTCGACCCGAGGGACGAGCGCCTTGCGCTCAAGACCACGCAGGCCGGGCGTGTCTTGGAGCGCGCGGGCATCGCCGAGGTCGGTCAGTTAGTGCGGCCTGGAGAGGAAATCTCGCCCATTCGGACTACAAGATAATAACAAATTCCATCGATCGTCTTCGATATTGTGGCTAAAATGCCGCAACTCCTGCCTTCCATGGTGTTCCAGGCGTTTACGCCCTCACTCAATCCATCAGGGCACAGCCGTGCTTCGTGCCCCTCCGGGGAGGTCGGCTGGAAATTCCGCTATATTGCCGCCTTCTTCGGGGATAAATGCCTAAGTCCAAAAAGTCGCAGTCGGTGCTGCTCATCAACGGGCCCAATCTGAATCTGCTGGGTACCCGTGAGCCGCAGCTGTACGGCCGCGAGACGCTGGCGCAGATCGAGCGCCGGCTCGCCGCCCGGGCGAAGGCCGCCGGCGTGAAACTGGCGTGCGTCCAGTCGAACCACGAGGGGGTGCTGGTGGACCGCGTGCAGCTGGCGGCCCGGGACGGGACCGGCTTCATCATCCTCAACCCCGCGGCGTTCACCTACTCGAGCATTGCGCTGCGCGACGCCTTGACGGCGGTGCGCATTCCTTTCATCGAGGTACACCTCTCGAACATTCATGCGCGCGAACCGTGGCGCGCCCACTCGCATTTCACCGCAGTTGCCGTCGGCTCGATCCTCGGGCTCGGCGGCCGCGGCTACGACCTGGCGCTCGATTTCGCCATCGCACGCCTCAAGGGCGGCGGCGGGGCCTAGCCCCGGCCAGCACCGGGCGGGCGGACACGCCCGCCGGGAGAGAAAGCCAATGGATCTGCGCAAGCTGAAGAAGCTGATCGACCTCGTACAGGAGTCCGGCATCGCCGAGCTCGAGATCACCGAGGGCGAAGAGAAGGTGAAAATCGTGAAGGGTGGGGAGGCGACGGTGACGCCGATCGCACCCAAGCCCGCGGCGGACGCCGCCGCCCCGGCTGCCGCCGCGCCCGCGGCGGCGGCAGTCGCGGCCGCCGAACCCGCCCTGGCGGGTCACGTCCTCAAGGCGCCGATGGTCGGCTCCTTCTACCGCTCGGCCTCGCCCGAGTCCAAGGCCTTTGTCGAAGTCGGGCAGAACGTCAAGGCCGGCGAGACGGTGTGCGTCATCGAGGCGATGAAGCTGATGAACGAGATCGAGGCCGATGCCACCGGCGTGATACAGGCCATCCTGGTGGAGAACGGCCAGCCGGTGGAGTACGGCCAGCCGCTGTTCATCATCGCCTAGCGCGCCGCCTGTGTTTGAGAAGATCCTGATCGCCAACCGCGGGGAAATTGCGCTGCGCATCCAGCGCGCCTGCCGCGAGATGGGCATCCGCACGGTGGTGGTGCACTCGGAGGCCGACACCGAGGCCAAGTACGTGAAGCTCGCCGACGAGTCCGTGTGCGTCGGCCCGGCGCCGGCGCGCGATAGCTACCTCAACATGGCGGCGATCATCAGCGCCGCCGAGGTCACGGACTCCGAGGCCATCCACCCCGGCTACGGCTTTCTGTCCGAGAACGCGGACTTCGCCGAGCGTGTCGAGCGCTCCGGCTTCGTGTTCATCGGGCCGCATCCCGAAAACATCCGCCTGATGGGCGACAAGGTGAGCGCCAAGCAGGCGATGCAGAAGGCCGGGGTGCCCTGCGTGCCCGGCTCCGAGGGCGCGCTGCCCGAGGACGCCAAGGAGATCGTGCGCATCGCGCGCAAGGTCGGCTACCCGGTGATCATCAAGGCGGCTGGTGGCGGCGGCGGGCGCGGCATGCGCGTCGTGCACACGGAGGCGGCGCTGCTCAACGCGGTCAACATGACGCGCAGCGAAGCGCAGGCTGCGTTTTCCAATCCCGTGGTGTACATGGAACGCTACCTGGAGAACCCGCGCCACATCGAAATCCAGATCCTGACCGACAGCCACAAGAACGCGCTGTACCTGGGCGAGCGCGACTGCTCGATGCAGCGCCGGCACCAGAAGATCATCGAGGAAGCGCCGGCCCCCGAGATGACCGAGAAGCAGCGCGTGCGCATCGGCGAGCGCTGCGTCGACGCCTGCCGCAAGATCGGCTACCGCGGCGCCGGCACCTTCGAGTTCCTGTACGAGGACGGCGAGTTCTTCTTCATCGAGATGAACACGCGCATCCAGGTCGAGCATCCGGTCACCGAGATGATCACCGGCATCGACCTGGTGCAGGAGCAGATCCGCGTCGCCGCGGGCGAAAAGCTGCGCCTGCGGCAAAAGGACATCGTGCTGCGCGGCCACGCCATCGAGTGCCGCATCAACGCCGAGGATCCCTACAAGTTCACGCCGTCGCCGGGGCGCATCACCTCCTACCACCCGCCCGGCGGACCCGGCATCCGCGTCGACTCGCACGTGTACGCGGGTTACACCGTGCCGCCGAACTACGACTCGATGGTCGGCAAGGTGATCGCCTACGGCGCGACACGCGACCAGGCGATCCGGCGCATGCGCATCGCGCTCTCCGAGATGGCGATCGAAGGCATCCTCACCAACCTGCCGCTGCACCGCGAGCTGCTGCACGACAGCCGTTTCCTGCGCGGCGGCACGTCGATCCACTACCTCGAGCAGAAACTCGCCCAGGAGAACAAGCAGAAGGTGAAGTAGTGCCCTGGCGCGCGCTCACCCTGGAGCTCGAGGCAGAGCAGGCCGATGCGCTGAGCGAAGCCTTGCTGGGGCAGGGCGCGCACTCAGTGTGGCTGGAGCGGCCCGAGCGGCCGCGCAGCCGGCTGCACGCATTGTTCCCCGAGGATGCCGACGCAGCCGCACTGCTCGCTGGCGCAGCCCGGGCGGCCGGCCTGCACGCCGTGCCGCCGTTCCAGACGCATGTTGTCGCCGATCAGGACTGGGTGCGTGCCACGCAGGCGCAGTTCGCGCCCCTGTGCCTCGAGGGACGCCTGTGGATCGTGCCGAGCTGGCACGAATCGCCGCGTGACGCGGACGCGGCGGTGGTGCGCCTGGATCCCGGCATGGCCTTCGGCACCGGCAGCCATGCCTCCACGCGCCTGGTGCTCGGCTGGCTGGCGCGCGGGGCTGCCGCGCAAGCGGCGGTACTCGATTACGGCTGCGGTTCCGGTATATTGGCAATCGCCGCCGCCAAGCTCGGCGCGGTACGCGTTGACGCGGTCGACGTGGACCCGCTGGCCCTGGCGACGACAATCGACAATGCGCGCGTCAACAGCGTCGGCTTGCGCGCGTACGCGCCGGAGCACTTGCCGCCCGGCGGCTACGACGTGGTGGTGGCCAACATCCTGTCCCAGCCCCTGATCGTGCTCGAACCCCTGCTCGCTGCGCGCACGCGTCGCGGCGGCCGCATCGCACTCGCCGGCATTCTGGAAGCGCAGGCCGCCGAGGTGGCGGGGGCCTACGGCACGGATTTCGAGGTGCGCGTCGCCGCACGCGAACACGGGTGGGCGCTGGTGGAAGGGCGGCGCCGGTGAACCTGCTGGTCACCCGCTGCCCGGCCTGCGCGACTGCATTCCGCGCGCAGCCGCTCCAGCTTTCGGCGCGCGACGGCATGGTCCGCTGCGGCAAGTGCGCAACCGTCTTTGACGGCGTGGCCAACCTGGTTGAAGACCAGGCCGGCGGGGCTGCCGGACCTTCGCCGCAGCTCGGCCTGTTCGAGGCCGGCACCGCCACGGCAGCGCCGGCCAGGGCGACGCCGCGCGCGCGCGCTCACGCGCTGGAAGACGACGAGCCCTTGCCCGAGTTCCTCGAGGAGGAGGCCCCCCGCGCGCGCTATGGCCTCGCGTGGGGGCTGGGAGCGCTGCTGGCGCTCGCGCTGCTGGCCGGGCAGCTCGCTTACTACTACCGCACCGAGCTGGCGACGCTCGTCCCGCAGACCCGGCCGTTCCTCGCCGAGGGTTGCCAGTTCCTCGATTGCGAGTTGCGCCTGCCGCGACGACCAGACCTGCTCAGCATCGAATCGTCCGATCTCCAGGCGGACCAGCGGCGCGAAAGCCTGATCGTGCTGAACGCGGTAATCCGCAACCGTGCGCCCTTCGCCCAAGAGCATCCCTCGCTGGAGCTCACGCTCACCGATCCGGGCGACAAGCCGCTGGTACGGCGCGTGCTGCGCCCGGAGGACTACCTGGGCCGCGCGCGCGAGGCGCTTGCGCCCGGCATCTCGCCCGGCGGCGAGTCGGTGCTGCGGGTGTATCTCGACAGCAGCGGGCTGCGTGCCACTGGCTATCGTCTGTACCTGTTTTATCCTTCCTAAATGAAAACGCTGATTACCGGCTCGATCGCTTACGACACGATCATGGTGTTCCCTGACCGCTTCAGGAACCACCTGCTGCCCGACCAGCTGCACATTCTCAACGTGTGCTTTCTCACGCCCGAGATGCGGCGCGAGTTCGGCGGCACCGCCGGCAACATCGCCTATAACTTGAAGCAACTGGGCGGCGACCCGCTGGTGATGGCCACGGTGGGCGAGGACATCGAGCCCTATCTCTACCGCCTGCAGCGGCTGGGAATCGATGCGCAGCACCTGAAGAAGGTACCCGGCCAATTCACCGCACAGGCGTTCATCACCACTGACCTGGACGACAACCAGATCACCGCCTTCCATCCGGGCGCCATGAACCATGCGCACGAAAACCACATCGGGCCCGCCCTGGGCGCGCGCCTCGCCATCGTCGCACCCGACGGCAGGCAGGGCATGCTGCAGCACGCGCGCGAATGCGCCGAGCATGGCATCCCGTTCATGTTCGACCCGGGCCAGGGACTGCCAATGTTCTCGGTCGAGGAGCTGGCGGAACTGATGCGCCTCGCCGACTTCGTTGCGGTAAACGACTACGAAGGCAAGCTGCTGGAGGAAAAGACCGGGCGCACGCTGCAAAGCCTGGCGGGCGAAGTTAAAGCCCTGATCGTGACCCTCGGCGCGCAAGGCTCGCGCATCTACGCCGGCGAGGTGCAGCACGAGATCCCAAGCGCCACGGCCGACCGCGTGGTCGACCCTACCGGATGCGGGGACGCCTATCGCGCGGGCCTGCTCTACGGCATCGCGCAGGGCTGGGACTGGCCGCGCACCGGCCGCCTGGGTGCAGTGCTGGGTGCCCTCAAGATCGCAAACCGCGGCGCGCAGAACCATCCTGCCGACCGCGAAACGGTTGAATTGCGCTACCGGCAGTCGTTCCGCGAGTCGCCCTGGGGATAGACCATCGCGGGTATCTGCCGGGCGACGATGCTACAGAACAGGCAGTCGGGATTCATCACTCCCCCAGGGCCTGGTAGCCACGGCAGGGTACCTGAAACAGGGTCCGGTCCTCCAGGCGCAGGGCGGTGAGGCTCCCGCCCCAGACGCAGCCGCTGTCGAGCGCGACCAGCTTCTCCGTGAGCTTCAGCCCCAGCGCCGACCAATGCCCGCAGACAATCGGCGGCTCATTGGCGGGACGCAGCTCGAACCACGGCCGGAAGCCGGGCGGCGCCTGCGCGCCTTTCGCGCGCAGGTCCATCTCGCCGGCGGCATTGCAAAACCGCAGGCGCGTCATCGCGTTGACGATCACGCGCAGGCGGTCCCAACCGAGGAGATCGTCGCGCCAGGCGAGTGGCGCGCCGCCGTACATCCTGGCGAGGAACTCGCTGTAAGAGGGCGCGCGCAGCGCGTCCTGCACCTCGCGCGCCAGCCTCATCGCCGTCTTAATCGACCACTGCGGCAGCAGGCCGGCGTGCACCATGACATAGCCGTCATCGCTGTGCAGCAGGGGTCGGCCGCGCAGCCAGTCCAGCAATTGCGGTGCGTCCGGGGCCGCGAGCAGTTCGTCCAGCGTATCGTCATCCCGCCTGCTCGCGTGGCCGCCGGCGGCGCACAGCAGGTGCAGGTCGTGATTGCCCAGCACCACCACGGCGGCGGACCCCAGCGAGCGCGCGAAGCGCAGCACCTCGAGCGAAGCGGGTCCGCGGTTGACCAGGTCGCCGACGAACCACACACGGTCGCGCGCGCGCTCGAACTTGAGCCGCGACAGAAGCGCCTGTAGTTCTTCGTTGCAGCCCTGCACGTCGCCGATCGCGTAGGTCGCCATCGGCGGCGAGTCTACAGGGCCGCGTCCATCCGGCGGTACTGGATCGCCTCCGCAACGTGCGCCGTGCCGATGGCCGCGCAGGCGTCGAGGTCGGCAATGCTGCGCGCCACGCGCAGCACGCGGTGGTAGGCGCGCGCCGACAGCGACAGGCGCACCATCGCCTGCTTCACCAGGCTCTCGACTTCCACGCCGGTGGCGCAATGGATTTCGATCTCCCGCGTGCCGAGCAGCGCGTTCGGCTTGCCCTGGCGCCGTAGCTGCATGTCGCGCGCGGCGGCGACGCGCGCGCGGATCTCGCCCGAAGGCTCGCCGTCCGCCGCTGCCAGCAGCTCCGCCTCCCGCGGCACCGGCGCGTCGATCTTGATGTCGATGCGATCGGCAAGCGGGCCCGAAATGCGCGCGCGATAGCGCGCGATCGCATCCGGGGTGCAACGGCAACGGCCCGAGGCATGGCCTAGGTAGCCGCAAGGGCAGGGGTTCATCGCCGCCACCAGCTGAACGCGCGCAGGAAAACGCGCCTGGCGCGCACCGCGCGAAAGGGAAACCCAGCCGGATTCGAGCGGCTCGCGCAGCGCCTCCAGCGCCTCGCGACCGAACTCCGGCAGCTCGTCCAGGAACAGCACGCCGTGGTGCGCGAGTGAAATCTCGCCCGGGCGCGGCGGGCTGCCGCCGCCCACCAGCGCCACCCGCGACGCGGTATGGTGCGGTGCGCGCAGCGGCCGCGCGCCCCAGCGTGCCGTGTCGAAACCGCCCGTCGAGGCCGACTGGATCGACGCGCTCTCCAGCGCCTCGGCCGGGGTCATGGGTGCAAGAATCCCCGGAAAGCGCGCAGCCAGCATCGACTTCCCGGTGCCGGGCGGTCCGACGAGCAGCAGGCTGTGGCCGCCCGCCGCCGCCACTTCCAGCGCGCGCTTGGCGCCAGCCTGGCCCTTTACGTCGCGAAAATCGGCGTATGCCGGCAACGCATGCGCAGCGCCATTGCGGTGCGGCTGCAGCAGTGCCCGGCCGGCGAGATGCGCGCACACTTCGAGCAGGGTCTTCGCCGGCAGCACGGTGGCGCGCTCGGCGAGCGCGGCCTGCGCCGCGTTTTCCGCCGGCAGCACGAAGCCGCGCCCGGAGCGGGCGCAGCCCAGCGCCATCGCCAAAGCACCGCGCACGGGGCGCAGCTCGCCGGTGAGCGAAAGCTCGCCCACGAATTCCAAGTCTTCGAGCGCCGCGCTTTTCAGTTGCCCGCTCGCCGCAAGGATTCCGAGCGCGATCGGCAGGTCGAAGCGGCTCGAATCCTTGGGCAGGTCAGCAGGGGCGAGATTGACGGTGATGCGCCGCGAGGGAAACTCGAACTGCGCGTGGTTGAGGGCCGCCCGCACACGGTCCTTCGCCTCGCGCACTTCCGCATCGGGCATGCCGACGATATGGAACGCGGGTAGCCCGGGTCCGAGGTGCACCTCCACCGTCACAGCCGGCGCGTCGATTCCCGCGAGCGCGCGACTCGCCACCGTTGCCAACGCCATGCGCTGTCCCCTTCCAGGGAAGCAACGCGGCGCGCGCGCCCCGGTTTACTTGTTTTCCAGCTCCGCGATGCGTGCTTCCAGGGCAGCGAGCTTCGCCTGGGCGCGCTCGAGAAGCTTTTTCTGCACTTCGAAATCCTCGCGCAACACCACGTCGTAGCGGTCGAAGAATGCCGCGAGCAGGGCGCGCAGGTTCTTCTCCAGATCTTGCGCGGGCGACCGGCGCGTCGCCTCGCCGATGCGTTCGCCCAATTCGTCCAAGAATCGCTTGTCGATCATGGGCTGCGAGCCTAGCACGGTGCGTGCACCAAATTGAGGCGTCGCTCTGCGGACCCGCACCCCACATGGGCGCTGCCTCGCCGCAACGACTGGGCTAGGTGCATAACACACTGAGGAATAATGATTTTCAATCTGGCACGGTAGATGCTTTGAGGTATCGGCGTCCTACCAACTGTCACTTAAGGGAGATCACGACAATGCGCAACGCCATTCTCGCTGCCGCCGTATCGGCCGCGTTCGCCGCACCGGCCACCGTTCTGGCCCAAGCCGTCCCGACCCTCGACAAGGTCCTCGACGCGTCGGGCGTCAGCTTGAGCGGTTACATCGACGCGGGGTACACGCATGCAAACAGGAATGTTGAAACGGGATTCTCAACCCGGGTGTTCGACTCGCAGAACAACTCGTTTGCGCTGCATCAGGTTGGCGTTCAAATCGCCAAGCAACCGAAGGAGGGCTTTGGCGCGGTGGTGAATTTCACCGCTGGGAGCCATGCCCTGGTCATCCATTCGTTCGATACGACGACCGAATCTCAGTTCGACGTCACGCAAGCGTTCGGCCAGTATGCCTCCGGCGTCATGACCATCATGGCCGGAAAGTTCGTGACGCTCCAGGGAACTGAGGTGATCTGGAGTCCGACAAATCCGAATTTCTCCCGCTCAATCCTGTTTGGCGCCATACCGTTCACCCACACCGGCGTGCGTTCGGTCTGGGCCTTCTCCGATAAGTTCAGCTTCACCGCCGGCCTGAACAACGGCTGGGACCAGGTCAAGGACTCGAACAGCGGCAAGACGCTCGAGCTCGGCACGACACTTACGCCGATCAAGCCGCTCACCATCGCAGCGTCCTACTACACCGGCAAGGAAACAGTGCCACAGGCCACGCCGGGCAACCCGGAAGGCAAGCGCACCAGCCTTAACGCGGTTGCCACATACACAGTCAGCGATCCCTTGACACTGGGCGCGGAGATTCTGAGCGTGAGCCAGGAAAATTTCGTCTCCCTGGTCACCGGCAGCCCGATCAAGGCGAAATACAGCGGGCAGGCGTTCTATATCACTTACATGATCACGCCGAAGTGGCGCGCGGTAGGGCGTTTTGAGTCGTTCAAGGACGACGATGGTTTCCGCTTCGGGACGGCAGCCACCAAATACAAGGAATTCACTCTTACGGGCGCGTATCTGCCGAACGCCAGCATGGAGTTGCGGGCCGAGTTGCGCAGGGACAACGCAGACAACGCGGTGTTCGTAGAGACGGGAGGCGCCACCAGCAAGACGTTGATGACCTACGCGCTCCAAGCCCTCTACAAGTTCTGATCCCCTCGCAGACTGGCTACTCAACTCAGGGAGCAAATTCATGAAACTCGTGACCGCAATCATCAAGCCCTTCAAGCTTGACGAGGTGCGGGAAGCTTTGTCCGCGATCGGCGTGCAGGGCATCACCGTAACCGAAGTCAAGGGATTCGGCAGGCAGAAGGGCCATACCGAGCTGTACCGCGGCGCGGAGTACGTAGTCGACTTCCTGCCGAAAGTGAAGATCGACGTCGCGGTGAAGACCGATTTGCTCGAGCGCACCATCGAGGCGATCGAGAAGTCGGCCAACACCGGCAAGATCGGCGACGGCAAGATCTTCGTGTTCGAGCTCGAAAAAGTCATCCGCATCCGCACCGGCGAGACCGATGCGGAAGCGCTCTAGGGAGATGGACATGAAGAAG
>JANMSV010000038.1:0-2377 GCA_031389685.1 Betaproteobacteria bacterium
GCCTCTTTCAGCGTGCCTTCGAGCGTTCCCTGGGTATTCACGCGGTGCGAGTAGATCGCTACGCAGGTGTCCTTCCGCGGAAAGCGCTTCTCCGTCTTCGAGAACCCCAGCTCGTGCCGCACCACGTCCATCAGGTCCGCCGCGTCGCCGCGGTCGAGCACGCTGAAGCTCTCGGTGAGGCCCACCGCGGCGCAGTGGCGGCGGATGAGGCGGTTGGCCACCGAATGAAACGTCCCGCTCCAGGGCAGGCGCACGCTCTTGTGCGCCTCGGCGACGATGCGGCCCGCCCGGCGCGTCATCTCCAGCGCCGCGCGGCGGGTGAAGGTGAGAAGGAGGATGCGTTCCGGGGCACCGCCTTCGAGGACCAGGTGCGCGACGCGGTGCGCGAGGGTGTTGGTCTTGCCGGTGCCGGCGCCGGCGATGACGAGGAGGGGGTGGGCGGAGGACTGGGCGGCTTCGCGCTGCTTTTCGTTCAGCTTGTCGAATGCGTCGATCGCGCCCACAGGGGGCGACTATAGGCGATTACTGTATATCTATCCAGTCAGGGGAAACTCAGGCCGCCTTCTTCACAACCAGCCGCACGTTCAGCCCGGCACGGCTGGCAATGTTGACCAGCGCATCGAGGCTGAAGAGGCCGATTTTTCCCTTGAGCAGCGCGTTGAGGCGCGGCTGGGTAAGGCCGAGCGCCTTGGCGGCGCCTGCCTGCGTCATGCCGCTTCGCTCGTAAAACTCCTCAATACGCATCATCAGTTCAGAACGCAGCTTCAGGTTCTCGGCTTCGGCCTTGTCGAACCCGAGATCGATGAAAATGTTGCCGGTACCGCGGACATACTTGAGCTTTTCGGTCAACGTTGCCTCCTGTCCCGAACAAGCGACCTGAACCGCAGGCGCGCCAGCTCGATATCCGTTCGCGCAGTCTTGCGCGACTTCTTTTGAAACGCGTGCAGCACGTACACCGCCTCCACAAATTTCGCCATATAGATCACACGAAACGCATCGCCCACGCGGACTCGAAGTTCATTCACCCCGAGCCCCACCGACGGCATCGGCTTCCAGTCCACCGGCTCCTTGCCCAACTGGACGCGCCCGAGCTGCAGCCCGGCCTCATGCCTCGCATCCGGCGCGAAGTCCCGAACCCGCGCAAGACTGTCACCTAGCCAGACCACCGGCTTCACGCGATTATCTCAGGTTTGGGATAGGAAGGGCCACATGCGAGCAACGTTGCATGGCGGCTGCGGTTGACTCCAATGCGGCCCACCACCGCCGTTGCTATAGTCGCCGCGTTCCCTTCCCGAGGAGGCCAGAGTGGACACCCATCGCCAGCGGCGCGCGCGCCTGCGCGAGCTCGTCAACAGCGAGCGCACCATCGCCGTGCCTGGCGCCACCGATGCGCTCTCGGCGAAGCTGATCGAGGCCCACGGGTTCGAAGCGGTGTACATCGGCAGTTACGCCACCGCGGCGAGCCGCTACGGGCTGCCGGATACGGGGCTCCTTTCGCTCGATGACCTGGTTTCGCAGGCGCGCAGCATTGTCAACACAGTGCGCATTCCCGTGATCGCCGATGCCGAAGGCGGCTTTCACGACCCGGCGAACATGTGGCGCACCGTGCAGGCTTTCGAGCAGGCGGGCGTCGCCGCGATCCACATCGAGGACCACTCGGGCACGGGCAAGCACACCGACCTGCCGCAGGCGCTGCGCCCGGTTGAGGAGATGGCTTCGCGCATCCGCGCCGCGGCCGAGGCACGCGAGGACCCGAACTTCCTCATCGTCGCGCGCTCGGACGCGAACTGGGTATTCGGGGATTTCGAGGACACCGTGCGGCGGCTGGAGGCCTACGCGGCGGCGGGCGCGGACATGGTGTTCCCGACTTTGGTCACGGCGGAGCAGCTCAGTGAGGTGCGGCGGCGCGTGGCGAAGCCGGCGATGATCGTGGACATTCCCGGCGGCACGCTCGCCGGGGAGGAGCGCGCCGGGGCTTCGGTCGTGCTGTATTACGGCTTGTCGGCGCTCGTTGCGTTCGACGCGCTCGATCGTGCGCTCGGGGAGTTCAAGGCCGGGCGGGATGCGAACGCCGTGCGCGGGTACAGGGAGCGGGTGAAGGCGTTCGAGGAGTTCATGGGGTATCGGGAGTTTGCGGAGCGGGCGCGGGGGTTTGGGGGGGCGTAGGAGGAGGACACTGCCTGGTTTCCTAGCCGGGTGGACGCCGCGCCGCGATCCAGGCTCTCACCTCCGCGAGCGCGTTGAGCTCCCGGAGCAGCGTGCCCGGGGCCTTGCCGATGGCGCGCGCGATCTCGCGCACGTGCGTCGACTCCCCGGGATGCAGGAGGAGCAGCGTGAGCACGTCGCGGCGGTAAGCGCCGAAGAGGAGCGAGGCGGG
>JANMSV010000044.1:0-5843 GCA_031389685.1 Betaproteobacteria bacterium
TCCTTGTGCGCCGTCCCAGTCGTCGCCTGGCGCCATTTCCGATAACGCGGGAATGAACGCAAAATCTTCGAGTTGCTCGCCGAGCGTGCCCCGCCTGCGCCATGTTGTCGGCCGAGATGATCGGCAGGCCGGAGTCCTTGAGGATCTTCTTCCCCAGGTCTTCGTTGGTGCCCTTCATGCGCACCACCAGCGGCACCGCGAGCTTCACTTCGCGCGCCGCCGCCACCACGCCGGTGGCGATGGTGTCGCACTTCATGATGCCGCCAAAAATGTTGACCAGGATCGCTTTCACCTTCGGATTCGACAGCATGATCTTGAATGCAGCGGTGACCCGCTCCGCCGTTGCGCCGCCGCCGACGTCGAGGAAGTTGGCCGGCGAGCCGCCGAACAGCTTGATAGTGTCCATGGTGGCCATGGCGAGGCCCGCGCCGTTCACCATGCAGCCGATGTTGCCGTCCAGCGATATGTAGGACAGCTCGTGCTTCGAGGCCTCGATCTCGAGCGGGTCTTCCTCGTCGAGGTCGCGCAGCGCCGCTAGGTCAGGATGGCGGAACAGCGCGTTGTCGTCAAAATTGATCTTCGAGTCGAGCGCCACCACGCGGCCGCCGCCCGAGAGGATCAGCGGGTTGACCTCGAGCAGCGAGGCATCCGTTTCCCAGAAGCACTTGTACAGGCCCCGCAGCAGTTCGCTTGCCTGCGCCAGCGCGGCGTCCGGAATGCCGATCTTCTTCGCCGCGCCGCGCGCTTCGGCGTCGGTGAGACCGGCGGCCGGGTCGACGAATACCTTGTGGATCTTCTCCGGGGTTTTCGCTGCCACTTCCTCGATGTCCATGCCGCCCTCGGCGGAGGCCATCAGCACCACGCGCTGGGTGCCGCGGTCCACCACCATGCCGACGTAGAGTTCCTTGCGGATGTCGGCGCCTTCCTCGACCAGCAGCCGCCGTACCTTCTGCCCCTTGGGGCCGGTCTGGTGGGTGACCAGCTGCATGCCGAGGACCTGCTTCGCCTTCGCGCGCACTTCCTCCAGCGATTTCGCCACCTTGACGCCGCCGCCCTTGCCGCGGCCGCCGGCGTGGATCTGCGCTTTCACCACCCAGACCTTGCCGCCGAGTTTTTTCGCGGCCTCGACCGCCTCCTCCACGCTGAAGCACGGATAGCCGCGCGGCGTGGCGACGCCGTACTTGCGGAACATCTCCTTGCCCTGGTATTCGTGGATCTTCATGCGCCCGCTTTCTCCTTCGGTACGTACCACTCGGGGTACCACTGCAACACCGTCTCGCCGGTGGTATCCATGGCGTGGCAACGGTCGAGCTGGAACGGCTTCCTGCCCGGCGCCCGATCCTCGCGCATCTCGCCGGCGAAGCTCTGGATCGCCGCGGTCGGCAGGCCGGCGAGCATCTCGGTGATGTGCGTGCAGCCCTGCACGCCGCCGAGGCGCTCCTTCACCGCGTCGCGGAATTTCCTCACCAGGTTGAGGCCGATGAGCTTCTGGTAGGCGGGGCCGATGGTTTCGCAACCGCCGGGATAGGGCACCGCGTCCGACACGGACAGCGCGTCCACCACGTTCATTTTGCGGTCGATGGTGACGCGCACCACCATGTCGTGGATCGGCAGCCCGGCGCGGCGCACGCCGGTCTTCAGCTTGACGTCGTGGCTCTTGACGTCGGTGATGTGGGCCTCGATGTCCCACAGGCCGTCGGCGCGCTTGTAGCCCTCGTAGCGCACGCGCCGCGTGTGCACCAGTTCGCGTTCGATTTCGGAAATTGGCAGCGGCATGGAGCGGCGAAGTTTAGCATCGGCGCCGCTACACCTTGCGAAACACGATCACCGCGGCGATCACCGCGACCAGCGTCGCGCCCCACAGCGGCGCGCTGGTGGCCGCAAGCCAGATCAGATGGATGTAGGCGGCGAGCAGCAGGGAAATGAACAGCCGGTCGCCGCGCGTCGTATTGATCGCGAGAATCCCCCGTCGCGGCGCGCCGCCGGGCGAAAGCCATTCCCACACGCTCATGCCGGCCAGCGCCAGCGCGATGAACGCGAAGAACACCGCCGTCTGCCAGGTCCAGGCCATCCAGCTCAGGTCCATACCTTGACTCGCGCCGCTGGGGTCAGACCCGGCCGAGCGAGAATCCTTTCGCGATGTAGTTGCGCACGAAGTAGATGACGAACGCGCCCGGCACGATGGTCAGCGCGCCGGCCGCCGCCAGCAGGCCGAGCTCGTAGCCGGAACTGCTCGCGGTGCGGGTCATGATCGCGGCGATCGGCTTCGCCTCCACCGAGGTCAGCGTCTTGGCGAGCAGCAGCTCGACCCAGGAAAACATGAAGCAGAAGAAGGCCGCCACGCCGATGCCGGCGGCGATGGCGGGCAGGAGGATCTTGAGGAAGAACTTCCAGAACGGGTAGCCGTCGATGAAGGCCAGCTCGTCCAGCTCCTTGGGCACGCCGGACATGAAGCCCTCCAGGATCCAGACGGCGAGCGGCACGTTGAACAGGCAATGCGCCAGCGCCACCGCGATGTGGGTGTCGAACAGGCCGATCGCCGAATAAAGCTGGAAGAAGGGCAGCGCGAACACCGCGGCCGGCGCCATGCGATTGCTCAGCAGCCAGAAGAACAGGTGCTTGTCGCCGAGGAAGCGATAGCGCGAAAAGGCATAGGCCGCCGGAAGCGCGACCGCCACCGACAGCACCGTGTTGATCACCACGTAGATCAGCGAGTTGACGTAGCCGAGGTACCAGGTCGGCTCGGTGAAGATCTTGCGATAGTTCTCGAAAGTGAAATTGTGCGGCCACAGCGTGAAGCCGCCCAGGATCTCGTTGGTATGCTTGAACGACATGCTGAGCAGCCAGTAGATCGGCAGCATCAGGAATACGATGTACAGCGCCGGCACCAGCCACTTGAGTCGCTTCATCACTCACTCCTCGTCGAGCGTCATCACGCGGTAGAACATCCACGACAGCAGCAGGATGATCAGGAAGTAGATCAGCGACATCGCCCCCGCGGGACCCAGGTCGAATTGCCCCAGCGCGATCTTCACCAGGTCGATGGACAGCAGCGTGGTCGAATTGCCCGGCCCGCCGACGGTCAGCACGAAGGGCTCGGTGTAGATCATGAAGCTGTCCATGAAACGCAGCAGCACCGCGATCGTCAGCACGTGCTTCATCTTGGGCAGCTGCACGTGGCGGAACACCGCCCAGGCCGAAGCGCCGTCGATCTTCGCCGCCTGGTAGTAGGCGTCCGGAATCGCGCTCAGCCCGGCGTAGGCGAGCAGCGCCACCAGCGAGGTCCAGTGCCAGACGTCCATCGCGATCAGCGTGGCCCAGGCGGCCAGCGGCTGGCGCGTGAAGTTGTAGTCGAAGCCGAGCTTGTTCAGCGTCCATCCCAGCAGGCCGATGTCCGGCAGCGCAAAGATGTTCCACATCGCGCCGACCACGTTCCAGGGAATCAGCAGCGGCATCGACATCAGCACCAGGCAGACCGACGTCCATACGCCTTTGCGCGGCATGGCGAGCGCGACCGCCACGCCGAGCGGGACCTCGATGGCGAGGATGATCGCGGTGAACAGCAGCTGGCGCTTGAGCGCATCGTGGAAGCGCGTCGAGTGCACCACCGCGTCGAACCACTTCACGCCCTCGAAGAAGAAGCGGTTGTTGCCGAAAGTCTCCTGCACCGAGTAGTTCACCACCGTCATCAGCGGGATCACCGCGTTGAAGCCGACCAGCAGCACCACCGGCAGCACCAGCCACCAGGCCTTGTGGTTGACGGTCTTCGCGCTCATGCCGCCTCCCCGGCGAGCCAGCCGTTCACGTACAGCCGCGTGAAGGCAGGGTCGAAACTCAGGTGCGCCGTCTCCGCAGGCACCGCGTCGCGCTCTTCGAGCAGCACTCGGATCACCGTATCGCCGTGCCGCGTCTCGACCACCTGGTGGCGCCCGGCGTCGCTCACGCGCACCACGCGCACCGGGATGCCGCTCTCGGCGAAGCGCACGAACTCCGGCCGCACGCCGATCTCGGCGCGCTTGCCGCCATCGGCGCCGCCGGCCGCGTTGGCGGTGGGCACCGGAAGGCCGGCGAAGCGCGCGACCCCGTGCTCCACCTCGCACGGCAGGATGTTCATGCCCGGCGAGCCGATGAAATGCCCGACGAAGGTGTGCCGCGGCCGCTCGAACAGCTCCACCGGCGTGCCCACCTGCACCACCGTGCCTTCGTGCATGACCACCACCTGCTCGGCAAAGGTCATCGCCTCGGTCTGGTCGTGCGTCACGTAGATCATGGTCATGCCGATGCGCTGGTGCAGTTCCTTCAGTTTCGAGCGCAGGCGCCACTTCAGGTGCGGGTCGATCACCGTCAGCGGCTCATCGAACATGATCACGTTCACGTCCGAGCGCACCAGGCCGCGGCCGAGGGAGATCTTCTGCTTGCCGTCGGCGGTCAGCCCGGCCGCGCGCTGCGGCAGCATGGCCTCCAGATCGAGCAGCACCGCGATCTCGCGCACGCGGGCATCCACCTGCGCCTCGGGCGCGCCGCGGTTGCGCAACGGGAACGCGAGATTGTCGTACACGCTCATCGTGTCGTAGACCACCGGAAACTGGAACACCTGCGCGATGTTGCGCTGGTCAGGCGGACTGTCGGTGACGTCTTCGTCACCGAAGCGGATGCGTCCCTCGGTCGGGCGCAGCAAACCGGAGACGATGTTCAGCAGCGTCGTCTTGCCGCAGCCGGAGGGACCGAGCAGCGCATAGGCGCCCCCGTCGTTCCACTGCAGGTCCATCTTCTTCAGCGCCCAGTCGGCGTCTTGCACCGGCCTGGCCAGGTAGCTGTGCCGCAACTGCTCCAGCCTGATGCGCGCCATGATCCTCAGCCGGCGACCCGCGCACCGTCCGGCGCGAAATACAGGCAACGCGCCACATCCAGTTCGAAGCGCGCTGCCTGACCCACCTTGAACACGTGTACGCCGTGCGACAGCGATACCCAGGTCATGCCGCCGAGGTCGAAGTGCACCACGCTTTCCGAACCGCTGATCTCGGCGATCAGGACCTTGCAGTCGACCTGCACCCTGCCGCCTTTTCCCGGCACCGGCAGCACGTAGTGGGGGCGCAGCCCGATGCTGTAGGAACCGTCGGGCAGGTCCCGCAGCTTGCCCTCGGCGGCCCAGCTCACCTGCTCCGACAGGCGGATGCGCTGCCCACTCTTCACCACCTGCGCGGTATTGATCGGCGGATCGGAGAACACCCGCGCCGTGGTCAGGTCCACCGGCTCGCGGTACACCGAACCGTTCGGCCCGTACTGCGTCACGCGTCCCTCGTGCACGGTCGCCGTATACCCGCCCAGCAGCAACGCCTCACCCGGTTCGCTGGTCGCGTACACCACCGTGCAGGAACGGTCGGCAAACAGCCGCGGCAACTCCTCGCGCAAGCCTTCGCGCAGCTTGTAGTCGAGGTTGGCGAGCGGTTCGTCCAGCAGCACCAGGTCGGCGTCCTTGACCAGTGCGCGCGCGAGCGCTGTACGCTGCTGCTGTCCGCCGGAGAGCTCCGACGGCTTGCGCTGCAGGAACGGCGAAATCTGCAGCAGCTCGGCGATCCGCCCGACACGGCTGCGCACCTCCGCTTCCTGCATGCGCGCCACGCGCAGCGGCGAGGCGATGTTCTCGTACACCGAGAGGTTCGGGTAGTTGATGAACTGCTGGAACACCATCGACACGTTGCGCTTCTGCACCGGGACGCCAGTAACGTCGCGGCCGCCGAACCACACCTGCCCGGCGCTCGGCGCCACCAGGCCGGCCATCAACTGCATCAGCGTGGTCTTGCCCGCAAGCGTGGTGCCGAGCAGGATGTTGAAGCCGCCCG
>JANMSV010000065.1:0-5166 GCA_031389685.1 Betaproteobacteria bacterium
AAAAGAGCCGCCCCTTGTTTTCGCGCAATCGCCAGCTGGTGCCTAACCATTCGCTCCAGCCGACGTGCTACGGCCTGCGGCCTCCGCACGCGGCTGAGCTCAAACGTTAGCGCTCAACGGTCGAAGCGCACGCCAATTGCACTCGGGGTTGACAGGTATGCATAACGTGCATATATTGTAAGCGTGTCCGCCGAATTCGACCCGAAAAAGGATGCGGCAAACATCAAGAAGCACGGCGTGTCGCTTTCCGAGGGCGACGGGGTGCTGAATGATCCGCTCGCGCTCACCGTCGAGGATGACGCTGCTGAGGGCGAGCAACGGTTTGTCACCATTGGAATGAACGCGTTCGGGTCGCTGATGGTCGTGGTTCACAGTCCTCGGGGCAGTGGATCGCGAACCATCTCTGTGCGGAAGGCCGACCCCAAAGAGCGGAGAAACTATGAAAAAGGTGTATGACTTCTCGAAAGGAAAGCGTGGCGCGGTGATTCCCACGACAGGGAAGACGCGCATCACCATCTACATGGACGACGCAATCGTCAGCCGATTCAAGGCCCAATCGGAGAAGACCGGCAAGGGCTATCAGACGCTGATCAACGAAGCTCTGAAGGCCCACCTGGGGCTTGCGGAGCAACCCGTAACGCAGGATCTCGTGCGCAAGATCGTGCGTGAAGAGCTCGCGGCGCACGGTTGAGCGCTAACCTGGCGCCGCACGCGGACGTGCGCGATGAAGCCTGCGCACGCCGGTGGGCTCTACGTTAGACCTCGTGGGATATGGCCTAAATTGCGCGAATGAAGTTTCAATGGGACGAGAAGAAGGAACGCGCAAACGTGGAGAAGCACGGCGTGTCGTTTCAGGAAGCGACCACTGTCTTCGGCGATCCGCTTGCCGCAACCATCCCCGACCCTGACATACCCATGAACGAAAGACATACGAGTCGTAAGCCCCTGAAGGTCTCCGAACCTGAGATGCGGTCCGAGTACGATTTCTCTGGCGCCGTCCGGGGCAAGTATTACCAACGCTACCTTGAGAGCAGCAACGTCGTCGTCATCGAGCCGGATGTGCACAGGAAGTTCAAGAACTCCGCGGCCGTAAACGATGCATTGCGCACGCTCATTCGTGCGGCCGGTAAAGGGCGAGGTCTAACAAAGCGGCCCACTCGAACGCGCGCAAAACCGGCGCGCGCCGGTGGCCGCTGACGTTAGAACCGTAAGGTTGCGCCTCCCAATGAAGCGGCTCATCCTCATCCTAATTGTCGGCTTCCTCGTTTGGCAGGGCTACACGAAGTACCAAAGCCAACACGCGGCCCGTGCCAGCAGCCAAGAAGCAGCTGAGGTCATGCAACCCGCAGCTCTGCCCACTTCTCCCCAGGAGAACGCTCCGTCATCTTCTTCTTGAAGAACTGCCCAGGAGTGAAGATGGACGGAGACAACGACGGTGTTCCGTGCGAGCAGCAATGGTGCAAGTAGCCGGATCGGACGATGAGCACGACTGATCGCGTCGCCGTCGTCGTGGTTCACGGCATTGCCGATCAGCGTCCCGGCCAGACGGTGCGCGAAGTCGCGCGGCTGCTGTGTCAAGGCGGGGAGGGCGCGCCGCCCTACGTGCAGGGCGAGATGCATGAGGTCCTGGTGCCGGTGGAAAAGCTCGAACCGGGAGGCGGTTCCCTGCAGGATGCAGCGCCGCCGGCGCAGCCCACGGGCGAGGCCCGAAAGCCGGAAGCCGCGCGGCGGCGGCCGGGGACGCCGAGCGGCTTCTATCAGGCCCAGCAGCCGGCGTCCGCGGGAGCGGAATCGCAACAGCCGAAGCGGCATGCTCCGGAGCCGAAGGATCTCGGCATCGCTTTGAACGACTACCTGCTGGGCCGGCTGGTGCTGCCCGAAGGCGATGCGCTTTACGAGTCCACGCGTGTGTCGCTGCGCCGCCGGGCCGATGAGCGGGCGCTCGATCTTTACGAAATGTACTGGGCCGATCTGTCGCGCCTTGGCACGGGCGGCCTGCGCGCACTCTCGTCGCTGTACCAGTTGTTCTTCCACCTGAGCACGCTTGCGGCTGACGTGGTCGACCAGGTGGCGCTCAGCGCGAACGGGGGAAGGGCGTGGCGTGTGCTGCAGCGGCTTCACGCCTGGATGGCATGGCTGATGAAGGCGCCGAGCGCGCTGCTCCAGCTCGCCATGCTCCTGATGGTCGTATTCGGCGCGGCAGCCCTGGTCGCCCCCGAGCTGCGCGCACAACTCATTGCAGCCGCGTTCGGGCTCGGCTCGCTCGTGCTGACGGCGCTGTCCGCGCTCGCGTGGCTGCGCGGGACGCCAGGGCCTGCGCGGTGGGCGCTAATGCTGTTCCTGCTGGCAGCGGCAGCCGGGAGCCTGGCGACGGCGGTTTTCGCACTGAGCGCCGAACATTGGGTGCCCAGGCTGTACTTCGCGGCCAGCGCGTTGGCCGTCGCGCTGCTCGGCTGGTATCTCGTCGAGCGCTATTCCGGCGTCACGCAGGGCGTACGCCTGCTCGGCCATCTGCTGGTCCTGGCGTCGGTCGTCATGCTTTGCGTCGATGGCAGGCTGTTGTTGCCGAGCGTCAGCACGCAAGGCGAATGGATGATCACCGCCGCCCTCAATGTGGGCGAATGGTTGCTCGCGGGCGTGTTGCTGGTGTGGGCGCTGTTCGTCGCGGTCCAGGTCGCCGCCCTGTCGCTGGGATGGTGGCTGGGCCGCGGGTGCGACAGGGCCGCCCGGGAGTCGCTTCACACGGCGCGGCTCGCCCTCATCGGCTCGAGTGGCCTGTTTGCCGTGCTGAGCCTCGTGCTGTGGTCGGTGATCAGCTTCGTCGCGGGCCGGGCGCTCCCGAAGGATCTGCTCTACCAGCCGATCGTTTTCCGCGGGTCCTACCGCTCGGTCGTGATCTTCCTCGAGGATCGCGTGCAGACTCTCGGCGGGTTTTTCACACCCCTCGTGCTTGCCTTCGGGCTGATCGTCGCGGCAATCCTGCTGGTGCTGCTGCCTTCGCTGATCGAGGAGATCCGGCCGGGCACGAACGTCGATGCGAAAGGCGTAAGGAAAGGCGCGACCGAGTGGGCGCAGCGCCTGGGGAACTGGCTGGGCAAGGGCGGCCGGTTGCTGGGAACGGCGTTCAAGTCGCTTGTGCCCCTCGGGGCTCTCGCCGGCAGCGTCTTCTATCTGGCGTTCGTCCTCCGGCAGTTCGCTTTCACGATGGGGATCGGGGGCGAACTTGTTGCCTGGCTTGCCGGCCTCCTGGAGGCGTTCGAGGGCGAAACCCTGGTCGCCGCGGGCAAATGGCTCGCTGGAGGCGCGCTGACGGTCGCCGCGCTTGGGTCCCGCTTCACGCAGACCTTTGGCCGGCTGCGCGTTGCCATCGACGCGGTGCTGGACATCGACAACTACTTCGGCGATCCGCCCAACCGGCAGCCGCCCCGGGCGCGCATCTACTCGCGCTATGCCTCGTTGCTGGCCTACCTGCGCGACTCGGGCTACGCGCGCATCGTGATCATTGCGCACAGCCAGGGCACCGTGATCAGCGCCGACCTGCTCCGCTACCTGCATGCGCAGGGCCGTTTGCAGGGCATCGTCGGCGCGCTGCCGGTCGCGCTCGTCACCGTGGGTTCGCCGCTGCGCGACCTGTACGCGGAGCGCTTCCCGCTCCTGTATCGATGGATGGGCTCGCGCGAAGCAGGCTTCGCCAATGCCGCGCCGGCGGCCGCCGATCTCGGCGTGACCGAATGGGTCAATGCCTGCCGCTCGGGAGACTACGTGGGACGCTTCATCTGGACGCCGGACCGGGACGCTGCGCGTTTCGGCGTTGCCATGGTCGGCCCCGATGGCAGGGTGGCGGCGCGGCGCGCAGGCGATCGCACGGAATTCTGCCTCGGCGCCGGTGGTCACACGCATTACTTCAGCAACGATGCCGCGGCGCTGGCGGTCGAGATCGAGCGGGTGGTCGCGGGTGCATCCTGGAGCGGTAGAATCTCCGCCAGCCGGTCACCGTCCGGTTAATCTGGGAGGAACTCCATGCATTTCATGCTCAAAGTTGCGGCGGTCCTTGCCGCGCTCACCGTTGGCGCCGCACAGGCGCAATACCCGCAGCGTCCGGTCCAGCTCATCGTCCCCTGGGGCGCGGGCGGCGGCACCGACGCCACGGCGCGCATCATCGCCAGCCTGATGGAAAAGGACCTGAAGCAGCCGATCAACGTGGTCAACCGCACCGGCGGCTCCGGCGTGGTCGGCCACGACGCCATCGCCAGGGCGCCGGCCGACGGCTATACCATCGGCCTGATCACGGTCGAGATCACGATGATGCACCACGTCGGCCTCACCGCTCTCAAGCATTCCGACTACACGCCCATCGGCCTGGTGAACGCGGATCCCGCCGGCATTCATGTACGCGTCGATTCGCCCTACAAGAACACCAAGGACCTGATCGCGGCGATCAAGGCCAATCCCGGCAAGTTGAAGGCATCGGGCACCGGCCAGGGCGGCATCTGGCATCTTGCGATCGCGGGACTGCTGAAAGACCAGGGCGTGGACCCCGGCGCGCTGCCATGGGTGCCCTCCAACGGTGCAGCCCCGGGACTGCAGGACATGGTGGCGGGCGGCGTCGACGTCGTCCCCTGCTCGATTCCCGAAGCGCGCGGGATGATCGACGCCGGCAAGGTGCGGGCGCTGTCGATCATGGACGCCAAGCCGCCAGCGCTGTACCCGAACGTGCCGACGCTGCAGCAGGAACTCGGCAGCAACTGGGCGATGGCGGCCTGGCGCGTGATTGCTGCGCCCAAGGGCATTCCCGCCGAGGCGCAGAAGACGCTCGGCGGGGCACTGAAGAAAGTCTACGACTCAAAGGACTACAAGGACTTCATGGCGAGCCGCGGCTTCGGCGTGGTATGGGCCGACGCCGAGGGCACGGCGAAGTTCATGGCTAAGTCCGACGCCGACATGGGCGCGACGCTTAAAGCCGTAGGACTGGCCAAGTAAGAATCTTCGGGAAATGAAGGCAAACGACGCGCTTAGCGGCGCGGCGCTGGTTGCGCTCGGCGCGGTGGTGCTCTGGCACATCCAGGGCTTTCCGCCGATGCCGGGCCAGAAATTCGGCCCGGCCTGGTTTCCCGGCCTGATCGCGGGCGGCTTGACCACCTGCGGCGCGCTGCTCATCGCCTCGCG
>JANMSV010000069.1:0-9594 GCA_031389685.1 Betaproteobacteria bacterium
GGGCTGTGGCTGGCGATGCTCGCCTGTGTGCTGATCGGCGCGGTCATCGGCTTTCTCGCCTTCCGCTTCGGCATCTCGGGCGTGTACTTCGCGCTGCTCACCATCGCCTTCGCGGAATTCACGCGCATCGGCTTCGACCACATGGGCTGGACCGGCGGGCCCGGAGGCATGTTCCTCAAGGTGGCGCAGCGCGACCAGATCGACCTCGCGCACTTCCGCGGGCCGCCGGAGATGTACTACTACGCCATGCTGGCGTTCGCGGCGGGCGCGCTTGCCCTGTGCGCCTGGCTGCTGCGCTCGCGCGCCGGCTACTACTGGCAGGCGATCCGCGAGAACGAGGAGGCGGCGCAGGCACTGGGCATCAACACCTTCCGCTGGAAAATGGTCGCGGTGATGATCAGCGCGGCGATGACCTCGGTGGCGGGCGTGTTCTTCGCCTTCTACTACAACAACATATTCCCCGAGCAGATCTTCCACATCAGCCGCTCGATCGAGATCATCCTCGGGCCGATCATCGGCGGCATCGGCACGCTGTTCGGCCCGATCGTCGGCGCGGCGCTGCTCACCGTGCTGGGCGACGGAATCACCGAGCTGCTCGCCTACTACGACTGGGAGATCCCTGGCGTGAAGCAGGTGTTCTATGGCGTGGTGCTGCTGGCGGTGATCATGTTCCGGCCGCACGGCATCTGGCCGCCGCTTGCGCGCCGGCTGGGACTGTCGAAATGAGCGCGCTGCTCGAGGTTCGTGGGGTGAGCAAATCCTTCCGCGGCCTGAAGGCTGTGTCGAACGCCTCGTTCACCATCCCCGAGGGCGGCATCAACGCCCTCATTGGCCCCAACGGGGCCGGCAAGACTACGATCTTCAACATGGTGGCCGGCGTCTTTCCTCCTGATTCGGGAAAAATAGAATTTCTCGGCAAGGAGATCCAGGGCCTCCGGCCTGACCAGGTCTGCGTCGCCGGCATCGGCCGCACCTTCCAGATCGTCAAGCCCTTCGCCGGCCTCTCGGTCCTCGACAATGTCGTGGTCGGTGCTCTGCTAAGGTCAAAAGATGTCTCGGCGGCGAAAAGCTACGCCGCCGAGATATTGGAAAGGCTGGGGCTTGGGGGCAAACGCGATTTGCTCGCCTCGTCGCTGACGCTGCCCGACCGCAAGCGCCTCGAGGTCGCGCGCGCCCTCGCCACGCGCCCGAGGCTCCTGCTCCTCGACGAAGTCATGGCCGGCCTGCGCCCGACCGAGTGCGACCTGATGGTCGAAGTGTTCCGCGGCTTGAACAGGACCGACGGCCTCACCATCCTGCTCATCGAGCACGTCATGCGCGCGGTGATGGCCCTCGCCCAGCACGTAGGCGTCCTGCATCACGGCGAAGTCATCGCCCGCGGCACCCCGGCGGAAATCGTGCGCGACCCGGCGGTGCTCGAGTGCTACCTCGGCGAGGAGACCGAAGTCTGATGCTCGCCGTCAAGAACCTCGAGCTCTACTACGGCGACGCCCAGGCCCTCTCCGACGTCTCCCTCGAGGTGCCCAAAGGCCAGATCGTCGCCATCATCGGCGCCAACGGCGCCGGCAAGTCCTCGCTCATTCGCACCATCGCCGGCATCGAGACCAGCCGTTCGGGCTCGATCCGTTTCAAGGACCGCGCCATCACCAGCCTGGAGTCCCACGCCATCTGCGATTTGGGCATCGGCCAGGTCGCCGAAGGCCGCCAGGTCTTCCCCAGCCTGACGGTGCTGGAGAACCTCGAGGTGGGCGCCATGCTCCCCCGCGCCCGCGCCGGGGCCCGGCGCCAGCTCGATGACGTCTTCGCCATGTTCCCCACGCTCGCCGAGCGCAAGAGCCAGTCCGCCGGCACCTTGTCGGGCGGCGAGCAGCAGATGCTCGCCATCGGCCGCTGCCTGATGGGCGCGCCCGAGCTCATCATGTTCGACGAGCCTTCCCTCGGACTTGCGCCGCTGGTGGTGCAGGAGGTCCTGCACACCATTCGGACTTTGAACCAGCGCGGCCTGACGATCCTGCTCGTAGAGCAGAACGTCGCCGTCTCGCTCAAGATCTCGCAGCGCGCCTACGTCCTCGAGAACGGCCGCATCGTCATGAGCGGGTCGGGGGAAGAGTTGCTTCATAACGACCGGGTGCGGCAGGCGTATCTAGGTCTATAGCCGTCGTTTTCTGACATCTCGACTCTTAAAGGACACCGGCTGGGCGCCCGCGGAATTCGCCGCATTTGTTTCGTCGATCATCGAGGCGGGTGCCAGCCCTGCCAACATGGGCGCGGTCAGGGCACGATTGAAAGAACTTAAGCTCGAACCTTACGATTGCCTGTCCCCGCCGCTGATGGATTTCATCGCGACTCAGGTCGCCAAGGCTTCCGGCGCGTTGCGCGCGTAAGCGGCGCAAGGCCTGTATTCCGGCAATGCAACGCCCCGGGACACCGGGGCGTTTTTATTTCCCCTGCGCCGAATTGCCCGCTGCGGCCTCGGCGGGTTGCGGTCCTTTCTTTTGCCGCTCGGGTTTCTGGGAATGCTCCTCCGGCGGAATTGAAATTTTCGGCGTCCATTTCAGCCATTCCTTTGCCGGCTGCTCGTAGAGAGGGAATGCCGCCCCGTTCTTTGCCAGCGTGCCGAGCGGATTGCTCGGGGTGGCGAAGGTAATTCCCCCCGACACCAGGGACTTCAGCGACTCCATGTTGATTTCCAGGCCGCTGAACAGGCCGGCTTTCACGTCCACTCCGCTTGCATTCCAGAACTTCGAGCCGCTGCGCACCAGTTTCACGTACCGCGGTTTGATCTGTACGAGAATTTCCGCCACGGTCGCATCGGCGCTGAGCCGGACAGTTCGCACCGCACCCATCTCGATGCCTCGATAGTAGACGGGCGAACCGGGTTTCAGGGATCCGAGGCGCTTGGCGTGCAGAACGATCTCCAGTGCGTGGGGCTCCAGGGCCGCCTGCGGACCTTCCGTGCCGACAAAATCCGCTTGGGGCTTGCCCGTACCCGGCAATACCTGAATGTACGCACCGGTAATGACCGTTCCCAGATTGGAGATGTCCTGAAGTTCCGTTCCGAGACGCACGACCCAGAACTCCGAACCTTCCCTGGCGACCGAGGCGACCGAACGCAGCAGGCGCGCCTCGACCACTACCTCGCGCAAATCGTCGCTCAGCTTCACCGCCTTCACTTCCCCGATCCGCACGCCGTTGTATTGGATCGGCGTTCGGCCGGCCTTTAGGCCGGTGCCATCCTTGAACCGGATTGTGATCTTCGGGCCAAACTCCCGGACCTGGTCATAGACGAGATAAGCCGCCACCAGTGCGGCAACCACGGGGACGACCCACATGACCGGAAAGCTCCATCGGTGTTTCTTTACCTTTGCCCGGGGCAGATTGTCCGTGGTCTCGGAATCCTTCTGCGAATCGGTCATGGTTCTTGCTCTTTTTTATTCCAGATCAGGCTCGGATCGAAACTGGCCGACGCCAGAATGGTGAACACCACCATGGCGGTGAACGCGATGAGCCCGCGGCCCGGCAGCACCGTGGCAAGCTGTCCCAGCTTGACCAGGGCCACGAGTATCGCCACGAGGAACACATCGAGCATCGCCCACGCGCCGACCGTGTCGATGATCCTGAGAGTCCAGCCGCGCTCCCGTTGCCAGGACGCAGATTTGAATTTCGTCACGACGACCAGAAAGAACAGACCGAGCATCTTGAGGAGCGGGACCAGGATGCTGGCGAGAAAGACTATCGTCGCTATCGGCCATTGGCCGTCCCGATACAGGCTCACGCACCCGTCCCAGACGGTGCTCTCCGAGTACGCCCCGTAGAAATCCATGCGCAGGATCGGATAGAGGTTGGCCGGTACGAAAAAAATCAGCGCGGCCAGCGAGAACGCCGCCGTGCGTCCGAGGCTGTCGACCGGATGCCTGCCGATGCCCGACCCGCAGCGGAAACACTCGGCCGCATCGCCCGGTTGCAGCGCCTCGATACGCTGCAGCAGGCCGCAGGTTTTGCAAGTGATGACGGATTCGACCGGTGCCAAGCCTCAGTGACAGGGAATACGGCGAGGAGTGAGACGGCTTTGGCGAAGGCGCTAGCCTTTCCTGCCCGAAAAAAACAGGAGCCCGCCGATCACTATCGCCCCCACGCCGGCCCATACCGGGACGTTGACCGTCTGTTTCTCGTGAACCGACATCGCGATCGGCCCCACTTTGGTGTCGTGGGTACTGGTGAAGCTGAACTTGCCGTAGATCAGCGCCATGATGCCGGCCGAGATCAGTACGATTGCCACGATTCTCACTGCGCTCATCTTGCCTCCTACAGCGATGGGGAATTATCCATGCCGCCCCAAGCCGGTCTCTGTACGTTGTCGTACATACAACGGAAAATGGCGGGTGCGCGGGGGAGCCAAATCGCAGTAAGGTCCAATTGTGGGTCGAGTCCACTTTTGGTAGACTTACCAAATGGAGGTCCGCGACCGCATCCTCGAAGCAGCCTTGGGACTGCTCGCCGAGAGCGGCGCCCATGACCTGACACAACCAAAGGTCAGCAAAGCAGCAGGCGTCCGCCAGAGCCACCTCACCTACTATTTCCCCACCCGCGCCGACCTCTTGCAGGCCGTCGCCCAGTATTCGATCGGCAAGCTCGTCGGCCAGCTCGCGCACGACCATCCGGCCACGCCCGCGGCGGTGGCGCAAGGCATAGCGGCGGGATCGACGGACAAGCGCAGGGTTCGGGTAATGCTGGGCCTGGTGGCGGCAGCAGACCGGGACCCGGCAATCCGCAAGCGCATGCGCGGCTTCATCACCAAGCTGCGCGAGCAGATGGCGCCGGCGCTCGAGGCGGGTGGCCTGAAGACGGACCCGGAGAGCATCGCCTTTTTCCACTCGGTCACCATCGGCTGCGCGGTGCTGCAACTGGCGCGCGACAACGCCGGGGCACGCGACGAAGCGCGCTCGGTGCTGCGCAGGGCCGCCGCGGTGATCGCGAAAGACCACCCATGAAGCGCATCCTCGCCACGCTGCTCGCGTTCGCGTTCCTCGCGGGCTGCGAATCACGCTCCGACGACTACTGGCAGGGCTACATCGAAGGCGAGTACATGCTGCTCGCCGCGCCCGCCGCCGGCCAGTTGCAAAAGCTCTACGTGCGCCGCGGCGAGCAGGCCGAGGCCGGCAAGCCGATGTTCGCGCTGGAACAGGAAAGCGAGCGCGCGGCGCGCCTGCAAGCCGAGGAGCAATTGAAGAGCGCCGCAGCGCGTCTGGAGAACCTGCGTGCCGGGCGGCGGGCACCCGAGGTCGAGTCGCTGCGCGCTACCGTGACGCAAGCAAAGGCGGCGCTCGCGCTGTCCTCCTCGCAACTGGCGCAGCAGCAGAAGCTCTTCAACGGCAGATTCATCGCGCAGGCGGTCCTCGACCAAGCGCTCAGCGCGCACGCGCGCGACGCCGCGCTCCTGAAGGGGGCCGAGGCGCAGCTCAGGACCGCGCTGCAGCCCCTCGGGCGCGAAGACGAGCGCAAGGCTGCCGAGGGCGACGTGGCGGCCGCGCGCGCCGCGGTGGCGCAGGCAGAATGGAGGCTGGAACAAAAGAGCATCGCGGCGCCTGCCTCGGGTCTGGTGCAGGACACCTTCTTCGTCGAGGGCGAATGGGTGCCGGCCGGCAAGCCGGTGGTCTCGCTTCTCCCGCCTGGCAACGTGAAGGCGCGCTTCTATGCGCCGCAGGCCGCGCTGAGCGCGCTGGCGCCCGGCCGCGCGGTCGAGATCCGCTGCGATGACTGCCCTGCCCCGTTTGCCGCCAGCGTGAGCTTCGTCTCCAATCAAGCCGAGTACACCCCGCCCGTGCTCTACAGCCGGGAGTCGCGCACCAAGCTCCTGTTCCTCATCGAGGCACGGCTCGAGCCCGCCGACGGCGTGCGCCTGCGCCCGGGGCAACCGGTGGACGTGAGGCTGAAGTGAATGACTACGCCATCGACGTCCAGGGCCTGAACAAGTCGTTCGGGTCAAAGCACGTGGTGAAGGATTTCTCGCTGCAGGTGCGCCGCGGCGAGATCTACGGCTTCCTCGGCCCGAACGGCAGCGGCAAGACCACCTCGATCCGCATGCTGTGCGGGCTGCTCAAGCCCGATTCGGGCTCGGGCACCTGCCTGGGCTACGACGTGGTGCGCGAGACCGCGGCCATCAAGCGCGAAGTGGGCTACATGACGCAGCGCTTCTCGCTGTGGGAGGACCTCACGATCCGCGAGAACCTCGACTTCGTCGCGCGCATGTACGGCATGACAGACCGCAAGGCCGCGGTGCCCGCGGCGCTCGAGCAGCTCGGACTCACCGAGCGGCGGGACCAGCTCGCCGGCGCGCTCTCCGGCGGCTGGAAGCAGCGCCTCGCGCTCGCCGCCTGCATGCTGCACCGGCCGCGGCTGCTGCTGCTCGATGAGCCCACCGCGGGCGTCGACCCGCAGGCGCGGCGCGACTTCTGGGAGGAGATCCACGCTCTCGCCGCCGGCGGCATCTCGGTCCTGGTCTCCACCCACTACATGGACGAGGCCGAGCGCTGCCACCGCCTCGCCTATATCGCCTACGGCAGCTTGCTCGCCACCGGCACGCCGGACGAAATCATGCACCGCGTCAGCCTGTCCACCTGGGCGGTGTCGGGGCCGCCGGCCCCGCTCGCGCAGCTCGCGCCGAAGCTGCACGGCCTGCCCGCCATCGCCCACGTCACGGCGTTTGGCAGCACTCTGCACGTCACGGGCGAAGACGAGGCCGCGCTCGAGCGGGCGCTCGCGCCGTTCCGCGCCGATCCGCAGCTCACCTGGCGGCGCGCCGAGCCGACGCTCGAGGACGTCTTCATCCACCTGATGCCGAAGGCCAACGGGGCGCCGCAATGACAATGCAGGCGTTCTCCTGGTCGCGCTGGGTCGCGATCATCGTCAAGGAATTCATCCAGCTCAAGCGCGACCGCCTCACCTTCGGCATGATCATCGGCATCCCGGTGCTGCAGCTGATCCTGTTCGGCTATGCCATCAACGCCGACCCGAAGCGCCTGCCCACCGCGGTGCTCGCCGCCGACGCCGGCCCCTACTCGCGCAGCCTCCTCGCCGCGATGCAGACCAGCGGCTACTTCAGGATCGAGCGCCACGCGCAGAGCGAAGCCGAGATGGACGAGCTGCTCGCGCACGGCCGCGTGCAGTTCGCGGTCACCATCCCGGAAAATTTCGGCAGGAAGCTGGTGCGCGGCGAGCGCCCGGCGCTGCTCCTGGAGGCCGACGCGTCGGACCCCGCCGCCATCGGCAACGCCATCGCCGCGCTCGGCCAGCTCGCCAATACGGCGCTCGCGCGCGACCTGCAGGGACCGCTCGCGGAGCTCGCGCCGCGCGCGCCGCCCTTCGACGTGCGCATCCACCGCCGCTACAACCCCGAGGGCGTCACCGCCTACAACATCGTCCCGGGGCTCATCGGCACCATCCTCACCATGACCATGGTGCTGATGACCGGCCTCGCCATGACGCGCGAGCGCGAGCGTGGCACTTTCGAGAACCTGCTCTCCACGCCGGCGCTGCCCATCGAGGTGATGACCGGCAAGATCATGCCCTACATCCTCATCGGCCTGATCCAGGTGACGCTGATCCTCGCCGCCGCGCTGCTGCTGTTCGAGGTGCCGATGCAGGGCAATCCGCTGCTGCTCTACCTCGTGGTGTCGCTGTTCATCGCCGCCAACCTGTCGCTCGGCATCACCTTTTCGTCGATCGCGCGCAACCAGCTGCAGGCGATGCAGATGACCTTCTTCTTTTTCCTGCCCTCGATCCTGCTCTCGGGGTTCATGTTCCCGTTCCGCGGCATGCCGGAATGGGCGCAGTGGCTGGGGTCGGTCCTGCCGCTGACGCATTTCCTCCTGCTGGTGCGCGGCATCATGCTCAAGGGCAATACCGCCCTCGACCTGCTGCCGCACCTGTGGCCGATCGTGCTGTTCATGGTGGTGGTGATCGGCATCGGGCTGGCGCTGTACCGGCGGACCCTCGACTAAGGTGCCGCCGGGACCGCCTAGGCAGTCTGCTTCGGCCGCGCCAGCTCCGCCCCCGGCCACTGCTCGTGGTGCGCACGCCGGTACTGCGGCGGAAACTCGATCTTCACGCCGAGGCGCTCGGCGGCGTGCCACACCCAGCGCGGGTCGTCGAGCATGCCGCGCGCCAGCGCCACCATATCGGCTCGACCGGCGGCGAGAATGTCTTCGGCCTGCTGCGGGTCGGCGATCATGCCCACCGCCATCACCGGGACCTGCGCCTGGCGCCGCACCTGCTCGGCGAAGCCGACCTGGTAGCCGGGCTCGACCTTGATACGGGCGTGGCTTACCCCGGCACCGCTCGAGACGCACACGTAATCGAAGCCGATCGTCTTAAGCTCGCGCGCATACGTGGCTGCGTCCGCCGCCTCGAAGCCGCCGGGCGCCCAATCGCTCGCCGTGATGCGCGCGCCGAGCGCCTTTTCCCGCGGCCAAACGTCGCGCAGCGCGCGCGCCATTTCCAGCGGCGCGCGCATGCGGTTCTCGAGGCTGCCGCCGTAGCGGTCCGTGCGCCTGTTCGACAGCGGCGACAGGAACTGGTGCAGGAGGTAGCCGTGCGCGGAGTGCATCTCGATGAGATCCAGCCCGATGCGCAGGGCGCGCTGCGCCGAGGCGGCAAACGCGTCGGCCAGGCCCTTGATCTCCTCGAGCGTCAGTTCATGCGGCACGTGCCAGCCTTCGGCGAACGGCACCGGCGAGGGCGCCACCGTCTGCCAGGGCGATTCCGCGCTCGACAGCGGCTTGCCGCCGAGCCAGGTGACCTGCGTCGAAGCCTTGCGGCCGGCGTGCGCGAGCTGCACGCCGATGGGCGATTTCGAGATGCCGCGGAACACCTCCACCACGCGCTTCATCGCCGCCTCGTTCAGGTCGCTGTACAGGCCGGCGCAGCCGTGCGTGATGCGGCCTTCGCGCGTGACGCCGCTCGCCTCCATGATCGTGAGTCCCGCACCCGAGCAGGCAAAGCTGCCCACGTGCACGGTGTGCCAGTCGCTCATCGCGCCATCGGCGGCGCTGTACTGGCACATCGGCGAGACGACGATGCGGTTGGACAGCGTGATTCCGCCCAACTGGATGGGCGTAAAAAGTTTGGTGGTCATCAGGACTTTCTGGACTTGGAAATCTTGGGGTGCGTGGGAAGCGCGACGCCGATCAGGCAGTCGCGCGTAACGAGAGCGGCGAGGCGCGCCTCGCTCAAGGCTTCGGTCCCCTCCGGGCGCAGCGGCAGCACCATGTAGCGCATGTCCGCGTTGGAGTCGTGCACGCGGATCTCCACCTTGGGCGAAATCCTGGTGCCGAATTCGGCCAGCACCTTGCGCGGCTCGCGCACCACGCGGCTGCGATAGGGCCGCGACTTGTACCACTCGGGCGGGAGGCCGAGAAGCATGCGCGGGTAGCACGAGCACAGCGTGCAGACGATCACGTTGTGCGTTTGCGGAGTGTTCTCGACCACGATCAGATTCAGGCCGGGCACTTCGAAGCCGAGCTCCTCGGCCGCGCGGCTGCCTTTGGCCAGCAGGCGCTCCTTGTAGGCCGGGTCGAGCCAGGCGCGCGCCACCAT
>JANMSV010000096.1:0-4932 GCA_031389685.1 Betaproteobacteria bacterium
CGAAGCTCGTGGTGCTGCAGGCCACGGCGCTTGAACTGCAGGCGCACGAGAAGTATCTGGACGGCATGGCGAAGGAAGCCGCCGGCGGCATCCTGTGGCGCAGGGGCTGAAGCGCGCTCAGGAAGTCTGCCCGCCGCAGGAGCTGCCCGCGCCCGCGGTGCAGCCGAAGCAGTGGCGCGCGGTGACGATGCGGCGGCGCTGCCAGGCCGGCTCGTCGAAGTCGCGGATATGCGCGCCCGCGGGCAGGGCGAGTTCCAGGTCGAGCATCTGGTTGAAGTCGCAGTCGTACAGGCGCCCGTCCCAGCCCACCGACAGCGTGTTGCGGCACATGAGGCCGTCGACCGCCGCCGGGTTGTAGGCGTTCACCAGCCGCTGCATGTAGGACTCCAGGTTGCCCGAGTCCTGCAGCCATTCGAGGAAGCGCGAGATCGGCATGTTGTTGAGCATGAACAGGCGGTCGAAGCTGATGCCGAAGTTGCGCTGCAGCCCCTCGCGCCACTCGCGCTCCACGCTCGCCTGGGAGGCGCCGAGAAAGGCGCCGGCGGGGTTGGACACGAGCGTCAGGCGCCGTTGCGGGTCGCCCTTGCCGTAGCCGGCGGCGTTGAGGATGCGCAGTGCGCGCACCGAGCGCTCGAACACCCCTTCGCCGCGCTGCGCGTCGGTGTTGGGTCGCCGGTAGTGGGGGAGGGAGGCGACGATCTCGACCTTGCGTTCGGCCATCCAGTCCACCAGCCCCGCGTTGCGCGGCAGGAGCAGCACGGTGAGGTTGCAGCGGTCCATGACGTGCTTGCCGGCGTCGACGGCCGCCTGCACCACAATGCGAAAACGCGGGTGCAGCTCGGGCGCGCCGCCGGTGAGGTCCACGGTGTGCGCGCCGGTGCGGCGGATCGCCGCCAGTACCTGCTCGACGGTGGCGTCGTCCATCATGGCGTCGGTGCGGTCCGGGCCCGCGTCCACGTGGCAGTGCTTGCAGGTCATGTTGCACAGCTTGCCGAGGTTGACCTGGAAGAATTCCAGTTGCGCGGGGCGTAGTTCTTTCCCGGCCAGTGTGTCGAATTCCGTGTGCAGCAGCACCGCTTTGAGCAGCCGCAGCTGCTCCGCGGGGGAGGCTAGCGGCGCGGCGCGCCGGTGCAGGCTCTGCGTCGCGCGCGGCGTGGCGCGGTCCTGCGCCAGGTCTTCGGCGAGCTCTTCGAGGCGGATCGGGATGGTGGCCGGGCGCACTTACATGCCCAGTTTTTTGGAGTGCTCGCGCATCTGCATGCCGTGCACCAGCGAGGCGCCGCCGCGGATGGCGACGGCCACGTGCAGCGCCTCGGTCATCTGCTCCAGGTCGGCGCCCTTTTGCTGGCAGTCCTGGGTATAGGCGTCGATGCAGTAGGGGCATTGCACGGCGTGCGCGACAGCGAGGGCGATGAGGCTCTTTTCGCGTGCCGTGAGGGCGCCGTCGGCGAACACCGCGCCGTAGTAGTCGAAGAATTTCTTGCCCAGTTCCGGGCTGCCTTCGGAGATCTTTGCGAAGTCGGCGAGGTGCTGGGGCTTGTAGTACGTGTCCATGGACTCCCTTTCTGTATCCGGGTTTTCGGTGAGTCGGAAATCCGGGCGGAAAGCTTACAGCCTAGCGGGCGAAAATCAGGTACAGGGCCACGGCGAACGTGGCTGCCGACAAGGCCGTCGCGCCGATGCAGAGCAAAAAGGCGCGCTGCAGCCGCGCTTCCGCGATCGCCGCGGCCTGGTGCAGGGCGCTCACCGTGCCCTGCAACTGCTCGGCTAGCGCCTTGATGTTGTCCGCGTTCTGCGCCGCGGCGGTCTGCAGCTCGCCGATCTGCTGCTGCAGGAGCTGCGCCTGGTTGGCGGCTTCGGCGCTCTTCTTGGTGAATACCGGCTTCGCCATCGCGATGATGGTGCCGACGTGCGGGAGGACGGCTTTCAGTGCGGGGAGAAACCAGGCTGGCATGGCGGGTCAGTCGATGGGGTTCGGAATGCTTTCGATCGTGCGCTTCACGGCCAGCGGGTCGGCGATGCCCTTGAGCAGGAAGTCACTGACGCCCTTGCCGGTGAGCTTCACGGTGCCGAAGCCGAGGACGCGGCCGAGCACGCCCTGGTCGATCTCCACCGTCTCGATGGACTTCAGCTTCATCTCTTCCGTCTTGCGGCTGACGATGCCTTTCTTGAGCACCACGCGCTTGTTGGTGACGCCCTGCTCCTGGAAGCGGAGCTTGAGGTATTCGTACAGCGCGATCAGCAGCGTGATGCCAAATGTGGGGATGGCGAGGAGGATCCAGAGCCACATTGGCAGCCATTCGACCCAGTGCAGCCTGAACAGGCCTTCGATCTTTTCGCCGGCGGAGAGGGATTCTTCAATGTAGGACACGGCGATCCTTTCCTGGTTGCAGACTTGGAGCGCCACTGTAGCAGCCGGCGAGGAGTACGAGGGGGCGGGTCGCACGAACGCAGTCAGCCATGGCGCCGTAGTGGAGGGCGTCGACAAGGCCGGTCAGGCTTGCTCACTTGTGCACCAGAGGCTTTTCGGTGAACAAGTAGTCCTTGAGTTCCCGGTCCCTGCATGCATTCGCCCGCTGGTTGTACCAATCGACGGCTTCCAGCTCTTCCATCAAAGAGACGATTGCCCGATGCATGTCGCGCGTTTCTGCGGACAGTTCCTCTATGGGTTCGTGGTAACCGACGCTGGACATTCTGTTCTCCTGTTGATATTGGGGTTCCTGGCTCGAATGAAGGCTTGGGCGTCTGCATTGCTTACTGACGTGTCTTCAGCATCTCACCCATCTTCCGGTGAATCAAATTAATCGCCTTGAGCGGGCGGCTCATCGAAAGACACATGAAGATCGAGGACGCCTTCGGCCCAGTAGGTGTTAAGCCCGAGATGCGGTACGCGCATTCGCTGGCGCGATACGGCTCATGCATAGCGCCACCAGGCTGAAGCGCGATGGGGCGACGTGGACTGCAACACGTTCCGCTCTCGTCACCTTGGCAGCTGGCACGTGACGGCGCTCCACTGTTGCTTGGATGGCGCGCTTACTTCTTCCCCGCGGACGTGTTGCGCAGGCGCTCTTCCTGCGCACGAAGCTCCGGTGTGAGCGCCGCGCCAAAATCATCCGCTTCAAACACCTGGCGGAGTTCAATCTCGGAATCACCGAGCATGGGATTGGGGCAGCGCTTGAGCCATTCGATGGCTTCTTCCTTGGACTTCACCTGCCAGAGCCAGAAGCCGGCCACCAGCTCCCTGGTCTCGCTGAAGGGCCCATCAATCACTGTACGCTTGCTGCCGGAGAAACGGACACGCACGCCCTTGGAACTGGGATGGAGTCCCTCACCGGCGAGGAGGATGCCGGCTCTCACGAGGTCCTCGTTGTACTTGCCCATCTCGGTGAGCAGTTTCGTGTCCGGCATGACGCCCGCTTCAGAATCCCTGGTTGCCTTCACCATCACCATGAATTTCATGTGCGTCTCCTTGTGATTGCCTCATATCGGTGCGATGCAAAGCCCCAAAGGCCCAGGCTCAGCCGCCGGCCCGCCTTCGGCGGGTCGGTCGGCTGGAGCGCCTTGTTGGGCGGCGCTACTCTGCGGTGGTCGGGTCAATTACCGAGGCAACTTCGGAGACCCGGTTTGCGGGGAAACCTCCCTGCTTGGCATGCTCCCGAACCATTTTTTCATTCGGTGCGATGTATACGCAATAGATCTTATCGCCAGTCACATAACTTTGGAGCCATTGAATCTGCGGTCCCATCTTGCTAAGCACGCCGCATGATTTCTGCGAAATGCCTTTGAGTTCTTGGGACGACAATTTTCCGGCCCCCGGAATGTCACGCTCGATCACGTACTTTGGCATAGCACTCTCCTTATCAGTGACTTCGGAGCGAGCAAGATACTCGCCCGACCTACTTATCACGCCCCACGTGACGCCCAACGTCCCAAATGAGACGCGCGCGGCTGCTCTTGCCGCGCGTCGCTCTCCATTTGGCGGTTAGCGGTCAACTCTCGACCGCCAGTAGCCGGGGCGGCGGCTTTGGTGCGCGACGACCTCGATGCGCAACACGTCGGATGTGGCGCTGTAATACAGCGTGACGGGAAAGCGGTTCAGGATGAACCTGCGAAGATGGGGATCCGCGGGAGAGCCGATATCGGGGTGCTCAAGCAGAATATCCGTTGCGCGTCGGACTTCGGCTTCAAAGCGCTCGCCCAACCCCGGGACCTGAAGTTCGTAGTGCGCGGCTGCCTCAATGAGTTCCATCTCCGCTTCGGGGTGGAACTCAAGCTTCATCGTTTCAGGCGCGCGCGGAGATTCTCAAAGACGCGTTCGCCGGGAACTGGCTGCACCTTTCCTTCGATTACCTCTTGATGTCGTCTTTGCGCTTCTTCCAGCCACGCGCGCTCGACGTCGGATTCGGCCGGACCATCGAGTTCAGCGATCAGGGCACGGACTAGCTCGGTTTTGTCTTCGAGACTCAATGACCGAATCTTGGCCTCGATTTCGGCAACAACGGTTGACATGGTTACCCCCGATAGTTTCGCTGGCTCCGCCAGTGTAGCGCGGTATGTTGTTGACCGCTAACGCCGTGGTTCAGGGGCGCGCGGAGACCATGCTAGCAAAGGACGACTCCGCTGTTCCGCGCGTCCCTTGCAACCACCTGTTAGGGCAGGCTACCTCTTCTTGAAGGTGACTAGATCAATGATCCCTCCACCTTCCTTGGGTTGCATTTTGTCGTCTATCTCGCGGCCATCGATCGCTTGGTAGACACCCCGCTGATACGTGGTTTCACAGGCCGAGTAGTTGACGTCCTTTTCGCTGCAGAGAAGTGTAGTCACCCAAGTACCGTACTTTCCTGTTCGCTCGGCGGAAACAAGGTCACTGGGCTTCCCCCGAATTCCCGGACACTACCCTAAGCATGCTCTAGCTTTTTCGAACTGATCCGG
>JANMSV010000104.1:0-13594 GCA_031389685.1 Betaproteobacteria bacterium
GGCTGGCAGCGGAGATGCACGCCGCACACGGCCCGCAGGACCTGGCCCAGTTCGTGCGCGATGCTTCGCACTGGCGCATGCTGTTCGATCTTTACATGATCGGCATGTTCGGCGGCTTCTATATCGTGCCGCTGTACGCCCTGGTGCAGACGCGCAGCGACCCGGCGCATCGCTCGCGCATCATTGCCGGCAACAACATCCTGAATGCCGTGTTCATGGTGGCCGCCGCCGCGCTCGCCATCGGGTTGTTCGCGGCGGGCCTCACCATCCCGCAGTTGATCCTGGTCACGGCGCTGCTCAACGCCGTGGTGGCGATTTACATCTATATGCTGGTACCCGAATTCCTGATGCGCTTCATCGTGTGGATGCTCGTCCATTCCGTGTACCGACTGCAAAAAAGCGGCCTGGAGAACGTTCCCGACGAAGGTGCGGCCCTCATCGTCAGCAACCACGTCAGCTTCGTCGACGCACTGGTGATCGCGGCCGGCTGCCGCCGGCCGGTGCGTTTCGTGATGGACCACCGCATTTTCAAGCTGCCGCTGCTAAGCTTCGTGTTCCGCACCGGCAAGGCGATCCCGATCGCCTCGGCGAAGGAGGACCCGGAAATGATGGAGCGCGCGTTTGCGCAAGTGGCGCAGGCGCTGCGCGCGGGCGACGTGGTGTGCATCTTTCCCGAGGGACGCATCACCGATACGGGCGAGCTGTATCCGTTCCGTCCCGGATTGAGGCGCATTCTCGAGGACACGCCGGTGCCGGTGGTGCCGGTTGCGCTGCGCGGGCTCTGGGGAAGTTTCTTTTCGCGCGCAGGCGGCGCCGCAATGACCCGGCCCTGGCGCATGCGCCCGTTCGCGAAAATCGGGCTGGCGGCCGGCGAGCCGGTGACGGCGGTCGCGGCGACGCCAGAGGCCTTGCAGGCCAGGGTGGTCGAACTACGTGGAGACTGGCGATGATAAACCGGTATCGCATCAAGCTTGCCGAAACCGCCGCCGAGCGCGAGCAGGTGCACCGGCTCAACTACGCCACCTTCGTCGAGGAAATTCCGCAGCACGCGCCGAACGCGGAGCGCCGGCTGGTGGACCGGTTCGACGCGCAGAACGAGTACGTCATCGCGCTGGGTGCGGACGACGAGCTGGTCGGCATGCTGGCGCTGCGCGCGCAGCGTCCCTTCTCCCTCGACCAGAAGCTGGCGCAGCTGGACAGCTACCTGCCGCCGCACCGCTCGCTGTGCGAGCTGCGGCTGCTCGCGGTGCGGCGCGAGCAACGTCACAAGGCCCTGTTTCGCGACCTTATCGCATACACGGCGCGGCGCTGCGTGGCGGTCGGACACGATCTCGCAGTGATCTCCGGCACCACGCGCCAGCTCGCGCTCTACCAGCACCTGGGATTCGAGCCCTTCGGTCCGCTGGTCGGCGCCGCCGGCGCGCAGTTCCAGCCGATGTTTCTGTCGCTGGAGGCGCTGCGCGTAAGCGCCGGCAATGTGCTGCGCGAGGAGGGCGGCGCGCAGGCGCCGGACGCGCCAGCGCGGTTCACCCCAGGGCCGGTCGCCGTGTCGGCCGAGGTTCGCGCGGCAATGGCGGAGGAGGCCGGCGCGCACCGCTCGGCGGAGTTCGTCACCCGCGTCGCGCGGGTGCGGCGCTCCCTATGCGAGCTGACGGGTGCAAGCGATGTCGCGCTCATGGTCGGCACTGGCACGCTCGCCAACGACGCGGTTGCAATGGCGCTGCGCGCGCGACCAGGCAGGGGCCTCGTCCTGGCGAACGGGGAATTCGGCGAGCGGCTGATCGAGCAGGCGCGCTGCGCCGGTCTCGAGTTCGACGAACTGCGACTGCCGTGGGGCGAACCTTTCCCGGAGAAGGTCGTCGCCCAAGCGGCGGTGCGCGGCGGCGTGAGCTGGATCTGGGCGGTGCATTGCGAGACCTCGACCGGGGTGCTGAACGATCTCGAGGCGCTGAGGCGCAGCGCCCAGCTCGCTCGGGCGGCGTTGTGCCTGGATTGCATCAGCTCGATCGGCGCCGTGCCACTTCACCTCGAGGGCGTCTGGCTTGCGAGTGCGAGCAGCGCGAAGGGGCTCGCCGCCTATCCCGGGCTTGCCGCGGTATTCGTGAACGGCGCCGCGCCGCGTACCGTGCCGCCCACCGCGCGCTACCTCGATCTGGCGTACTGGCTGCGCCGGGACAGTGTTCCCTTCACGCATTCGTCGAACCTCGTCGCAGCCCTGGACGCGGCGCTGACAAGCGTCGACCGGGATGCGCGGTTTCGCGACACGGCACACGATGCGCGCTGGCTGCGCAGCGCGTTGCGCGCGCAGGGGCTTGCGCTGGTCGCGCCCGAGGCCGCCGCGAGCCCGGCCGTGACGAGTATCGTGCTGCCGGACGGCGTGCCGGCGGCCGAGGTCGGCGCCGAGCTGTTGCAGCGCGGATTGGAGATCGCCTGGCGCAGCGCCTATCTCGCGAGCCGCAACTGGCTGCAGGTGGCGCTGATGGGCGAGTACGACCGGGCCGCGCTACGCCAGCTGCCCGAGGTGCTCGCGCAGGAAGTGAGCGCGCGGACCCGCAGCGGCGCTCGGGCCGCATGAGCAAGGAGGACGAAAACCATGAACCATGATCGCCAGGACATTCTCGAATGGGCGCAAGCGGGTCGCGTCGAGGCGCGCAACCTGCGCACCGCGCTGCAGGTCGCCGCGGTGCTGCCGGATCGCGCGCAGTGGCGCGCCTTCCTTGACCGGCTTCTCTTGTGGCTCGGGGTCGTAATGATTTCTGCGGGCGCGATCTTCTTCTTGGCCTACAACTGGCACGACCTCGGTCGCTACGCCAAGTTTGCGTTGGCCGAGGGACTGATTCTGATTGCCCTGGCGGTGCTCTGGTGGCAGGGCCTGGAGCGCATCGCGGGCAAGGCCGCGCTGATCGCGGCCGCGCTCTTTACGGGCGCGCTGCTCGCGCTCGTCGGACAGACCTACCAGACGGGCGCGGATACGTTCGAGCTGTTCGCCACCTGGGCGGTGGCGATCCTGCCGTGGGCGCTGCTCGCGCGCTTCCCCGCGCTGTGGGTGCTGTGGCTGGCGCTCGCCAACCTGGCGACGGTGCTCTACTTTCAGACGTTCCCCGGGCTGTTCGGCGTGATCTTCGGGCCGGAGCGTCAGCTCTGGCTGCTCTTCGGGCTGAACACGATCGCGCTCGCGGCCTGGGAGGGCCTGGCGCTCGCAGGAATCGCCTGGCTGCGCGAGCGCTGGGCGCTGCGCCTGCTCGCCACCGCAAGCGGCGCCTGCGTGACGGCGCTGGCGGTGATCGCCGTCCTCGATAAGAACGCATTCGGCTGGGCGCTGCCGGTGTGGCTTGCCTGGCTCGGCGCCGCGTATGCGCTCTACCGTCGCCGCATCAAGGACCTGTACGTACTCGCCGGCGGCGTACTGTCCGGCATCGTCGTCGTGGCCGCGGCACTGTCCCGGCTGCTCCTCGAAACGAGTCTCGAGGCCGGTGGGCTGTTCTTCATCGGCCTGGTGGTCATCGGCATGTCCGCGGCGGGCGGCTTCTGGCTGAAGAAGGCGGCGAACGAGGAGGGGGAGTCATGAATTCTGCGGGCAGCGAAGCGCTCTGGGGCCGGCTGCAAGCGGCGGCGCTGGTCCAGGGAGATATGCCGCCCCCCGCCGCGTCGCGCTCGCCCTGGTACGTGCGCGTCATGCTCGGCATCGCCGGCTGGATCGGCGCGCTGTTCATGTTCGGCTTCCTCGGCGTCGGTTTCGAGTTCGTGTTCAAGAGCACTCCAGTGACGTTCGTTACGGGAGCAGCGGTGTGCGCAGGCGCGGCCTTCCTGTTCCGCGTCAACCCGCACGGCGACTTCGCGGGCCAGTTCGGTCTCGCCGTCAGCCTGGCCGGACAGGCGCTGATGGTCTACGCGCTGGCCCGGCTTTTCGACCGCTCGTTCACCGCCGCCGCGCTCGCCATCGCGCTGCAGCAGGCACTGCTGTTCGTGCTGGTGCCCAATTTCATCCACCGCGTGTGGACGTCCTGGACAGGCGCATATGCCGCTGTGTATGCACTCGGTTACGCGGGGCTGCACGCCTACGCCCCCGCCGCCGTGACCTTCGCGTTCCTGTGGCCGTGGCTCGCCGAGTTCGACCATCCGCGCCGGGGCGAGCTGTTGCGCGCGGCCGGCTACGGACTGGCGCTCGCGGCAGTGCAGACGGCGGTGATGCATGGGTCGCTGTGGGCAATGTGGCTGGCGGGATTGGGCGGGCGGCAAGCGCTTGGGGGCGAGGCCCTGCTGTGGCTGGGCAACCTCTCCTCCGGCCTGGTGCTGATCTGGGCGGTGCTGCGGCTGCTCAGGCGCGAGGGGGTCGGGCTCGACGAGGCGCACGGGCGCTTTGCGCTTGCCGGCGCCGGCGTCCTCGCCCTCATCTCGCTGCAGGCGCCGGGCGTCGGCCCCGCCGCCGCGATCCTCGTGGCGGGCTTCGCCAACGGCAACCGGGTGCTCGCGGGCCTGGGCATCATCGCCCTGCTTGGCTACCTTTCTCACTACTACTACGCGCTGCACGCGACGCTGCTCGAAAAGTCGGTGCTGCTCGCCGGCGCCGGGCTCGTTCTGCTCGCGGCGCGCTTCGCGCTGCGGCGCTGGTGGCCCGATGCAAAGGAGGTGCAACATGCGTAAGGCGATCGCAATCCTCGCCGGCCTTGCCGTCCTCGGCCTGGCCAATTGGGCGATCTACGCGCGCGAAAGGCAGCTGGCCGATGGCGCGGTGGTGTTGCTGGAGCTGGCGCCGGTCGACCCGCGCTCGCTCATGCAGGGTGACTACATGGCGTTGCGCTTCAAGGTGGAGGTCGATGCCTTCGGCCGTGGGCGCAACGCGGAACCCGTCGATGGCAACGTGGTGGTCAAGCTGGACCAGCGCGGCGTCGCCGACTTACTGCGCAGCCATGCAGGCGAGCCGCTGGCGCCGGGCGAGCGGCTGCTGCGCTACCGGGTGCGGGACGGCAAGGTGAAGTTCGCCACCAACGCCTTTTTTTTCCAGGAAGGCCACGCGCACTATTACGAGCGCGCCCGCTACGGCGAGTTTCGCGCTTCGACGGGTGGCGAAATTCTGCTTACGCATTTGCGCGGCGAGCAACTCGAACGGCTCGGTCCGCGCTGAGCGCCAGCGGCTATACTTCGGCGCACTTCCTGCGTACGGAGAAAGTAATGCCCCGCACTGGCAAGGCGGTCATCTGCCGCGAGTTGAACCAGCCCGTGGTGGTCGAGGAAACCAGCGTCGACTCGCCCAAGCGCGGCGAGGCAATGGTGAAGATCGCCGCTTGCGGCGTTTGCCACTCCGACCTTTCCGCCACCAACGGCACCATCGCGCTGCCGCCGCCCCTGGTACTGGGCCACGAGGGCGCCGGCGAGGTGGTGGAGGTGGGCGAGGGCGTGAGCGGGTTCGCCGTGGGCGACCACGTGGTGTCGTCCTTTATCTACATGTGTGGCAAATGTCGCTTCTGCGCGGGCGGGCGTCCGGTATTGTGCCTGGAGCAGGGCAAGGCGCTCACCACACCGCCGGAAGGCACGCCGCGCGTGCACGACCAGGCGGGCAAGCCGCTCGGCATTTTCTCCGGCTGCGGCGTGATGGCCGAGTACGCCACGCTCTCAGTGGACAACCTGGTGAAGATCGATGCGAAGATTCCTCTGGACCGCGCGGCGCTGGTGGGTTGTGCGGTGACCACCGGCGTGGGTGCTGTCTTCAACACCGCGAAAGTCGAGCCGGGTTCGAGCGTCGCGGTATTTGGCTGCGGCGGCGTCGGCCTGAACGTGGTACAGGGCGCCGCCATCGCGGGCGCAGAGCGCATCATCGCCATCGACACCCTGCAGGCAAAACTTGAGCTGGCGAAGCAATTCGGTGCCACCGACACGATCCTCGCCAAGCCGGGCGAGGACACGGCCAAGGCGCTCAAGAAGCTCACCGGCGGCGGTCCCGACTACGCCTTTGAATGCGTAGGCGCCGGCGTGCTCGCTGAGACCGCGGTCCGGGCGATTCGCCGCGGCGGGAAGGCGATCGTGGTCGGGGTGGCCAAGGCCAGCGACAGCGCCACGCTCAAGCCGACGACGCTGGTGTTCGAGGAAAAGACCCTGCAGGGCAGCTACTTCGGTTCCTGCGTGCCGCGCATCGATTTCCCGCGCATGCTGCAACTCTACATGGCGGGGCGCCTGAAACTCGACGAGCTGATCACGCGGCGCTACAGGATCGACGAGGCGCCGCAAGCCTTCGCCGATCTCGAATCCGGACGCAACGCGCGGGGCGTGATCGTTTTCTGATATGGCATCCATCGTCGCGGCGCGGCGCGGCCGCATCCTGGTGGTCGACGACCAGCGCGCGAACGTCGAAATGCTGGTCGAGCTGCTGCGCTCGCGCGGTTACGAGGTGACCGGGGCCTACGACGGCGAATCCGCGCTGCAGATGATCGCCGAGCGCGCCTTTGACCTCGTGGTCTCCGACATCCGCATGCCGGGCGTCGACGGCTACGAGCTGACCCATCGCCTGCGCGGCAACCCCGCCACCGAGTTGCTGCCGGTGGTGCTGGTGACTTCGCTCGAGGATCGCGATGGGCACGACGAGCGCATCAGGGGCATCGAGGCGGGCGCCGACGATTTCCTCACCAAGCCGGTGCGTTACGCGGAGTTGTTCGCGCGCGTGAGGTCGCTATTGCGCGTGAAGGTGCTGCAGGACGAGGTGCGCAGGCAGTCCGAGGAGCTGCGCGAGTGGAACGAGCGGCTGGAAGAGCGGGTGCGCGAGCAGGTGGCGGCGCTGGAGCGCCTGACGAAGATGAAGCGCTTCTTCTCGGCGCCGGTGGCCGATGCCATCATTGCTGGCGGTGTCGAGATGCTCGAGCCGCACCGGCGCGAGATCACGGCGGTGTTCCTCGACCTGCGCGGCTTCACCGCCTTCACCGATCGAGCGGACCCCGACGAAGTGATGGACCTGCTCACCGACTACCACCAGGCGATGGGCAACCTCGTCGAGCGCTACGGCGGCACGCTCGAGCACTTCGCCGGCGACGGCGTCATGATCTTCTTCAACGACCCGATCCCCGTGGAGCGGCCCGCGGTGCAGGCGGTGCGCATGGCCATCGAGCTGGAGCAGGCCTTCCGCCCGATCGAGCAGGCCTGGGAGCGCCGCGGGCACAAGGTGGCGCTCGGCGTGGGCATCGCGCAGGGCGAGGCGACGCTCGGGGTGATCGGCTTCGAGCAGCGCTGGGAGTATGCGGCGATCGGGGCCATCCCCAACCTCGCGGCGCGGCTTTGCGGCCATGCGAAGGGCGGCGAGATCCTGATCGACGCCGTGACCTACGCCGCGGTGAGCGACGTCGCCGACGCCGACGCGGTGGGCCCGGTGCAGTTGCGCGGCTTCACCCAGCCCATTCCGGCGTTCCGGCTCACGCGCCTCAAATAGGGACAGTTAGTTATATACAGCCGAGCTTCGTTTCCTTCGCCCGGACCAGCGCGGTGACGGTTTCGTTCACCGGCGCGGCGATGCCGAACTGTTTTCCCACCCTGGGGATCGAGCCGTTGATGACGTCGATTTCGGATTTCCTCTGCGCCATCAGGTCGAGCAGCACCGAGGGGCGCGCTTTCGGGATTTTCGAGCCGAACTCGCGCACGTAGGCCACCGGGTCGGTGAAGCCGAGCTTGACCCCCTTCGCTTTCGCTACCGCGTAGGCCTCGCTGGCGCAGGCCGCCGAAACGCGCGCCAGGTCCTGGTCATTCATCACCTCTTCGGTGGTGCACTCGGCAAGGCCGCAGGGCCCCGAATAGGCGCAGTTGCAGATCAGCTTCTCCCACACCAGCTGGTCGATGTCGTCGAAGACTTTCACACGAAAGCCCGCGCCGCTCCAGGTTTCCTCGACCTTCTTCAGCCGCGCAGTGATCGGGCCGCCGAATTCCCCGAGGCGCACCAGTTCCATGCCGTTGTGGTGCGCGTGACCCGGTCCCTTCATCGAAGCGCCGAAGCCGCCGACCACGCCGACCATCACGCGCTCGCGGCCGAGGATCTCCGCCGCCGCGTCTGGGCCGCCGAGTCCGTTCTGGATGGATAGCACCGGCGTGTCCTTGCCCAGGAGCGTCTTCACCGATTCCGCAGCAGTCGCAACATGCATCGCCTTGGTGGCGAGCACTACGAGGTCGCAGAGACCTGCATCCTTCGCTTGCGTCGTGGCTTGGACCTTGACGGTGCGGTCGCCGGACTTGCCCTCCAGGCGCAGCCCGTTCTTGCGCATGGCCTCGACGTGCTCGGCCCAGCGATCGATGGCCCAGACCTCGTGTCCCGCCGAGGCGAACAGCCCCGCATACACGGAGCCCATCGCCCCGCAGCCGACGATGGCGATCTTCATACGACCTCGAACAGACCGGCGGCGCCCATGCCGCCGCCGATGCACATCGTGACCACCACCAGCTTCACGCCGCGGCGCTTGCCCTCGATCAGCGCGTGGCCGGCGAGGCGCGAGCCGGTGACGCCGTAGGGATGGCCGACGGCGATCGCGCCGCCGTCCACGTTCAGGCGCTCGTCGGGGATGCCAAGCTTGTCGCGGCAGTAGAGGACCTGCACGGCGAATGCCTCGTTCAGTTCCCACAGACCGATGTCGGCGATCTTCACGCCGGTGCGCTCGAGCAGCTTCGGGATGGCGAACACCGGGCCGATGCCCATCTCGTTCGGCTCGCAGCCGGCGACAGCGAAGCCGCGGAAGATGCCCAAGGGCTTCAGGCCTTTCTTCGAGGCCATGCGATCGCTCATGATGACCTGCGCCGAGGCGCCGTCGGAGAACTGGCTGGCGTTGCCTGCGGCGATCACGCCGCCCTCGATCGCCGGCTTGATCTGCGACACGCCCTCATAAGTGGTGTCGGGGCGGATGCCCTCGTCGTGTTCCGCCGTGACCTCTTTCATGGTCTCGACGCTGGTGGTCTTGTCGATCACTTTCATCTTGGTGGTGATCGGCACGATCTCGTCCTTGAACCTGCCTGCCGCGCGCGCCTTGGCCGCGCGCTGCTGGCTCAGCACGCCGTAGCGGTCCTGCAGTTCGCGCGAGATGCCGTACTTCTTCGCCACGTATTCCGCGGTCTGCAGCATCGGCCAGTAGACCTCGGGCTTGTGGCGGTGCAGCCACTCGTCCTGGGCGTGGTGTTTGTTTGCTTCGTTCTGCACCAGCGAGATCGACTCCACGCCGCCGGCAATGTAGATGTCGCCCTCGCCCGCGAGCACGCGCTGCGCGGCGAGCGCGATGCTCTGCAGGCCCGAGGAGCAAAAGCGGTTCACGGTCATGCCGGACACCGTGACCGGCAGGCCGGCGCGAATGGCGATCTGGCGCGCGATGTTGCCGCCGGTCGCGCCTTCGGGCGTGGCGCAGCCCATGATCACGTCCTCGACTTCCTGCGGTTCGAGCTTCGCCCGTTCCAGCGCCGCGTGCACCACGTGCCCGCCCATCTTCGCGCCGTGCGTCATGTTGAGCGCGCCGCGCCAGCTCTTGCACAGCGGCGTGCGCGCCGTCGAAACGATCACTGCCTGGGTCATGTCCTGGTCTCCTATCCGTTAAAGCGTTTGCCCTCTTTGGCAAGCTTGATGAGCAGCGGCGCCGGCTGCCACTGGTTGCCGTGGTAGCCCTTCTGGAACTTCTCGATCGCGGCCACCACCTGGTCCAAGCCCACGCTGTCGACGTAGAACATCGGCCCGCCGCGGTGCGCCGGGAAGCCGTAGCCGGCGAGGTACACCATGTCCACGTCGGAGGCGCGCAATGCGATGCCATCCTCGAGAATGCGGGCGCCCTCGTTGGCGAGCGCGTAGATGCAGCGCTCGACGATCTCCTGGTCGGAAATCTGTCTGGGCTGCAAACCGTTCTCCTTGCGGTACTTCTCGAGCAGCGCGTCGATCTCGGGGTCGGGTTGCGCTTTGCGGTTGCCGGCCTCGTACTTGTAGAAGCCCTTGCCCGTCTTCTGCCCGTAGCGCCCGAGCTCGCACACCTGGTCGGCGAACTTCGAGTACGCCATCTCGGGTTTTTCGTAGTAGCGGCGCTTGCGCACGTCCCAGCCGATGTCGTTGCCCGCCATGTCGGACATGGTGAACGGCCCCATCGCCAGGCCCCAGTTCTGCAGCGCTGCGTCCACCTGCTGGGGGCTCGCGCCCTCGTCCAGCAAGAAGCCCGCCTGCTGGGTGTAGCGTTCGAGCATCCGGTTGCCGATGAAGCCGTCGCACACGCCCGAGACGATCGGCAGTTTCTTCAGCCGTTTGCCGAGCTTCATGGTGGTGGCGAGCACGTCCTTGCCGGTCTTCGCGCCGCGCACCACTTCCAGCAGCCGCATCACATTGGCGGGCGAGAAGAAGTGCGTGCCGATCACGTCCTGCGGGCGCTTGGTGACCTCGGCGATCTTGTTGACGTCCAGCGTCGAGGTATTGGTGGCGAGGATCGCGCCGGGCTTCATCACCGCGTCGAGCTTCTTGAAAATATCCTGCTTCACTTCCATGCGCTCGAACACCGCCTCGATGACGATGTCGGCGTCGCGCGCGGTGCCGAGGTCGGTGGTGCCCTGGATCAGCGCCACGCGCTTGTCCATGTCCTCCTGCTTCAGGCGCCCGCGCTGCACGGTGACGGCGTAGTTGTCCTTGATGCGCTTCAGCCCCTTGTCGAGCGCCTCCTGCGATACATCGACGATCACCACCGGGATACCGACGTTGGCAAAGCTCATGGCGATGCCGCCGCCCATGGTGCCCGAGCCGACGATCGCCGCCTTCCTGATCTCGCGCGTCGGCGTGTCTTCCGGCACGTCGGGAATCTTCGAGGTCTGGCGCTCGGCGAAGAACATGTGGCGCAGGGCTTTCGACTCCACGGTGTTGACCAGGTACTCGAAGCGCTCGCGCTCCACCTTGCGGCCCTCGTCGAAGGGCAGGGTGACCGCGGCCTGGATGCACTTGGCGATCTCCGCGGGCGCCGGATTGCCGCCCGCGGCGCGCGCGGCCTGCTCCGGCACCGCGTCGAGCAGCGCCTTCTGGTCACCGTCCACGCGCGGCGGCAGGTCGCGTACGCGGCGCGGGCCCTTGCCGCCGGCGACGAGTTGTTGCGCATAAGCGATGCCTTCCTCGAGCAGATCGCCGGTGACGATCTCGTCCACCAGCCCGAGTTCTTTTGCTTTTTCCGCAGGAATCGGGTCGCCCAGGATCATCATGCGCGCCGCCTCGTGCACCGGGATGAGGCGCGGCAGGCGCTGCGTGCCGCCCGAGCCGGGCAGGATGCCGAGCTTCACCTCCGGCAGGCCAAGCAGGCTTTTCGGGGCCGCGATGCGGTAGTGGCAGCCGAGTGCGAGTTCCAGCCCGCCGCCGAGCGCGAAGCCGCCGATCGCCGCCACCAGGGGCTTTTGCATCGCATCCTGCATGTCGTTCACTTCCGGCAGGTTCGGCGAGGTCATCGGCTGGTTGAATTCGCGGATGTCGGCGCCGCCCGAGAAGGACTTGGAGGACCCGATCAGCACCACCGCCTTGACCTCGGGGTCGGCGGCGGCTTGTTTCAGGCCGTCGGCAATGCCCGCGCGCAGCGCGTTGCCCAGGCCGTTCACGGGGGGATTATTCAGGGTGATGACGGCGATGCCGTCGCGCACGGAATACGCAGCTACGTCGCTCATTTCAGGCACTCTCCCAGGGGATGGTCAAAATTCTACTCTCTGCGTCCTGCCGCCGTCGATCAGACTTCGAGCCATTCCTTGCGCATCGCCGCGTTCTCGCGCACGTCGCGCGGCGTGCCCTCGAACACGATGCTGCCGTGGCCCATCACGTACAGGCGCTCGGAGATGTCGAGCGCGATGGCGAGTTTCTGCTCGACCAGCAGGATCGAGATGCCGCGCTTCTTGATTTCCTCGAACAGGCCGGCCACCTGCTCGACGATCTTCGGCGCGAGCCCCTCGGTGGGCTCGTCGATCATCACCAGTCCGGGGTCGCCCATCAGCGTGCGGCACAGCGTCAGCATCTGCTGCTCGCCGCCGGAGAGGAACCCGGCCTGCGTGTCGGCGCGCTCCTTCAGGCGCGGGAACAGCTGGTACACGTCCTCCATCCCCCAGCGCGCCGAGGCCTGCGTTTTTTTCTGCCCGAGCAGCAGGTTCTGCCTGACGGTGAGCGTGGGGAAGATGTCGCGGTTCTCCGGCACGTAGCCCAGGCCCTTGTGCGCGATCTCGTAGGCCTTCAGGCCGACCATCTCCTCGTCGCGGAAGCGCACCGAGCCGGTGCAGTCCACCAGGCCCATGATGGAGCGGATGGTGGTCGAGCGGCCGACCCCGTTTCTTCCCAGCAGGGAGACAATTTCGCCCTTGCCGATGGACAGGTGCACGCCGTGCAGGATGTGGCTCTTGCCGTAGTAGGCGTGCAAGTCGCGCACTTCAAGCATGTGACCCATCCGCACTTGCCGTCTCCTTGTGCAGGGCGCCGAGGTAGGCCTCCTGCACCGCGGGGTTGGCGCGGATCTCTTCCGGCGCGCCGGTGGCGAGCACCTCGCCGTACACCAGCACGCTGATGCGGTCCGCGAGGCCGAACACCACGCCCATGTCGTGCTCCACCATCACCAGCGTCTTGCCCTGGGTGACGCTGCGCACCAGCTCCACCACCTGTGCCGTTTCGGTGCGGCTCATGCCGGAAGTGGGCTCGTCCAGCAGGATCACGTTCGCGCCGCCGGCGATGGTGACCCCGATCTCGAGCGCACGCTGCTCGGCGTAGGTGAGCGTGCCTGCAGGCACGTTCCTGCGCCGCGCGAGGCCGATGCGCTCCATTACTTCCTCGGCGCGTAGCCGCACATCGTTCAGCCCGCCGACGCGGTGCCAGAAGGAGTAGCGGTAGCCCGCCGACCACAGCACGCCGCAGCGGATGTTCTCGAACACCGTCATGTGGTGGAAGATGTTGGTGACCTGGAAGCTGCGCGACAGGCCCTTGCGGTTGATCTCGAAGGGGCGCAGGTTGGTGACGTCGGTGCCGTGCAGCAGGATACGTCCCGCGGATACCTCGTAGCGGCCGGAAATCAGGTTGAACAGCGTCGACTTGCCGGCGCCGTTCGGGCCGATGATGGCGTGGCGCTCGCCGCCGCGGATGTCGAGCGACACGCCGTGGATGATCTTCGTCGTGCCGAAGCTCTTGTGCACTTCCTGAAGCTCGATCGCGTGCTTCATGCTGACTTTGCCTGCAGCTCAAGCTGGATCGTGCCCCAGCGCTCGCCGACCAGTCGCGTCGCGGTGCGCAGCGCCGCCAGCCCGGCGGCGAGCACGGTGCCGAGCACGATCCAGTGCGGCGTGGTCCGCGCGTCGAACGACAGGCCGAGCACCGTCAGCACCGTGCTCGCACCCTGCTCGGAAAGCCGGTACACCATTTCCACCAGCCCGATCAGGCCGGCGAGCGCCACCAGCCCCGCGAGCGCGGCCAGCGCATAGGGACCAAGGAGCTCGCGCCAGCGCCCGGCGCGCATCACCGGGAACTGCATGAGGATCAGCGAGGCGATGCCGCCGGGGGCGTACACCACCATCAGCACGAAGAACAGGCCGAGGTACAGCAGCCAGGCCTTGGTGAAGCCGGACAGCGCGACGACGAAGAACACGAACACGATCGCGCCGAGGA
>JANMSV010000150.1:0-5203 GCA_031389685.1 Betaproteobacteria bacterium
ATCAGTTGCGCCGAGGCGCCGGTGCTGCTGATCGACGAAGTGGACCGCGCCGACGAGGCCTTCGAAGCCTACCTGCTCGAACTGCTGTCGGACTACCAAATGTCGATCCCGGAACTTGGTACCGTGCGCGCGGTTACGCGGCCGCTGGTCGTCATCACTTCGAACGGCACGCGCGAACTCTCCGACGCGCTGCGCCGTCGCTGCCTGTACCAGTACATCGACTATCCCACCTTCGCGAAGGAACTGGCGATTGTCGAAATCAAGGCGCCACACGCGGCGGGGCACTTTGCCCGCCAGGTGGTCGAGTTCGTGCAGAGCGTGCGCCGCATGGAACTGCAGAAAAAGCCGGGCATCGCGGAGACGCTCGACTGGACGGCGGCCCTGCTGCGCATGGGAATTTCCGTGATCGACGACGACGGGGCGGAGCGCATCCTCGAAACCCTGAGCGCCCTCATCAAGACCCGTGACGACCGCGCCGGATTTACGCGGGAGGTCGTCGCCCGCATTGCGGCGGCATGCTGATTGCCTCCCCGGCCGTTGACCCCGGCGCCGTTCTGCGGGCTCGTCTGACGGGTTTTGCAGGATTCCTGCACGCCAACGGCTACGGCGTAGGCGGCGCGGATTCGGTCCGCGTGCTGGAGACGAGCGTGCAGACCGGGATTCTCGATCAGCAGATCCTGCGCTGGAGCCTGAAGGCGCTGCTGTGCGGCCGCGGCGACGAATGGCGGCGCTTCGATGCCCTGTTCAACGCCTATTTCCTGCCGCCGAACAAGAAAATATTCGTGGACAGCAACGTAGTTTCCGCCGGAGTGGGGGAGTCGGCCGGTGGGGCGCGCGACGGCGGCGAAAGCGCGCCTGCCGCCGGCGACGACGCTGACGCTGGCGCTGCGAGGCACGGGGCGAGCCGCGAAGAATCCCTCGCGTCCACGGATTTTCGCGAGTTGCATCAGGCGGAACACGCGCGCTCTCTCGAGGCGCTGATGCGCCGTTTCGCCAGGCGCCTGAAGCACCTTCATCTGCGCCGCGAGGCGCGCTTTCATCACGGCCGCCGGCTCGACCTGCAGGGCACCATACGCCGGAGCGTGGCCAGCGGCGGCACGCCGTTGCGCCTGGCCTGGAAGGAACGCCGTCGCGTGCGCCCGCGCCTGGTGTTGCTGCTGGATGTGAGCCGTTCGATGAGCCTGTACAGCTTTTTCTACCTGCGCCTTGCCCGCGCGCTGTGCGCCGAACTGGCCGACGTGCATTGCTTCATTTTCCACACCCGCATCACCGGCGTGGGCGTGGCGCTGCGCGACCCGGACCCGTGGCGATCGCAGGAACGCCTGCACCTCCTTGCCGCCGGTTGGGGCGGGGGCACGCGCATCGGCGAATGCCTGCGGGATTTCAACCGCGACTACGCGGCGCGCCTGGTGCATTCGCGCACCGGCGTGATCATCGTCAGCGACGGTTACGACACCGGTGAGCCGGAGCTTCTGGCGCAGGCGCTCGCCACGCTGCGGCGGCGGTCGCGGCGCATGGTCTGGCTAAACCCCTTGCTGAACCAGCCCGGTTTCAGCCCCGAAAGCCGCGGGATGCAGGCGGCGATGCCGCACCTGGACTTGCTCGCGCCGGGCGCCGACCTTGCGGGCATCGAGCGCGTATTGCCGCGGATCATCGAGGCGTTGCGATGACGCACGAAAAGCTCCTGGAAATGGCGCGCGAACTGAACGGCCGCGGCGAAGCCTACGCGCTCGTCACGGTGGTTCGGGCAGTCGCGCCCACATCGGCCTACCTCGGCGCCCAGGCGATCGTCCTCGCCGACGGGACGCTGCACGGCTGGATCGGCGGCGGGTGCGCGAAGGGCGTGGTCATCAGCGCCGCGCAAAGCGCAATCGAGAACGGCGAGCCGAAGCTCGTGCGTATCAGCAACGATCACATTTATCCCGAAGAGGATGTCGAGCACTACGCGATGGCCTGCGCCAGCAACGGCAGCATCGAACTCTTCATCCAGCCTTACAGCGTTCGCAGCGCGCTGTGCGTGATGGGGAGCACGCCTGCCGCCGACGAGGCGCGGTTCCTTGCGCAACGGCTCCAAATCAGGCTCACCGATACGCCGGCCGAAGCGCCCGTCGTCCTGATCGCGACGCAGGGCCAAGGCGACGAGGAAGCGCTCGAGGCCGCCTTGCGCAGCCCGGCCAAGCAGGTGCTGATGATCGGCAGCCAGCGAAAAGCGGAAAAGCTGCGCGCCGTGATGCGGATGCGCGGCGTCGACGAATCACAGCTTGCGCGCTTGCAAGCCCCCGCGGGCCCGGATGCCGGTGCCAAGACACCGGGCGAGATTGCGCTGGTGGCGATCGTCGGGGTGCTGGCGTTGTTGCGCGGTCGTGGCCAGGTGGCGGTGGAAGCCAAATTCATCAATCCCGTATGCGGCATGGCCGTGAGCATCGCCAATCCGATGCACATCGAGATTTACGAAGGCGTGTCTTATTACTTCTGCTGTGACGGCTGCAGGACGACGTTCCAGAAAGAGCCCGCAAAGTATGCGGCGATTCACCATGCTTCGGTCGGCAGGGTTCCCGCATAAGAACGTCCACCGTGCGTTTGACCATGTCGTTCCCCGTCAGTGGTAGTCCACGATCTCGACTCGGCGCGGGTTGCGGCGACTTAGACCAGGCGCCCCGCCTCGATCTCCTTGGCTTCCGTCTCAGGCTGTCACGGCGTGGTGCACGCGACCTGCCGGCCGCAGCTTCACCCTCACTTCCACGCGGGAACCGAGTCGATTGATGATCGACATCAACCGGTCCAGTGTGAAGCGCTCGAGGTTGGCATTGCGGATGCGGGAAAAGTCCGCGGCGGCAATCCCCGTGCGCGCTTGCGCCTGGCGCACGGAAAGCTGTTCGCGGTCGAGCGTCTTGAGGATTTCCGCCGCGAGCAGGGCCTTAAACTGCTTTACGTCCGCGTTCGCGTGTCCGAGATCGCGATAGACGTTGCCGCTGCCGCGCGTTACTTCGAGCCGTTCCTTCTTCATCGCAGTGCCTCCTTCAATCGCTTCAATCGATCGTCGATCAGGTCTATCTCGTGCTTCGGCGTCTTGATGCCGTGGGTGGATTTCTTCTGAAATCGGCTTGGCGACATCGGCTTTCCCGCCTTCGGCCGCGATGGTGAGGGCCGCAAGGCAGATCGTCAGCGCGCCCTCGGGAAAGGATGCGAATGCCTTGCGGGCGGCGTTGATCCATGAAACCGGCCGGCTGGGTCTGGTCACAATTCGCCTTCAGGATCGCATGTTGTCATATCTGACAACAGCGTGCAACCAGGTTCGCACTCTATTTCGCCGTCCGCTCCCGCCAACCGCGATGCAGCGGGAAGTGCCATCGGCATGGTGCAGTTGCACTGGGTGTTACTGCTCTGAACAAAGGGGCGGCGGCCTAGCTGCAGGAGGCCGATCTCGAGCGCGCGGCGAGAATCGCCACCGAGGCGCCTTATCCCAACCCGGCTCCGGTCAAGTACGAGGGCATCCTCGCACTGCTGGGAAGGGCCCACGCGGGACTGCGGCCCGACCGAGCCGAATCCTTTGTCGCGGGACCGGCTTTCTGGAAAAAGCAACTCAAATGAGCGCCTTGCGCTTTTCCGCCGTGGTGCTCGCGGCCGGGTCCTCGACTCGCATGCAGGGGGGCGGCCGGAGGAGAATCCATGAAATTCCACGATAAGGCCACGCTCGGCCTGTCGGCCCTGCTATGCTTTTACGCTGTGAATGCCATCGCCCAAGCCCAGCACGAAATTCCCAACCAGAGGAAAAAACCATGAATCGCGTCGCCATCGCAGCCGCAATCGCCCTGCTTTGCGTTCCACCGCTCGCCGCCGCGCAAGGGTGGAACGTGCCGCCGGAAAGCCAGCGCTGCCCGTCGAAGTGGGGCGCGGGCGACGAGCGCGGCTCGGGCAATCACATGAAGAATCCCGAGACCGTGCTGCGCGGCGCGCGGCTCATCAAGACCGGCGAGGTGATCGAGCTCGGCCACGTCCTCGGGCCCGGCATGCCGTTCTTCGGCACGCGCATCTTCAATCTGCACACCAAGCGCACCTTCATGAATAGCGGAAGGAACACGCGCGGCAGCAACGAGGAGGTGGTGACCTCCGAGATCGGCCAGGTCGGCACGCAGTTCGACGGTTTCGTGCATCAGACGCATGGCGATTCGCTCTACAACTGTTTCAAGGTGAGCGAAACGGCGACGCGCAGCGGCTTCAACAAGCTCGGGATGCAGAACGCGCCCATGTTCTTCGCGCGCGGCGTGATGCTCGACATCGCGGCGCTCAAAGGCGTGGAGATGCTCGGCGACACCTACGAAATCACGGTGGCCGATCTGCAGCAGGCGCTCGAGCGGCAGAACCTGAAGCTGGTGCCTGGCGATGCGGTGATCATCCATACCGGCTGGGGCAAGCTCTACGGCAAGGACAACGCGCGCTACGTGAAATCGACGCCAGGCGTGGGCGTCGCCGCCGCCGAATGGATCGCGAAGCAGGATCCGCTGCTCGTCGGCTCGGACAACTGGCCGGTCGAAGTCGCGCCGAACCCCGACAAGGATCTGAGCCTGCCGGTGCACCAGATCTTCCTGGTGGTGAACGGCATCCATATCCTGGAGAACCTCAAGCTCGACGAGCTGGCGGCCAAGCGCGTATACGAGTTCGCGTTCACGATGCAGCCGCTCAAGATTTACGGCGCTTCGGGTTCGACCGTGGCCCCTGCGGCGATACGCTGAAAATGCGCATCAGCTCCTCACGAGCTTGTACTCCGGTGGGCGCGCCGCCGGATGAAAAGGAGACTTTCATGAAAAACACGCTGGTTGCTACCTTGCTCGCTGCTGTGGCCGTCTCCACGATCCCGCGCATGGCTCATGCGGAGACATTCCGCCTGACCATCGGCGCGGGGCACCCGGTGCCGGCGGCGTCGTGGGTGGCCCCGATGCAGAGCTTCATGCAGGTCGAGGTCAAAAAGCGCGTCGAGCAGACGACCAAGCACAAGATCGAATGGGTCGAAGCCTACGCCGGTTCAGTGGCCAAGCTGGGCGAGGTTCTGGAGGCCATAGAAAACGGCCTGCTGGACATCGGCGACGTGCATGTGCCTTTCGAGCCCGCGAAGATGCTGGCTTACAACTTCGGCTATTTCGTTCCCTTCGGCACCGAAAACGTGGTGCAGGCGGGAATTGCGGCGCGGAAGGTTTTCGATACC
>JANMSV010000155.1:0-1892 GCA_031389685.1 Betaproteobacteria bacterium
ACCGCCGGGCGCACGACGCTGGCGGGCGAGGGGCTGCAGCACCAGGACGGCTCGAGCCACCTCGTCGCCTCGACCATCCCGAACTGCGTCGCCTACGACCCCTGCTACGGCTACGAACTCGCGTTGATTTTGCAGGACGGCGTGCGGCGCATGCTGGAGGCGGAGGAGGACGTGTTCTATTACGTCACCGTGATGAACGAGAACTACGCGCACCCGGCGCTGCCTTCGGGCGCGGAACAGGGCGTGCTCAAGGGCATGCACCGCGTGCGCTCGGCGGGGAAGGGGAACAAGAGCGTGCGGCTGCTTGGTGCCGGTGCGATTTTGCGCGAGGCGCTGGCGGCGGCGGAAGTGCTAGAAGCGGAGCATGGCGTGGCGGCGGAAGTGTGGTCGGTGACCAGCTTCACGGAACTGCGGCGCGATGGGCGCGAATCGAAGAAGAGCTGGGTGGCGCAGTGCCTCGAAGGTGGCAAAGGCCCGGTGATCGCGGCGAGCGACTACGTGAGCGCGCTCGCCGACCTGATCCGCGAATGGGTGCCGGGGCGCTACGTGACGCTCGGCACCGACGGCTTCGGGCGCAGCGACACGCGGGCGGCGTTGCGCGCGCATTTCGGCGTGGACCGCGCGAGCATCGTGCGCGCGGCGCTCGGCGCGCTCGGTTAGGCGGCCTCGAACTCCATCAGCAGCTTTCCCGGCGCCACCTGCGCGCCCTCGGCGACATGCACGCTCTTCACACGCAGCGCCGCCGGCGCAGCAAGCGTGTGCTCCATCTTCATCGCCTCGAGCACCACCAGCGCGCCGCCGGCTTCGATCCTGTCGCCCGCCTTGGCATGCACTGCGACCACGCGGGCGTTCATCGGCGAGGCAAGCCTGCCGTCGGCGAGGCCCGCGGCGGCGCGCTCGGGCGGATCCATGGTGGTGTCGCGCCAGCTGTAGGAGTGGCCGTCGAGCGCGAAATGCAGCGTGCTGCCATCCAGAACGCTGGTCGCGGTCGGCAGCTTTGTGCCGCCCATGTTGCTCCAGCCGGACCACTCGCCGTATCCCGCGGCTGCGGCGCTGGCTGCCGCGTAGAGTCCGCGCGCAAGAGATTCATCCGCCTGCGGCGCCTTCCACGCAGAAAAACGTTCGGCGAGGAACGAAGTCGTAGCCCCCGGGCCAGCGAAGGTCGCGTCGCGAAGTACCGAAGCGAGGAAGGACTTGTTGGTGGTTACGCCGAGCGCGACCGTGGCGTCGAGCGCCGCGGCGAGTTTTTCGCGCGCCTCGGCGCGCGTGCGGCCATGCGCGATCAGCTTGGCGAGAAGCGAATCGTAGAACGGCGGGATCTCCATGCCGCTCTCGAGCGCGTGGTCCACACGCACGCCGGCCGCCGGCTGCCACAGCGCGAGCCTGCCCGCCTGCGGCAGAAATTCCTTAGCCGCATCCTCGGCACATAGGCGCGCTTCGACGGCGTGGCCCTCGAAGCGCACATCCTTCTGGCGCAGCGGCAGGGACTCGCCCGCCGCGACGCGCAACTGCCATTCGACCAGGTCAAGCCCGGTGATCGCTTCCGTGACAGGGTGCTCGACCTGCAGGCGCGCATTTACTTCGATGAACCAGAAGCCGCCCTGCTCATCGAGCAGGAACTCCACCGTGCCCGCGCCGACGTAGCCTGCCGTGCGCGCCACGGCGATGGCCGCGGCGCCGATCTTCGCCCGCAGCTTCGCGTCCACGGCGGGCGAGGGCGATTCCTCGATCAGCTTCTGGTGGCGGCGCTGCACCGAGCAGTCGCGCTCGCCGAGGTGGATGCAGTGGCCATGCGTATCGGCGAACACCTGCACCTCGACGTGGCGCGGCGAGAGCAGGGCTCTTTCCAGCAGCAAGCGGCCGTCGCCGAAGGCGTGCTCGGCCTCCGATTT
>JANMSV010000160.1:0-4052 GCA_031389685.1 Betaproteobacteria bacterium
CCGTGCCCAACGAGTTCCCGGCGATCGTCAATGCGGCAGACGGCCAGACGACGTTCATTCCGAGGCGGTATCCGACAGCGCTAAAGCCTGGAAAACACGTAATCGACGTTTATTTCAGCGCGGATGTTGCACCGCCCTCCAAGCAATACCGGACGATAGCGCTGGAGGCCGCGGCGTAGCGCCTCACCTTCACTGCGCCGCCACCAGGCTGGCGAGGAACTCCGGGTCCCCGCGCAGCCGCGCGGACGCACCGTCGTAGACGATGCGCCCCTTGTCCATCACCGCGATGCGCTCGGAAAAATCCAGCGCCACGCGGCTGTTCTGCTCCACCAGCACGATCGACAGCCCGCCGGCCGCGCGTAGCCGCGCCAGCACCTGCGCGAGCGCCTGCACAATCACCGGCGCGAGGCCCTCGGTGGGTTCGTCCATCAGCAGCACCGAAGGGTTGGTGAGCAGCGCGCGCGCGATCGCCAGCATCTGCTGCTCGCCGCCCGAAAGCTGGCTGCCGGCGTGCCCGAGCCGCTCGGCCAGGTTCGGAAACAGCTCGAAGGCGCGCTCCAGGGTCCAGTGCCCGGGCCGCGCGCCGAGCTCGAGGTTCTCGCGCACCGTGAGCGAGGGAAAGATCTCGCGCTCCTGCGGCACGTAGGCGAGGCCGGCGCGCGAGCGCCGGTGCGGCGGCGCCGCCTCGATGCGCTTGCCCGCGAGCGCGATGGTGCCCGCGTGCAGCGTGGTGTGCCCCATGAGGGTGGCGAGCAGCGTCGACTTGCCCACGCCGTTCCTGCCGATGATGGACAGGCTCTCGCCCGCCGACAGCGCGAAGCCGACCCCTTCGAGCACGTGCGTCTCGCCGTAGCCGGCCGAGACGCCCTCCAGGCGCAGCGCCTCAGGCATCGAGCGCGCTGCCAAGATAAACGGCGCGCACCTCGCGGTTGGCGGCGATCTCCCCGGGCGTGCCGTCGGCGAAGATCGCGCCGCCCACCATCACGGTGATGCGCCGCGCGAAACGGAACACCAGGTCCATGTCGTGCTCGATGATCAGCACCGCGATGTCCGCGGGCAGCGCGGCGATGGCGTCGAGCAGGATGTGGCTCTCCGCGCTCGGGATGCCGGCGGCGGGCTCGTCGAGCAGCAGCACGCGCGGATCCAGCCCGAGCGCGATGGCGATCTCCACCAGGCGTTGCCGGCCGTAGGGCAGCTCGCCCACGCGCCGGCCGGTGTCCTCGCCGAGCTGCAGGGTTTCGATCAGGCGCGCGGCCTCCTGCACCACCTCCGTGCGCCGGCCCGCGGGGCGCCACATGCCGCCGCCCACGCCCATGCGCTCGGCCACCGCGATGCACACGTTCTCGAGCACCGTGAGCCCGCGGAACAACTGGTTGATCTGGAACGTGCGCGCGATGCCGCGCTTCACGCGCCTGGCCTGCGCGAGCCGCGTCACGTCCTCGCCGCGCAGCAGCACGCGGCCGCTGGAGGGCTGCAGCAGCCCGGTGAGCAGGTTGACGAAGGTGGTCTTGCCGGCGCCGTTCGGGCCGATGAGCGCGTGGCGCGCGCCGGCTTCGAGGCGAAAGTCGATGCCGCGCGCGACTTCGAGCGCGCCGAAACTCTTGCACAGCCCCCGGGTTTCCAGCAGCGCGCCGCTCACCGCGGCCTCCAGCGGCGCACCAGCCACTCGCCCAGGCCGAGGATGCCGTTGCGCGCATACAGCGCCACCAGCATCAGCGTGACGCCGATGCCCAGCTGCCAGGCGGTCGGGTAGGCTTTGGACAGCGTGTGCTCGAGCACCATGTAGGCGATCGCGCCGACGAACGCGCCGTACAGGCGCCCGTAGCCGCCGAGGATCAGGATGATGAGAACGCCGGCCGAGCGCTCCAGGCCGAGCACGGCAAGGTTGACGTAGCCGGTGGCCTGCACGAACACCGCGCCGGCGACCCCGGCGAGCGCCGCGGAGATGGCGTAGGCCAGCACCTGCCTGGCGCGCACCGGCGCGCCCACCGCGTGCATGCGCAATAGATTCTCGCGGATGCCGGTGAGGCTGCGTCCGAAAGGCGAATACACCAGCACGCGCACCAGGACGAAGCAAACAAACAGCACCGCCAGCGCGTACAGGTACTGCGAGCGGAAATAGAGCACGTCGAACTCGAACTGCCCGAGGATCGGCTGGTAGGCGAGCCCCGGCATGCCGTCGAAGCCGCCGGTCCAGGCGGAGAACATGTTGGCCGCCTGCTCGAGCAGCGCCATGGTGCACAGCGTCAGCATGAGCAGCGTCAGGCCGTGCGTGCGCAGCACTACCCAGCCGCTCAGCAAGCCGATGCTGCCCGCCACCAGCGCCGCGGCGGCGAGTCCCGAGAGCGGCTCATTCCATCCCCAGTGCGCCGCCAGCATGCCCACCGTGTACGCGCCCGCGCCGAAGAAGGCCGCGTGGCCCAGCGTGACGATGCCGGCGTAGCCGAGCACCAGGTCCAGCGACAGCGCGAACAGGATGGCGACCAGCACCTGGGTGCCGAATGCCAGGTAATTCGGGAACAGGAAGAACACGGCGATCCCGGCGGCCCAGGGCAGCGCCTCCCACCATTGCAGCCGGTGGCGGCGCGCCAGCGCGAGCGCGGCGGGCAGCGGCGTGCTCATGTGCCGCGCTTGCCGAACAGGCCCTGCGGCCGCGCCAGCAGGAACATCAGGGTCAGCGCGTAGATGAACATCGTGCCGCCCTTGGGAAAGTAGATCTTCAGCGTGAAATCGAGCACGCCGATGAGCAGCGCGGCGAAGAACACGCCGGTCACGCGCCCCAGGCCCCCGACCGCCACGACGATGAGGAAGTAGGCGAGGTAACGCAGCGGGTACTGCGGATCGAGCCCGAGGATCTCGGCGCCCAGGCCCCCGCCCACCGCGGCGAGGCCGCTGCCCAGCGCGAATGTGAGGGTGAACAGGCGCCCCACGTCCACGCCCAGCGACTCGGCCATGCGGCGGTTGTCCACCGCGGCGCGGATTCTGGCGCCGATGCGCGTGCGCTCGAAGCCCAGCCACAGCGCGAGCATCAGCAGCGTGCCGGCCGCGATCAGCGCCAGGCTGTAGCTGCGGTACTTGAGAAAGCCCAGGTCGGTCTGGCCGTCGAGCCACGCCGGCAGTTCGACGCGCTGCGACTCCGGGCCGACCGCGAGCGTGACCAGCGCGATCATGGTGAACACCAGGCCGATGGTGAACAGCACCTGGTCGAGCTCGGAGGCGCGGTACAGGCGCGCATAGAGGGCGCGCTCCAGCACTACCGACAGGGCGGCGACCGCGGCGAAGCCCAGCGCCAGCGCAGCCGCGAACGGCAGTTCCCAGTGGCGCATGGCGAGCACGATGGCGTAGCCGCCGAGCATGGCGAAGCCGCCGTGCGCGAGATTCACGAAGCCCATCAGCCCCATGGTCACCGACAGCCCCACCGACACGATGAACAGCACCATGCCGGCGGCGAGCCCGCCGAGCAGGATGCTGATCAGGTCCATCTACAAGGAGCGGTCCTGCGCCTTGATCCCCGCTACTGCGCGCACTTGCCTTCCTTGAGCTCCTTGCACATGTCCTTGACCGCGGTGATGACGCCGATGTTCTTCTGCACCAGGCGCCCGTCTTTTTTCACCAGTTCGCTCAGGTACTCGTTCATCACGATGTCGCGCGTCGCCGGGTCGATCATGATCGGCCCGCGCGGGCTGGCGTCGTATTTCCACCCCTTCAGCGCCGCCATCGCCCCGTCGGCATCCACGCGCCCCTTTAGCGTGGTCACCACGTGCGCGATCGCCGCCATGCCGTCGTAGCCCTGCACGCCCATGAAGTCCGGCGTGCTGCCCGGGCCGTACTCCTGCTTCCAGGCCGCGACCAGGCGCCGGTTGGCCGCGTTGTCCAGATCGGCGTTGTAGTGGTGAATGGTGATCAGGCCCACCCCGTCGTCGCCCATGGACTGCAGCGTGATGTCCTGCGTCAGGTCGCCCGGGCCGATCAACTTGATGCCGGCCTGGCGCATGCCGAGCGCGCCGTAGGTCTTCACCACGCCCACGGCATGGTCGCCCGCCGGCACGAAG